>PYJC01000090.1 GCA_003635255.1 Candidatus Poribacteria bacterium | reverse complement strand
CCCAGGCATCTATCGCCGAAGTACCGTGAGTCTCGGTTTTCCAAAGATGCGGACTATTCTCCAAAAATGCTAACTGATGCCGATGTGCCATACAGAAAAAATAATCCATAAGACTTTCTATAGTAACGCCTCTCTCCAA
Organism: Candidatus Poribacteria bacterium; assembly: GCA_003635255.1. Lineage (GTDB taxonomy): Bacteria > Poribacteria > WGA-4E > WGA-4E > WGA-3G > WGA-3G. The sequence goes on along the minus strand of PYJC01000090.1, from coordinate 107,493 downwards.
AAGAAGTTGAAGCCATGCTGTTCGAGGGTACCGTGCATCTATTTCACGATCCTTAAACGTGATAGGAACACCCTCTTTTGAAAGCAGTTCCGACCAGGCATGAATCCCCATCATTTCGTTCCGTTTGATTTCAGCAATACTTGCTTTTGAGAATACAGTCAATACGGTACGTGAGTGCTTGCGGTTATAAGCTTCATCAAAAATGTACATTAGTGCCTGTACGGTTTGTGGTCCTGTGTATTCTTTAGAACCGTATGAGATTTCCTCATCAAATTCTGTTCGTACTAATGCCATTTGCGAGGGATCCCATCTATCTCCAGCTTTCACCCATGTTATTGCCTTGCCAAGTACTATCGGTTCCGCTTGCAATCCAGAAAAAGGGAAAATACTCAAAACTATCAAAATTGCAACTATCTGCACAATATTTTTAAGTATCATTTCATTAAGTCTCCTTTGTTAGCCTCGCGCTCATTTAGGCTTGTAAAAGCGTTGCTTCTGTTTCTGAAACGCGTGTTTCCGTCATCAGTATTTTATTACACACCCTTTGCGTGGAAAAGTTCCCTAAAAAAGTTTGCATAAAAACTATGGCACTACGCGCCTAACAATTCAGCCTTGTATTCCTCTACAATTGCTTCTAAAACAGATTCGGGAATATCCTCCAACTGCGATGCCAATTCCTCTTCAACATTAACCATCAAACTGTGGTCAAATGTTTCGCGTTCGGCACACGGATCAAAGTATTCACCGTGTGCTTCCAATAAGACTGCCAAGCGTGCAGGTGTCAAGCCTTCGGAGATGCCGTGCAAACCCCAAGCGGTACCTCGGTAACCTTTCTCATAATCAGCACCGAGGTGTTTCTGTAGAATTTCTTCTCTTTCAGTGCCTTGGGAACCACTATTTTCGAGTTCGTCCGCAGCAGCGATCGCGTGCGGATCCAATTCTACTTGGAAGGCAGTCGATGCGTCTGCCGCTGCGACTGGATAGATTTTATAAGTTTCCATGTTGTTCTCCATGCGTTGAAAAATATAAAGGCAGTTCATAGGAAGGTTGAATGAAGATCAATTTATTAATTCGGTAATTCTGATCTCTTTTCTGTCTGAATCGCGGATTACGCGGAACACGCTGAAAAGGCGACGCTAACTTCTACATTGGCTTTCCTAAAAGATAGAGGCTGTCAAAAAAGAATCTCTTCATTCCGCGTCTTCTGTGTCTTCCGCGCCTTCCGTGATTCAGACGACCAGATAATGCCCCTCATAGAAGAAAACATGAAACAAGATATCTATGGTTCGCAAATTACCAAATTAAACTTCTTCATAGAACCTTCGGAATGCTTCCACTTTTCCAGTCTGCCATCCAGCAAGCAGCGAAAGATATTTTACGTAAAGCCTATCGCTTCACACAACAGCAGAAAGTCCGCCATCAATATTAATAGCCGTTCCAGTGATAAATGATGCACAGTCCGAGACAAGGAACGCAACGAGATTGCCTACCTCACTCGGTTCACCTAAACGCCCGAGCGGATGTTCTGCCCCGCGCGCCTCCCAATATTCCTCAAGTGTTCCAAGAGAGCCTGCTGCTTTCCATGCGCGTTCGCCTTGGGCACTTTTAATAGAGGTTAGACAGACAGTATTAACCAAGATTTTGTGAGGTAAGAGTTCCTTAGAGAGTGCCTTTGTCAGAGCGATGCCAGCGGCTCGACTGACAGAGGTCGGACACGAACCCGCACTCGGCTGTTTGCCTCCCGGGTGCGTGATATTGATAATCCGCCCACTACCGTTGCTTTTCAGGTGCGGGATCACTAACCGCGCACAGCGAACAGCACCCATTAACTTAAGGTCTAAGTCATCGTACCATGCTTCGTCGCTCACGGTTTCAAAATCACCACCCGCTGAACGACCGGCGTTATTGATTAAAATATCAATCTTTCCGAAATGGCTCGCGGTTTGTCCGATAAAATTTTCCAGTGTTTCCGGTTTCGTTACGTCCGCCGGAATAGCGAGTACTTCGCCACCGGTTTGTGCCCGAATCTCTTCAGCGGCATCCGCCAAGACCATTTCACGTCTCCCACAGATCGCAACTTTCGCGCCCTCTTCACACAGACGGAGGGCAATCCCCTTTCCAATCCCCTCACTTCCGCCAGTAATGACAGCAACTTTTCCAGTCAATCCGAGTTCCATAATCGCTCCTTTATTCTAAATATCGTGTGTTTTACTACTGTTTTGTGATATCAGCGAAGAAATTGCTTTCGGCACCGCCTTCAACACATCGCTTGCGATGAGTCCATGCATCCCCAATGCCTCAGCAGTGATGTCTCCCGCTAAACCGTGTATATAGACACCAAGTACAGCTGCCGTTTCGCTTGCATGTCCCTGTGCCATTAACCCTGCAATCACGCCTGTTAGCACATCCCCCATGCCGCCTGTCGCCATGCCCGGGTTCCCCGTGGAATTGATCCAAGCTTCCCCATTTGCGCCCGCGGTAACCGTCGGTGCCCCTTTAAATACGAGCGTCACGCCACATTCGTTAGCAAACTGCTGAGCGGTGCTAATCCTGTCGTTTTCTAATGTAGGCACTGGGGTGTCTGTTAACCGAGACATCTCCCCTGGATGGGGTGTGAGTACTGTGTCTCTATCTAATAATGAGATGATCTCTGGTGCTTTTGCGAGGGCATTCAATCCATCCGCATCAATAACCATCCGTAATCCGAGTCCTTGTTCTCGATTCTCACCGACCAGTTGGTGAACAAGTGCCACTGTATCTGAGTGTTGGGAAAGCCCAGGACCTATTGCGAGCACAGATTTCGTCTTCTCTGCAAATTCGAGGATAGCAGATGTTGCAGATGCTGATAGGCTGCCGGACTCCGTTTCTGGTAGCGGCAACGTCATCACTTCAGGCAAGAGACCTTCTAAAATTGGGTTGAGATGTTTCGGCGTTGCCAGTGTTACCAATCCTGCCCCGACGCGCAAAGCCGCCTCACTCGCGAGTGCTGCTGCGCCTGTCATACCTGTCGAGCCAGCAACGACGAGGACGCGCCCGTAAGTTCCTTTGTGAGATGCAGACGGGCGTGGTGGTACCCATTGTGATACTTCTGCTGTCGTTGTCCAGTTGACCTTAATATTTTGTGCGTCTACAACTTGTTCCGGGAAACCGATGTCAACGACTTCCAATTCCCCAGCAAGTTCGGCACCCGGATGTACCAACAGTCCTCTTTTAGGTAAGCCGATTGTTATCGTTCTATCGGCTTGTACGCAAGTACCCAACGGATGTCCCGTGTCCGCATCCAGACCAGAAGGTAAATCGACGGAGAGGATGGGTATTGAAAGGGTGTTAATAGTTTTGATGACAGTGGCGATTGGACTGCGTACCGTCCCGCGTAGTCCCGTGCCGAGAATGGCATCTACAAGGAGTTCACAATTGGCGATATTGGCATCAGATTTGAGTGCGGTATCCGTCAAGATTGTCTCAATCTGTAGCCCACCTTTTGGCGCAGCTTGTAGGTTTCCAAAACTTGCTGTTAAACGTTTCGCAATCTGAAGATTAATCTCTGCTTCGCCAGTGAAACTTTCCGGTGGGGAAACGAGGAAAAGATGCACGTCGCGCCCTGCGTGGGCAAGTTGACGAGCGATAACGATGCCATCGCCGCCGTTATTGCCTTTGCCAACGAAAATACCGATACGTTGGTATCTCGGATAATGCTGTTCAATCGCGCGGACAATAGCACTCCCAGCAGTTTCCATAAGGACAATGCCGGGAATGCCGATGCCTTCAATTGTGTCCTGATCGATCTGGCGCATTTCCGCTGCAGTCACGACTTTCATGTTTTTTGTCCTTGCGCCAAGCGAGAAACAACGGCGTTGGTTTAACTACGGTTTTAGCATAAGTTCCGTAAACCTCCGTTATCGGCTTGCTGCCGGTATTTTTCATGCCGTGTCGCGCTGCAGTTTGTCAGCAAGTACTAACAAGTGTGCTTCCATCTGTTGAGCTGCCTGTTCCAAACTCTCCCGTTCTATCTGAACGTCCTGAACCCTCTCATCTTGGTGCGTCTGGAGGCAGAAGTTCAGATTTGTACGGAGATCAAACAGGCTCTGTTGGATATGATCTTGGAACGAGCCATCTGGATACATCCATCTTCTGCCTCGCGTCTGTCGCAGGTTGAAGTGGCAATGTCCATTATCACCACCAAAGCAATCGAAACGCATAATCTCATCGTCGTAGACAAACAACGATGCAGCGGGACCGCGGCCACCGGCATCGTCGCGCCAGTATGACTCTAACCGAACATTTTCTTGAATCGGATATTCAACGAGGTCGTGCTTTTGATTCGCCATCTGTAGTCCCTCCTTGGGTATTTCTGCGAGGTTAAAAGAACCGCGCCTACAGTAACACGTAAAAAAGTGACTTGCCAAATACATCTTGACAGTCAACCAGAGTTGCGCTAAAGTATAGCAGCATTAAATACAAACGTCAACATCCAAATTAAAAAGCGGATAATACCGAGATTTAAATTGTGAAAAAGAGATTGAAAAATAAACCGCATGTACTTCTAATTACAACAGATCATTGGCCAAACTCGCTGTTAGGTGTTAGTGGGCATCCTGCTATTCAAACACCAACGTTGGATGCCCTCGCACGTAGCGGTACACGCTTCACACGTGGCTACAGTGAGTGTCCAGTGTGTGCTCCCGCGCGAAAAACATTAATGACTGGTAGAGCACCGCGTTTCAACGAGAGCTTAAGCTTAAATGGACTTCCAACACTTGCCCAGACGTTTCGGGATGCCAGCTATCAGGCTTATGCTGCCGGCAAACTACATGTCTATCCTCAACGCAGCCGTATCGGGTTTGACGATGTATTATTAGTAGAGGAAGGCCGTATTCAGGATGGGGCAGTAGACGACTATGAGTTGTTTCTTGGTGATAGAGGTTATGCCGGTCAACAGTTCGCACATGGCATATCCAATAATGACTATTTTAACAGACCGTGGCACCTTCCCGAAGATTGTCACCAGACAAACTGGACCACGCAACAGATGGTCCGGATGATTAAAAGGCGTGACCCGACCCGTCCTGGATTCTGGTACCTTTCTTATTGTCATCCACATCCACCCTTGGCTCCACTTCAGTGCTATATGGACATGTACCGCGATATCGATGTGGATATGCCCTATTGCGGTGAATGGGCACAGGATACAGAAAAGTTGCCATTCACACTAAAATTGATACAGGGAAAATACGCGCATTTTACGGAGGATCTGATTCGATCGGCGCGCCAAGCGTTTTACGCGCTTTGCACACACATCGACCATCAGCTTCGCGTGGTGATCGGCACGTTGCGGGAAGAGGGTATATTGGACAACACGATCCTCTTGTTTACCTCTGACCACGGTGATATGCTTGGTAACCATGGGCTTTGGGCAAAACGACTCTTTTATGAAGATTCTGCGAATGTGCCGATGCTGTTAGTAGGAGTTGCAGGCGATGAGAGAGTGGGGCATCATTGCATTGATGAACGACTTGTCGGGTGGCAGGATGTAATGCCGACATTACTTTACCTCGCTGGACTCGACATTCCTAACACAGTTGAAGGTATTCCGATGATAGGCGAAGAAAGACGAGAATGGTTGTATGGACAATATGGTGATGGTGAGGATATGGAGGCAACTCGGATGGTTCATGAAGGTCGTTTCAAACTCATCTACTATGCTGTCGGAAACTACTTCCAGCTCTTCGACTTGCAAAGGGATCCAAAGGAATTAAATAATCTCGCAGATTCACAAGAACACGCTAAGGTCCGAGAGCGGTTGACGAACCTTCTTGTTAATGAATTCTACGGAACGGATGTGAACTGGGTTCAGGGCGACATACTTGTTGGGCTACCTGATCAGACGTATAGTCCATCTGTTGGTCCGGGATTCTCGGGACAGCGTGGCATCCATTGGCCGTATCCTCTTCTATAGAGCATTAGAAGGATGCTATCTGTCCATAAAGCCGAGAAACTTGAATTAAATTGCTGTACCAAAGAAATGGAGCAACAACGTGCATATTTCCGTTGCTGATGCGCGAGAACTCGCGGAAACTTATTTGGAAAAATGTGGGATGTCCACAACGGATGCCGCAATCATCGCGGATATCTTGTTAGAAGCCGAACTTCGCGGACGAAAAACACACGGCTTTATCCGGTTAACCGGAATTAAAAGCCGCTACGAACAGGGTGAGCGAACGGACATTCGGGTTGACAAAGAGGGAGAACAGTGTATACGGATTGATGGTGGGAATCAGCCCGGTTATCTCGTCGCATATCGAGCAATGGAGCTTGCCATTGAACGCGCAAAGCAGCGCGGTGCAGGTATCATTGCGGTTTATAATACATCACATTGCGGCATGGCAGGATATTATGTTGATATGGCGCGGAAAGCAGATATAATCGGACTACTCTTTGCGGATTGTCTGCCCCGAATTACGCCTGAAGGCGGCACGGAAGCTATTTTAGGAACAAATCCAATCGCTGTTGGGATACCATCTAATACAGTCCCAATTTTGTTTGATATGTCTACTGCTGCGATTACCAATGGAGATCTTCTCGTTGCTATGCGAGAGGGTACCGCAATTGCTGAGGGCATCGCGTTTAGTCCGGAAGGTGAACCGACAACGGACGCAGGCGCGGCGTTAAAAGGCGGTGTCCGTCCGTTCGGTGGGCATAAAGGATTTGGACTCGCGCTCATAACACAAATCCTTGCCGGTGCGTTAGTCAATGCCGCGACAATTCCACCGCCCGGGGCAAACTACGGTCTGCTCATTATTGCGATCGATCCAACAAGTTTTGTGCCGTTGACCCAATTCAAGGCGGAGGTCGATAAACTTGTCGCACGCATCAAGGAGAATCGACGAGAAGCAGGGGTTACAGAAATCCTTATTCCCGGTGAGCGAGCATACCGTCAGCGGAAAGCGCATCTCGCTAATGGCATTGATTTAGACAACGCACTTTTGAGCCAATTGGATTAGAACTTATGCGTTCCCTCTTAAAGTCCCCCTGATAAGGGGGATTTAGGGGGTTAAATAATTAAAATATCGACTTTTTGGGTGCAATATATTGCTTTAGACGCAATTTCGTAAGTCCTGTAACTTAAACAAATCGTAGGTGCGATCTCCGAATCGCGCCGAAAGGAAATTTATAATGGCAACTTTTAAAGCAGGTATTATCGGTTGTGGCGGACGTGGACGCTCCCACGCACGCGGATATCAGACATCTCCAGATGTTGAAGTCGTCGCCTGTTCCGACCCAGTTGAAAACGCACGAAACGACTTTGCTGAGCAGTTTGAAGTTTCCAACACTTACGAAAACTATCAAGAGATGTTGGATAGAGAATCACTCGATTTCGTCAGTGTCTGCACATGGATTGCGTTGCATCGAGACATGGTGATTGCTGCTGCCAACAGCGGTATTAAAGCCATCCATTCAGAGAAACCGATGGCACCGACATGGGGTGATGCGAAGGCACTTTATCAGGCCTGTGTGGATAACGATGTCGTGATTACATTCTGTCATCAGCGTCGTTTTGGGGCACAATTTGTCAAGGCGAGACAACTGGCAAACGAAGGGGCAATCGGTGAATTACGTCGCCTTGAAGGTTCGTGTCCAAATCTGCTCGACTGGGGAACACACTGGTTTGATATGTTCCTCTTTTACAATAATGACGAACCTGTTGACTGGGTAATCGGTCAAATAGATGTAGCAGAAGAGAAACTCGTCTTCGGGACCCAGGTTGAGACGAGCGGGGTATCGTGGTTCCGCTGGAAAAACGGCGTAGAAGGATTGCTAACGACAGGCGGTGTCTCTTTAAATGGATTCGCAAATCGACTTATCGGCACTGAAGGTATTATTGATGTCGGCGGTGGTGTACCCGTTCGTATGCTGCGCGCCGGTTCCAACGAATGGGAAATCCCTGATTTAAGCGACATTACGCCTAAAGGAGACGATACAGTACTCTCTGTCCTTGACCTCGTTGATAGTGTTAAAACCGGACGTGAACCTGAACTCAGCGGACGTAAAGCACTTCAAGGGGCAGAACTCATTTTCGCAACGTATGAGTCAAGCCGACGGCGTGCGAAGATTAATTTACCGCTCACAGTCGATGATTCTGCTTTATTGACGATGGTTGCTAATGGAGACATCGGTTAGGTTGTGCTTCTACAGACTGCAGGCGCGGTTTACCACCGCGCACTGTAGCAGTATTGTATCTCTGTTGTTTTTCTGTAATTTTTATCAACCTAATTGATTTTTTTGCGTCTAACAGATACAAAGGGGATTCATGCATCTGTTCCCCAAGAGCATAAACCTAAAGCGTCAGAAGCATTTAATAGATACGGAGAAGTTCTCGACACACTCCCTTCAATACAAGGACAGGTCAAGGATAATGTTCACAGACAGGTCAAGGATAATGTTCACATGTACGAACACGCTTTCCAGATGCCGCTTGTTGTGTTGAAAAGTGGAGGTGCCGACACCGGAGTAGGGTGCCGAACCTGCCCGGAAAATTTGTGAATCAACGCGAAGCACCAAGTCTTTGCAACCTTTCGGACTCGCGAAAAGCAGGGAGAAACGAGTGCCAAAAACTAAAAACAAAAATATGTACGGTGTTACTTACAAGCCAATACGCAAAAGTCGAAACCGACACAAGCACGGAAACGATCCATCCACTAAATCGCCGATCCGCTCCGGTTTGGTGAATTTTCTCGCTTTCAGCAGAACTTGTAAGCTGAAACTTGCTGTCATAAGTCAAATTTTCGTTTGTCTCGCACTCTTAATGGTGCCTACTAATATTTGGGCGGTATCCATTGTGTCACTGTCCGCTGTTGACAATGATGGAGATGATACTGTTTTCAACGGAAATGACCAGCGGTTACGTATCACCATTGGGGTGACTGGAGATGCTGAGGATCCTATCGAATATTACTACACCCTCACAGTTGATGGAAATAGTATTATTGGTGAGGGCGGTGCTACGGGGGACGATGGTGAAAAAAAGCATACCATCAGTAAGAACCAGACCATAACTCACGATTGGAATGGAGGTAACCTATCAGACGGGACCTACACAATTTTATTAACTATAGATGCCGCTCGTATTAACGATGAACCATTGTTGACAGAGGTGTCGGCGACATTAGACAAAACTAAGCCAGAGATTTCGATTGGCACACAGATGGCAGAGTTCTCACCAAATAGGGACCGAGTTCTTGATAGGCTTGATGTCTTTTATGGTACGAACGAGGGGCTTAAAGAAAATAAGTTGGTATTTTACCGAAAAATAGGTAATAACGAAACCCTATTTGGGCAGTCTGTTAGTCTTAATACAGGTGAGGGGAGTCATCGTTATGTTTGGGACGGGGGCAACAGGGGCTCCGGGGTTTTTCCAGATGGGGAGTATGTGCTCAAACTTCAGGTGGTTGACAAGGGCGGGAATACTAATACGGCGGAGTCGCTTCCTGTCACCATTGACACAAAAGCACCTCTAATATCTCGAGTCGCTGTCAATGAAAATCTAACGCTTGTTGATGGTGCCTTCATCAATGTCCCGATCCAACTGATTAAGGTAACAACGGATGCTGCCGGAGGAACACCCCTTGATTTTGCTTCCAGTCGAACTAAATTTACGGTGCAAAAACGACCTAACGTTACCATAGATGGAGACCTCAGTTACGATGCAACAGCGTTGACATTATCCCTTGGCAATCGTTTGGACACTGCGTCCGAAAATGGAAAATATACCGCCTCAATTGCCATTTCCGATAGAGCCGGAAACATTGCTGAGAGAACCCTGAATTTCACCTTTGATAACGTCGCACCGACTTTGAGAGAGATTGCCACCTCAAGCGGCGAGTTTACCCCCGGTAGCGGCGTTAGCAAATCGACGGATTTTGTTGAAGCAACGCTCAGGGATAATCTTGAAGATGGTCTTGATCTCTCTGCTTCCACGATCCGTCTTACCGGTCCCAATGGTGCTGTGTTGGGTAGGCAAATACAACCCGCAAATGCTGATAAGATCCGTTGGGTTTTGCTATCACCGCTTTCTGGAAAAGATGGTCTCATGGACGGTGAATATACGATTGAGGTGAATGCAAGGGATAAGGCGGGCAACGAAACAGGAACTTTACAAATACCTTTTATTTATGATAACCTCGCGCCGCGTGTTACCTTAGGTTTTGACGAGGGATCCGATTTTACCTTAAATCAAGATACGATTTACCATTCGCAGCCGCTTTCACAGATTGTGGCGACCTTTGATGACGCGGGGGTTGGCATCGATCTGGAAGAAAATATTCGTATTATTTTCGGTACGAGCAGAACTGGTGGACAGATTAATGCGCTTCCGGGACGCGAGTTTCTGGCGAAGGAACGCAACCAATTAACTTACGTTTTGGAAACACCGCTGACAAGTCAAGACGGAAGCCAAGATGGACGTTATTCACTCAACGTTCAAGCTACGGATACCCTCGGCAATACACAGACTTACAACTACCATTTTGTCTACGATACACAACTGCCTACACTCGTTTCTACCACGCCAGCTGCTAATGAGACTGTCTCAGAACTATCAGGGGTTGAGATTGTACTTGCTGAAGCGACCAGTGGGATAGATTTCATTCAGAGTACCTTCCAACTGACTCGCGATGCCAATGGCACTCCTATAGATGTACCTGTGAATATAACCAATAACGGTACAAACACAGCCACCCTGACACTCACGGAACCCATCGCCTTAGACGGTTCCGATGACGGAACTTATACAATTGAAATCGCACCGACCGACTTAGCTGGCAACCTCGGCGTTACCGTCCGGCGCGAATTCTATCTCGTCAGCCAAAGCCAACCTGAGATTCGGTTAGCGATGCCCGAAATCACAACTGTCAACGACTTGACAACAGTTGTCGCTGAACTCAGTGGTTACATCGGTGCCGGTATTGATTTTGATGCATCAACATTGACTGTCAGAGATGCCCAAGACAGTCTTGTTGCGCAGACTGAACTTGAACACGATGAAGTAAATAACCTGTTAACTTGGAACATAGAAACGCCGCTGCCACGCGATGGTAGTGCAGATGGTGAATACACCGTAACAGCTGCCTTCGTCGATTTTACCGGACGACGTTTAACACAACAATTTCAACTCATTTTAGATACACAATTTCCCGAGATTGAAAGCGTACAGGTCACAACCGATTCCCAACCAGAACTTTCCACGGATAGTACAATAACCGTTGCTGAAGAATTTTCACAAATTGTTGTAACTTTTCAGAACGCGCAAGAAAGTTTGGTTAGCGGTATTGATTTCGCCAATACAGGCGTTACCTTTACCAATCCGTCTGGCGAAAGTATATCTGTTAACCGGCTGGATGATGGCGCAAATGTCTTAACACTCAATTTCCAAGCACTCACGCAGCGCGGTGAGTATGTGCTTTCTATTACGCCACAGGACCTCACTGGTAACCAAAGTACCGCTCCGTTTGTTTACCGGTTACGGGTTGATGTGCCTTTGCCTGCAGTCAGTTTGGTTCTCATTAGCGATAAACTTGGTACTATCGTTTATGTTAACGGTGATTCTACTAACATAGTTGCCACTTTTGCAGACTTGAGTGGTGCTGGAATAGACTTAGGTGATGGCGGTTCAACGATCACTGTCACTACTGAATCAGGGCTGCCGGCACCCGGGATTACTACCGCCAATGAAGAAACGAACCAGTTGACGTGGACACCTATAGTTCTCCCCATCGATGGCAGTGCTGATGGTCGATATACGGTTATCGTCACACCGAAAGACAAAGCCGGAAGACAAGGCGATATCGTGTATCGACAGTTCGTTTATGATACACAAGAACCACGCATCACTGCTGCTGATCCAGTGTCATTAAATCAGCCTGCTACCTATATCGGTGGCACGCGCATACCACTGCAGTCACTGCAGTTCACTGTTGAAGATGTGGGACCCGCCGGTTTAGAGTTAGAGGCGCAGACAGTAGAACTTACCGATCCCCAAGGCACACCTGTTGCTGCTACACTTACATTTGATGAGATAAACAGTCATCTGTATCTCACGCTTGACACCCCGCTTGCGCAAGATGGCAGTGCCGATGGCGAATACACCGTAAAGGTGTCTCTTGTTGACAAATCAGGAAATACCCTGGAGTCGGAGCAAACCTTCGTTTATGATTCTCAAGTTCCCCAATTAGCCTCGGTCTCAGTAAACACTGAATCGGCGATAGAGTTTGCCCCACAAGAAGTTACCGAGATTTCGGAATCTATCAGCAGTATTACGCTTCAATTTGAGGAAGCGACCCGCGTTGATTTTACTAATACAGTGGTCAACTTGGTCGGTCCCGATGGTCAAGCAATTTCGCTCAATATTTCGGCTGATGGGCTTACGCAACTTACTGCCCGTTTTGTTGAACTTACACAAGCCGGATTGTACACCTTGTCTATCACGCCACAAGATATAGCTGGCAATGTGGCTCAAGGTGCTGTGCAATACTCATTTCGGCTTGTGTTCGTCTTACCGAGTGTGAGCAGCGTCGAATTAGGTGGACAGACCGGAGATGTCGTGTTCCTCAACGGTAGCGATTCTACAATAATTGCTACTTTGGTGGATGCTACCGGCATCGGACTGGATTTAGGTGAAGGCGGTTCAAGCATCGTTGTGACAGGTCCTTCGGAGACAATCGTTCCAGGTCAGACACGCGCTGAAGGGCAGAATCAATTGATATGGCAACCAATATCGCTTCCGACGGATGGTAGTGTCGATGGTAGGTATACCGTGGCGATCACACCGGTTGATAAAGTAGGTAGACAAGGTGATGTCGTCTATCGTCAGTTTATCTATGATACGGAGAGCCCCCGCATAACCGCATCAGCTCCGTTGATATTGAGTCAACCTATATCTTATGTCGGTGGCGGTTTGAGCCAGTTTACCTTTACAGTTGAAGATGTGGGACCGGCGGACCTGCTTTTAGAAGCGCAAACGGTTGAATTAATCGATGCTGCTAACAGTTTTGTGCCAGCAACGTTAACCTTCGACGAACTAACGAGTCAACTCTATCTAACGCTTTCGGTCCCATTCGCTCGAGATGGGAGTGTGGATGGTCCGTATACGATAAGGGTATCCCTGATTGACAGAGCCGGCAATACCTTAAATTCGGAGCATGCTCTGATTTATGACTCGCAAGCACCTCGACCCTCCTCCGCCACGGTAAATATTGAGTCTCCGGTAGAACTTGTCCCACAAGAAGTTACCGAGATTTTGGAGCCTGTCAGCAGTATTACTTTGCAATTTGACGAGGCAACGAGAGTTGATTTTGATAATACTGTGATTACGCTGATGAGTGCTGGCACCTCTGATGAATCCGCAGGTGTGGAGATTCCGATCACATTGAAAGATGATGGCGTGTCTCAGGCAACACTCAGTTTTCAGGAATTGAATCAGATTGAAACGTATACGCTCTCTGTCACACCACAAGATATAGCGGGGAATGTTGCATCAGCTGCTTCTAATTACGCTTTCATTCTGGATATACCGTTGCCAAGAGTCGTTTCTGTTGTTATAGGGGACACTCAGACAATCGGAAGTGGTGATGTCGCCTATGTTAATGCAAACAACATGGTTATAGGTGCCGAGATCCTTGATCCAACGGAGACAGGATTAGCCTTCGATAGTAATGGTTCAGATATTACGGTGGCGACCCTTGACGGGACAGTCGTTCCCGGCACAACCAGCTCTGATGGCGTTAGCCTGCTTGTTTGGGAACCGATAACGCTCACAACGGATGGCACGACGGATGGACGATACAGCGTATATGTGTTCCCTGTTGATAAAGTGGGTCGTGCGGGCAACACTGTTTACAGCGAGTTCATTTATGATACACAAGAACCAGAGATAATAGCCGCTGACCCGATCGATTTAAGTCAACCCGTCTCCTATATCAGCCGAAGTTTAACACAACTCCAATTCACTATCTCGGATGTGGGGCCCGCGGACCTCCTGTTGTCGGATCAGAAAGTCAGCCTCCGCGATGCGAATGGCAGCTTGGTGCCAGCACGGCTCACGAATGATGCTGAAAACCAACTTTTTCTCACACTTAACCAACCCTTGCCCCTTGATGGCAGTATGGATGGTGAGTACACCGTTGTTGTTGAGTTAGCAGACAAAGCTGGGAACCCTTACACTGTTGAACACTCGATCATCTATGATACCCAAGCACCGACCCTTGTCAGCACGGTACCCGCTGATGGGGCACTCCTCACCGATGATCTTACACAGATACAGGTAACACTTAATGATGAAGGTGGCAGTGGTATTGATTGGGCAATGACTACGGTGACGCTGGTTAGCCCGAGTGGAAGCGAAATATCTGGGGAACTTGTCAGTGATGGCACAACAGCATTAACGCTGAATACAAATCAACTCGTTGAGGATGGGCGATATATCATCCGTGTTCAAGCCGTTGATAGGGCAGGGAACGGGGAAGCAATCCTCTTTGAACGGAATTTCCTATTGTCAAGACGTTTGCCGACAATCACTTCAACGGAACCGGTCACCGCACCAGCGGACGAGGCATTCACAAATGAAGAGGTTGAGCAGATAGAAGTGGAACTCGAAACAGATGACGAAAATCATCTATCAACGCTTCGCCTCTTAAATCCGGGGGATCAAGTTGTTGCCGGCCAACAACAGCGTGCATCTGGCAAGTTAATTTATAATCTGGTTCGACCCCTCGCGACTGACGGTTCCGAGGACGGTCGCTATACGATTGAGTTTACGCCAATCAGTGCTTCTGGACGGAGCGGCGAAGTTCAACGATTAACCTTCATGTACGACACGCAGGCACCAGAAATTGAGAGCGATGATGTGATTAATCTTGTCGTTGCACAACCCGGGGTTAATAATTCGCTAACAGAAATTCGCGTCAACCTTACTGACAACGCCTCTGGAATTGATTGGGAAAATCTTGACGAGGAGTGGCTAACTTTTGAGCGCTTATCGCCGAATGCAACTGAAATTTTAGGGCGAGTTGACGACGATGGACAAGGCAATCTCATCTTCCGTCTCACGGTACCGCTCGCAGACAACGGCTCCGCGGATGGCGAGTACCAAATTACCGTTAACCCTAAAGACCTCGCAGGAAACGATGATGAACCCTATGAAAAGGTCTTCGTCTACGATACCAGTCCACCCATGATTGATGTCGGAACACTACTTATCAACGATGCACCTCTGCTTGTTGACATCAATGCTGAAGATTATCCGACCGCAGTCTCTACAACCGGTGGTGTCGTCGTCCAAGCAAAAATCTTTGACACAGGTTTAGGGGTTAACCTTGCACAATCAAAAATTACTGTTAGGGGACCCGATGGTTCTGAAATTGCTGGGAACACGCAGCAAAATGGGGTAGACACCCTCATTTTCAAGTCCGATGGTTTGAGATTCCAAGGACATTATCAAGTCACGGTTACCAGTATTGGAAATGACTCCGAACTCCTCGGATTCGCACCAACCGACTCTATCACAACGCAATTTCTCTATGAAATAGGTGAACCTACCGCAGCTGTAACCAGTGACGGTGGTGAAACCGAGTTGACCGATGAGCCGTTGCCGTTAGAAGGGACAGCCAGCGATCCGGGAGGCACACAGCGAATTGGTGAAGGCGAAATTCCTGTACCACCTTCCGGTGTGTGGATCGTTGAAATTGTAGGTACCGGTCCCGATAAGCAACCCATTGACCCGGTTCCAGCGGTTGATGACAGCAATGCGGAAGAAGAACCGTGGAGCCGGTGGTCAATTGACTTCTTGCCGACGCGTTCGGGGGAATACGATTTGGATGTCCGCGTCACAGATAATGCAGGCAATTACGCCGTTTATGACATCGGAAAATATACGATGTCTGTGTCGCTCACCTTCCGCGGTTCAACGTTTGGATGGCCAAATCCGCTCCGTCTCTCAAAACGGGATGTTGCTTTCTTCTCCTTTGATGTCAATGTACCGTTCGGAGAGACGATTGAACTCACTTTGAGCATCTATGATTGGGGCGGGGATATGGTGCTATCACAAACCTATCCCGATGTTGTATCGGGACAGCGTAACGATCAATTGGTGAAATGGAATTTGGAGAACCAGTCAGGCAACCTTGTCGCGAGAGGACTCTACATCTTCCGTTTAGAAGCCGTCAATGCAGCGGGGAATCGCGCGAACACTGTCGGAAAGGTGCTTGTTGTTGACTAAAAAGAAGTTACCAGTGACCAGTCACCAGAGATTACCAGTTGTCTGTCAGTTTCCAAAGACGCTTAACTCGAAACTGGAAACTGGAAACTGGAAACTGGAAAAAGGAGAATTTATGATGCTGAAAAGGGGAGCCGTTCTAATCGCAATGGCACTTTTCATAATAACTGCAGCTGCCCCAAGTGTGCACGCTGATATTAACGATGGCGCAGGAACTGCTGGTGCCGCTTTCCTGAAAATTGAGGGCGGCAGTCGACCCGCTGGATTGGGCGGTGCCTTCGCTGGACTTGCTAACGATATTAATACCATCTTTTGGAATCCGGCAGGGTTAACCGCTGTCCAAGACAGAGAGTTGACTGCAATGCAGCACTTTTCGTTCGCGGACATTAATAATAATACCATCGGGTACGCACAGCGTGCCGGACAACTCGTCTGGGGTGCCAGTTTCCTCGGAAGTTTCACAGAGATTGAACGCCGACAAGGACCAACGGAAGACCCGGATAGTACCGCAACAATCGGTGGGTTTGCTACAGGTTTATCCGTCGCCTATCCACTCGGCACAGCAATGTCAATCGGGGGTACAGCGAAGGTAATTTCGCAGCAATTGGACATTCAAAATGCTTACGGTGTCGCAGCTGATGTCGGATTGGTCTTAAATTTGCTTGAGAATCATCTCGGTATCGGGATTGCTGTTCAGAACGCTGGGGTCTTGGATGGTGGTGAAAACTTGCCAATGGCTCTCCGCGGAGGACTTGCATACAGAACATGGAAACCGCCTGCGGCAGAGGCGGAAGCAGATAAACCGATGCCCGCACAGGAGTTATGGGCATTGGTCGCAGATGCACACCTCCCGCTCCTTGATGCAAATCCGAGCTTTCATGTAGGGGTGGAGCGCTGGTTTTACGATAGTATCGCCGCACGTATCGGCTATCGGATCAGTCTGAATGAGAATCCGAGCGATGGGTTAGCACTCGGTATCGGGGTCCGACGTAGTGGTGAGGACGCATTAGCAAACGTTGACTTCCAGTTTGATTACGCTTTTGTGCCGGACCCTAATTTAGGCAACGCACACCGCGTCTCTTTTATCACACGCTTTTAAGAGTTATCAGTTATCAGTACGATTTTTCTGCGAAAAATCTTTCAGTTTTCAGTTAAAGAGGTTTCTGTGGCAGTGATAGGAAATGTCCCGCCACAAACTCTTAACCGACAACTGACAACTGATAACTGACAACTATTACACACTCGCCTCAAGCATTCGCTCAATGGGTGCACGGGCTTTATCAATAGTTTCAGAGTTCAGCGTAATCTCATATTCGTCGAGGTTCTCGTCCCTATCAATTGCTTCCAGAATATTCGCTATTTTTCCCAAATTGACTTGTGCCATGTGTGAACATCGGACTGAGCAGGCTGTCCAGAATTGAACTTCTGGGAATTCTTGCGCAAGATTGGAAGTTAACTCACACTCCGAGGCGACAAAGGCACGTTCAAGTTGGTTTGCTGCAACTCGTTCCGCTATATCCTTCATAATCTGGCTGGTACTGCCATAAAAATCTGCCTCTTTTAAAACATTCGGACGACATTCCCAGTGCGCGTAAAGTTTGCGGCGGGGATGTCCGTTCGGGATTTCAAAAGATTCACGGATGCCGAGAAGGTCATCAAGTGTGAATTTCTCGTGAACCTCACAGACAGCACCGCGTGCCGTGTTGTCTTTGCCCGGGTAAACAACGTTTTTTTCGCCTTTCAATTCTTCTTCCAAATTTTGTGCGAAGAAGATATCCGGCACAAAAATAAGCGTATCCCCCGGCATCGTTTTCGCGATGTGCGCTGCATTCGCTGACGTGCAGCAGATATCCGATTCCGCCTTCGCGTCGGCGTAACTGTTGATATAAATCATCACCGGCGCACCCGGGTAAAGGGTTTTCAACTTCTTAACATCTTCTGCCCCGAAGTTATCAGCAAGCGAGCAACCCGCTGTTTTATCGGCAACTAATACCGTTTTACTCGGATTTAGAATCTTCGCTGTTTCCGCCATAAACGGAACACCGTTAAAGATGAGATACGGAGCATCTGTTTTCGCGGCGTACATGCTCAAACCGAGTGAATCACCTTGTTCCTCTTTTTCGGACAATCCAAAAACGAGCGGCTCCATATAGTTGTGACCCAGCATCACAACGTTATGTTTCTGTTTGAGTGTCCGTATTCTGTGCACGGTCTTCGCGTGAGCTTCTATATCGAGAAACGTTAAGCTTGGGTGATGGCGATTATACAACTCCTGCTTGACTTCTTCAATAGTGAGGTCCGTACAATTTGGGGCATCCGTTGCAGGGGGAGTTTCTCCCTTAGAATGCATGCTAATCACGCTCCAAGTTAATCACTAATCAAACGGTCTGCTTCTCTACAAACTAACAATCAGGATAATGCGTGAGTTGTGGCTTGCACTAACCCATGCTGCAGACGCAATTAGCGATTCTTTTTTATTTGTTCCAATTAGCATACACTTAAAATATTCCTTTTGTCAAGACCTAATATATAGAAATGATACACAAATGCGAAATTTATGCCAAATTTTCTGCATAAAAACAGGAAAAATCTGCGCCGTTGTTCTTATTGTATGTCTTCTTTTAGGGGTAACACCCGCAGCGGAAAGTGTTTCGGTCAAATTAAGAGGGAAAATAGCTTTGGTGGGGATTCTTTCAGGGCTTGCGTATGCGACACATACGCTTGTTAAACGCGATAGGCGAGTCGTGGAGAAGTTAAAACTTCGCCTCGGCCCGCCTGATCGGGTTATTCAGTTTGAACGTGGATTTGACTTGTGGCGTATTAACTATTATGGAGAGCAGTGCTATATGTTTCGCAATAATCGATTTGTCGAAACGACGCCATGCCTGCGCCTACGATCTCAATATCAAGGCTATGAAAATCAGACATACACGTATCTCAGAGCCGACATACGTAAGTCTGTGTCACCTTTTCTTATCGATACGCCCGTTTTAGTGCGCCCCAAGTGGTTGCAGCCTTACCCTTTGCATCCACTGCGAGCCCCTCAACTTGTATCTTTCGATCTTTATCAGTTGGGAGACGCAGGTCTCCTTCGTTCGCTTTTAAGTTGTTCGTCACGAAGATTGTGTCTATCATGGTGGCATCTTCGCGCACGCCGATACGCAGCACCGTTTCACCCGCTTCCTTGAACTTCCATTCCCGGTCAAATGTGCCACCGTTTAACCAGTGATTGATCCGGTCCCAGTGCCAAGCAGCACCTTGTGCGACACCCCATCGGAATTCAGTGTTCTGGGTTACTTGGGCATCTTCGTCCGGGTCGGCGGGTTGCCAAGTTACCCAAAACGAATCGCTATTCCCATCCCAAGCAATAACCTGACCCCACAGGGCGTAGGTGTCCGGTTGCGGAATATTGATGATAAATTCAGCGTACCCCTTACCACCGCCACCTGTGGCAGCGGCACCTTCCATCCAGATGAATTTCCCATCAGAGGCATTTTTATCCTCTGCAATGATCATCGGTTCTACAATCTCGTTCGCTAACTCGGCTTCAAGCGCAATTCCAACTTCAGCATGAAGTCCTACGATACCACATAAAGGGAGTGTTAGTATAATTAGGGTCAATAGTATTCCGTGTTTCACCAAATACCTCCTTTCGATTTTTGAAACCCGTGGACGATTCAGAGAACCGCCCACAGTCAAGTTAAGTCAATTACTATCGTTCTGCTTTCAGTTTGCCCCATGTTGTCGCGAGTTTATCTTGCGGTTCAACAGGTGTTAGGGAATCTTCCGGGATCGGATCACGCGGACCTGCTTCCGCTTCGTCCTCAGAAAGATTATCAGTAATGAAGATCACATCTAACATGGTAGCGTCTTCTCGGACTGCGATACGGAGCGTTGTTTCTCCGGCTGCTTCCATCTCCCATTCCCGTTCAAACGTTCCACCGTCTAACCAGTGATTAATGCGGTCCCAGTGCCACTCGCTACCTTGCGCAACACCCCAGCGGAACTCGGTGTTCTGAGTTTCTTGGGCATTTTCATCCGGATCGGCAGGCTGCCAGGTTACCCAGAATGAATCGCTATTGCCATCCGTTGCGAGGACTTTGCCCCATAGCGCATAGGTGCCGGGTGCTGGAATATGGAGTTTATATTCTGCCCAACCTTCGCCGCCGCCACCGGTCGCTGGCGGTCCCTCCATCCACACGAATTGTCCACCGGAAGCTGCATCATCGTCAGCAACTATCATCGGTGCTTCGATCGTATCTGCTGCTTCTGCTTCAATTGCGCGTTCATAACCGTAACTCATACCAATTGTTAGTAATAAACCGCAAGTGAAAAGTGTACTGAATACTAATGTCTTGAAACGCATAGGATTCTCCTTTTATTAATTGTCGGTTGTCAGTTCTCAGTTAAGAAGGGGTCTGATTTATATCAGAAGTCAAGGAACTGAAAATTGTATCCTGATACTAAAAACCGTTATATTGCTTATTCCGTCTATCTACCTTACATTTTCTTACCGGGCTCGTATGTTGCCCCACAGTTGAATTTGTGATCCTAACGGTACTATCGGAAGTGCGTCCGAAACACGACTCGACCATTTCGGTTGTGCTGCCCAAGCACCGTTGTTAATCAATTCGTGGCGTTCACTCCCATCGGCACGCATGAGGTGGATAACCCATCTGCCATCCTTCTCAAATTGAAAGGCAATCGCATCACCGTCAGGTGCCCATGCTGGAACTGCCTCATCTGTTGGTGTATCGGTGAGGGCTTTTTTGTTAGCACCATCAACTGCATCCATGATATATAGATCAAAATCCGCAAGTGCTACCTCGGCATGCATTGACGCATATACAATCTGTCGCCCGTCGGGTGACCAAGCCGGGTAGGTGTCCATCAGAGGCTGATGTGTTAATCGTTTTTCGACTCGGCTGTTTACGTTAATAACGTATATATCCCAATTAAGTTCCCGCTTTGAGTGGAAAACAAGGGTTTTTCCATCGGGTGACCAAGCTGGTGCCTCGTCTTCAAACGGATTTTCGGTGAGGTGTTCCACTTCACCGTTATTGAGATGGAGCAGATAGATGTCGAAAGGCCCATCACGATTTGATGTAAAAGCGAGGCGGGTGCCGTCAGGGGACCAAGCCGGTGCTTTATCTGTCGCAGGGTGATGCGTTAGGCGTCGCTGATTGGTGCCGTCAGCTTGCATCACATAAATTTCGTGATTTCCGTCGCGTCGAGAGAAAAAGGCGATCTGCCTGCCATCAGGTGCCCACGTCGGATAGTAATCCGCTGCAGGGGTGTCCGTGAGATTTACAGGTCGCTTTCCGGTTGTATCTGTCAGATAGATTTCCCAGTTACCGCTTACATCCGAGGCAAACGCAATTGGCGTTGGCGGATGTGGCTGGCACAAAGCACTATTGGTTACAAGGAAAAGCATCACAAAAACACTGCTCTGCCATGCTAACAGAATTCGCATTTTTTGTCTATATTTTTAAAGTTATCAGTTAACTTCTTGTGGCAGCAACAAAATTTGTACCTGCCCCAGGTGGTCTCTTAACTGAAAACTGAAAGGTTTTTCGTAGAAAACCGTACTGATAACTGACAACTATTAAAATTTTCCATCGCGCACCTCAAAATGGGTCGGTTTACGCAGTGTTGTGCCACCAATCCGCACCCATTCTGCAACCCATTCAATCATCTGTCCTACAGAGACACGCGGATACCCAAACAGTTGATGACACTGAGCGGCGTTACTTAGCAATGCCGTTGATGCCTCTTCACCGTCAAAGCGCGGCGGTTTATTGAAAACCACACCGAAACAAGATGCAAGGAATCTTATAGAAACTGTCTCTGGTCCCGTCACATTGAGCACCAACGGTGGACTTTGGCAATGTGCGAAAGTCCGTAATACGATTGCGTTCGCATCACCTTGCCATATCACATTTACATTGCCCATTTCGAGGGAGATTGTCTCTTCAGCATAAACTTTTTCAGCGATGTCCAACAATATCCCGTAACGCAGATCTATCGCATAGTTCAGTCGTAACATCGCCATCGGTGTGCCGTGTTGCAATGAAAAGTAGGTACAGATCCGTTCACGACTCAGACACGATTGCGCGTATTCACCAATCGGAGCAACGGGTGAACTTTCAGTCGCACCACCGTGGGAAACCGGTGTCAACGGATAGACATTACCCGTTGAGAACACAACCAACCGCGAAGATCGAAACTTTTCTGCCACGCGTCCGGGCATGTAACCGTTCATCGCCCACGTTAGGCTCTCATTGTCAGTTGAACCGAACTTTCTACCTGCCATCAGAATGACGTTTTGGATGTCGGGTAGGTTTTGTAAGCAGTCTTCCGAGAGTAAATCTGCGACGATTGTTTCGATGCCATCTTCAAGCAAAGTTTCCCGCACACCGGGTGTTGAGAACCGGGAGACACCGATCACCCTTTTCGATACACCCGCGGCATCAATCGCGCATTTCGCCTGTTTAGCGAGTGTCGGACCCATCTTCCCACCAACACCGAGGATGAGGATGTCACCCTCCAACGCAGCAACTGCCGCTATCACCTCGTCTGTCGGTTCAGATAGATATGATTCTAATTGGGTTTCTGTGTGTGTCAAAATAATAAGTGCTTTTAGGGTCAGCGGGAGAAGACAACTCTATAATTACTCATACCGATCAAGTTCGTACGCCAAGATACGTGGGTTGCGGCAGACCAAAAAATCCCAAGTACCAAACTTTTGGGAATGATTAACAGCTTGCACCCACCGCCGTGCTGCTTGATATTTCGCTTGGTCTTGCATTGTTTCTTTCCCTTTGATTTCAACGATTAGACGCGTACCGCCTGTCATATCAACGATAAAATCTGGAACGTAGTCGCGTGACGCACCAGCGAAGTGGTATGGTATCGTAAACCAGAGACCATCGTTCCGAACGTAGTTTTTAACCCGCGTTGAGCGTTCAAGTCGAAACGCTGCACTTGCTTCCCATGTGCTATCCACTGCGACAAAATTAACATGACTTTTTTCCGTTGGATAACAGTCTTTGGTGGTACTGAAATCTACATCTTTGGAACTGCCGAGTGGTTTGTTTGGATTGATAATTGGAAGTAGCGGTGCCTCACCAGCCTCTGTGTTTGGTTGAATAGCATCTAAGAAAAGATTCACAACCTGATTTTTGTACTTTACGTTGCCTAACTCGCGCGGGTCCACATATCCGGGTTTAAATTTCTGGAGCATGTAGGTATCTATAAGTCGATAAATTTGTGGGAAGAGCTGCTCACGAGACAGAACAGGCTTCCTTTCCCATTGGTCTATTGGAAGTCTTGCCAAAATTTGTCGAACAATGTCAAACTTGATAGTTTGAAAGTGATTAGATTCATAAAACGCTTGTCTATCATGAATTTGGCGTTCCCCGATATAAACATGTCTACCTTCACTCAAAGTGATACCGCCTGCGAAGAGTTCATCGGGGGTATCTGAAAGTTCAAGTTTAAGTTCCTCCATCTCTCCAATATTTGCAGTAATAGCATCATGGCGCAACTCAAAGGTATATCCCTCAACATTGGGAAACTGGATCTCGTACTCACGCCGCGCTGGCAAGGCACGTACACGATAGGTGGGCTTATCAGGTCTTTGCTGCCGACGCTGACGTCCTTTAAACGGGATAAGTGTGAAGGGAATACCATATATGTCTACATACTCTGGTGGAAGGAGTCCCGTTTTAGGATCAATGTCATAACTCATCCGCCGAAGCCCACGTCCAACAACCTGCTCACACAACAACTGACTCTTAAACGCACGCAATCCGATAATCTGCGTTACATTATTTGCGTCCCATCCCTCGTTTAGCATTGAAACCGAAACTACGCATCGAATTTGCTCGCCTGGCTGCCCCTCCTTACCGATAGTATCAACAATCTTTCGGAGACGCTCGGCATCGCTTCCTTCTTCTAAAAGCCTTCTACTGTCAATGCGAAATGTATTAACATCCGATTCGCTGTTTTGAAGTTCTGGAAACAGATCACTATTTCCATAAGTTATTTCACCATTCATCCCCGTTTCTCCAGAAATACGGTGATGAAATTCTTCTGCAACTCTTGTCTCTGGACAGACAACTATCATACAGTTCGGTATATCTGAATTCCCATTTGCATCAAACTGCGTTTTCCATTGACTGGCAAGCGTTATTAATGCATCGTTGGCTTCGGCATAGATGTCCTCGGGACTTGGTTTACTATCAAGCGCGTCTGTGATGTGTTCCCACAATCGGAAATACTTCGGCTCTGGTCGTCCAGTACTGTCGCTGATAGGAATGCGCGGTATCTTGGTAATGCCACTCTCAATTGCATCGCCCAATCCAAAGTCGCTCACGATCCACTCAAAAGGTTTACCCTCCGGATGCCCACTACCCTGAAGATAGAAAGGTGTTGCAGACAAATCAACCACAAACCGAATTCCACATGATTTCTGAATCCGATCGAGTCCCTGAATCCATACCGTGGCGGTTTCTTGTTCTTCCAATTCTTCTCTGTTCAGCTTTGCCTCAAACTCAAGAGGGCGGTAAGCGTGATGTCCCTCATCGTTTAGTACCATAATTTCACCGCGTCCAGCAAGTTCATCCAAGACTCGTTCAGTGTATGCTTCAACCGTCTCTTCCCCTTTGTCTATAACTTTATGCGATGTGCCATTTTCTGTGTTCCCAGAAGCCAAATCGAGTTGATGCCAGTTGGTAATCTTGACCTTGCCGCGTCTTAGGAACGCCTTGAGCGTTGGTGGTACTAAATTAAATTTATCATAGTAATTGCCATCCGAATCCGGACGTAAAACCTGTAGACGCTCCTTAATAATAAGGTTTGGACACACAGCCAACACAACAGACGGAAAACGTGTGTCAGCACGCACCTTGCCTCGATTGCAGAATGCCCACGCAATCAACATCGCCATGACGACGGTTTTCCCACTTCCAGTCGCCATTTTACACCCGTAGCGGATTAACTCATCGTCACGAAGTTGCTCCAAATCTTCATCCTCAAATTTGGGTTTAAAACCGAGACGGTGTTTTGCCCTACGGATCTCGGCAATATAAATAACGGTTTCTACCGCTTCTAACTGACAGAAAAAGAGGGGTCGCTGCCTGCCTTCACGTTGCCAATACTGTAGAAGTTGACGTGTAACGTTCGTAGCATTTCTATATCCTGACTCGCGCCACCGTTTTACATCATCGCGGAGTTTTTCTACTATCGGAAGCGTACTCCACCCTTCTTCTCGGGCGAAGTTTAGTGCCAATTGCTCGTTTGTTGTGCCGTACTCCTCCACCCAATAACCGGCAACGCGGCGGCCTTCCTGTCGACTCGGTCTACCGGTATTAGGGTCGTAAACCCAATGAGCAGTAGGTTCCTCATAAGGTGAACACAGAATTGGTTCATCTACAGGCTGAATCGGTATTTTCTGTTGATCGCGGTTGCTAACCATCTCTATCTCCTAACTTATGAATGCACATCAACTCGTTCCCACGCCGGTCAATAACTTTCACGGCAATGCGATTGTGTTTTCCCACTGTGAACGGAAGCGATTCCGTTCCAGAAAATGCCGCCAAATTCTCCTCATCAATTACCTCTCTCAGTGAACGTGCTATGTTCTGCCACGCATTTCTATTTGGAAAAAACGACTGTGTCGGACAAAATGTCCGTCCATCGTAATCGGCATCTAAAAACCACGCTGCAACCTGACTTGCCTCTGTCGGTTCAATTGTGTTATCGACTGGATTATAAGCGTCTATTCCTTCCATTCTGACGCGAAACTGACCATCCTCTGCCCTTTTTACTTCTGTTCGTGGTGCCCCGATAACTGTGAACAATCGATCACTATCTGTCTGTCTGAGTAGGTCACGCATTACTACATCAGGGGCAATTTGTGTTAAGTGTGTCTGCAGATGTCGGTGCTCATCTTGAATGATCGCTTGTGCCTCGGCTTCAAAGTGAAAACCTGCGAACAATAGTACATTATAAATTCGCCTCGCTTCCCGTAAGCAATCTTCTACCTGCAAAGCCGTTACGGGACCGTGTTGAGGTCCAAACACAATTCCCACTTCTCTATCATCATCTTCAAACTGCCCTTCCACGTGAAAAATATCACCCTCAATTCGGTTTAGTCGCGAAAAGTTCT
Source organism: Candidatus Poribacteria bacterium (assembly GCA_003635255.1). Classification (GTDB taxonomy): domain Bacteria; phylum Poribacteria; class WGA-4E; order WGA-4E; family WGA-3G; genus WGA-3G. The sequence continues at coordinate 81,058 of PYJC01000090.1, read as the reverse complement.
TTTTCTCATTTTCAAAATCAATGCCACTTGTTTTCAACAAAGAATACATCTGCTCCAAGTAGGCTGCAGCATTCGCCGGTTCCCTATCTAATGTCACAGGTATTGCTTCAGTATCTAGCGATTGTGCTGGCGGTTGCACAGATTCTATTGTGAAAGGCCCACTCACCCGCAGCAGGTTTTTATCTATGATAGGACGATCCACCAAGTCCTCTTGTATTGTAGATTCAGTGATGCATGTATTCACTTCATCCATTTTTACCCGCCACGCTTCCCGATATGCGATTAACGCCGCTTGCAACGCCTCAGGCCACGCCTGATCGGTATCAAATGGCACTTCCCACTCTTCCCATGCCGTTTCAGGCAGATTCCACCGCCTCCGCTCAGTATCTGTAATCTCACGACTCTTTTTAGCTGCTAATTTTTGCTGGAGTTTTTGCCTGATTTCAGGAGTGACATGCCTCAGTTCTCCATTAAGCATCATCAACTTCTCTGCCAGGATCGGATCGTGTTTAGCAAAGATTGGGTCAAGTGCTACGTTGTTTGCGATGTCGCTTAACTTAATATGTTGAGAAGTTTCAAGAAGTAATCCACCCGCAATTCCTACTGATTTATCCTTGAGTTTGTAATAATCATAAGTCGCGGAGAGAAGCCTGTTACGCGCTATCGTGATAGCAATCCGTGAGGTGTCAATAGTTATCCAACGTCTCCCCCACTGCTCGGCAACGTAAGCGGTAGTGCCACTACCGCATGTCGGGTCAAGTATTAAATCACCCGGATCAGTACTCATGAGCATGCAGCGTTGGATGACGGTTGCGTTCGTTTGGACTACATAACTTTTGTCTTGTTCGTAGAGTAACTCGTTCCAAAGATTATCTGATTCACTGTAGGGAAAATCGGAAAAGTAATATTTATAACCGATGTTGCTTCTTTGAGGTATAAGTCTTTCTGCTTTCTCAAGTCTTGATAATCCATCAAGTGTACACCTCCACCCTCCTCGACTTGTCGGATTATATTTTTTATTGCGAAATGTAAAAGGTTGGTTAGGGCTTGCTCCTCCTCTAAGATCGTCATGTGTAAAAAACTTAGTCCCTTCAGGAAAATCGTCTGTCCTAGAGGTAGAAATTATCTCTCCAGTTGGTAGTTCTGCTTTTGAGAATCTGGCACCCATCTCTTTTTCCACAAAAAGACGACGAAATTTCAATTGCTCTCTATCCTTTGCGTACCAAAGGATAAAATCATTAACTACCGTTAAATATTTACTCTTGGATGTGGTTCGGGTTCTAAACACAATCTCAGCTACAAAGTTTTCAGGACCAAACACTTCATCTAGCAAACAACGGACTCGGTGAGCATTGTCATCGCTTATCTGCACAAAAATACTTCCAGAGTCCAGAAGCAGTTCACGGGCTAAAACGAACCGATTCCGCAAATAAGAAAGATAGGAATGAATCCCGAGTTTCCATGTATCGCGATATGCCTTAACCTGTTCCATTTCTCGTGTGAGGTCTTTATCACCATCACCAATTTTTGTTCTAAAAACGTCAGGTTGGAAATTGGAACGAAAATTTATACCATAGGGTGGATCGACATAAATCATCTGGACTTGTCCTGCTAAGCCTTCACGGTTCGCAAGCGAATCCATCACCTGCAGGCTATCACCAAGAATAAGACGATTTGACCAAGGCACTTCGTGCTCATAAAATCGCACGGCATCTCGGTATTTCTGCTGTGGGTCGGCGAAAAGATCGCGTTGGATGTCGTTACGTTTGGCGGTTTCTAGGATGGCTTGTGCACTTAAGCGTTCGTGGATAAAAAGGGGTACCGGATCAACAGTAAAAAAATCACCTCCCTCGCGTTTATTTGCCCATTCAAGCCACGGTTGGGCATGAAGTGCATCAGCAAGCTGCTGTGTCTCCTCGGTAGTCAATGGTTCTTGCTGTGCTTTACTCAATAAAGACTTAACGTGTGATGGGACGGGATCAGTATCTGCAGATCGGAGAGAAGGTTGAAGGTGTGGGTTGTAATAATAGGTTGTCTGTGGCATCTCCGCGATATCTCCATCAACACTAAGCCCAACGGATGGATTATTGGTTCGGGTTTCTGTTTCGTGTTGGTATGGTTGAGTTCTGGGGTTTCGTGCCATAGTTAGGGACCTTTCGTTGTCTTATTTAAAGCATGCATGTTTAGGGGCAGGTCTTGAAACCTGCCCACAACGCGTTATCACTCTTCCCGCCAAGACCCCATGCTTTAGTGTTTTTGCTTGGGTGTTTCTTCTAGCGGGATGTAGGTGGGCATTACGTTTGAAAGTCAAAAAAGATTTGACATTGTGCTAAAAATGTAGTATAAGTATAGTATCAGGTTGGAAACCAGTATACTAAGCGTTGCCACTCGGAAACCATGTGCTTGCCTCCCACTTAGTAGGGGATAAATACCTGATACCTGATAAACCATGAAAACGTATAAATATCCGCTTTATGACCAGTCTAATACAATTCGTATCGGTAATCTGCTTGACGACATGTGGCAAGTGCATGTATATTTCCATGAGTGGCAGCGTCAACGCTATAAAGACAAGCTGCCCTATGCGAACTACAATGACATGGACAGCCACTTTAAAGAACTGAAACGGACGACACACCCTCATTGGAAAATGCTGCCAAGTCAAGCTGTGCAACAAGAACTTATACGTATTGATAAGGGGTATGATCGTTTTTTCAAAAAACTCGGTGGCAGACCGCATATTAAGCCGAGGCGTAAGTTTAAGTCTATTACGTATCCGGGTTCTGCTGGTTGGTCTTTGCATAACAATCGTATTACGCTGACTTTTCGTAAATGGAATCCCAAGACGCGTAAATGGCAGTTTGATAGGATACCCTATACTTTTCACAAGCACCGTCAATGGCACGGAACGATTAGCACTATCACAATTAAGCGTGATACTTGTGGGTGCTATTGGGTCTGTATCACAACAACCTACAGAGATTTTAGACCCCTGCCGACAACAGGTAAAAGCGTTGGGGCAGACTTCGGCATGAAAGACGCATATTTGACGCTTAGCACGGGTGAAAAGATACATCACCCGCAACCGTTGAAACAATCCTTGAACAAACTTCGGTCTCTCAACCAAGCCTTGAGTCGTAAAGTCAAAGGTTCTAACGGTTGGTGGTGGTGTGTCAAACAAATCGCACGCCTTCATAAAAAAATCAGTAACCAACGCAAAGACTTTCACTGGCAACTCGCAAGTAAACTCTGTAAGAAGTTTGATACGATTGTCCTTGAAACTTTGAACCTTGAAGGCATGAAACGGCTGTGGGGACGTAAAGTCTCTGACCTCGCCTTCTACCAATTTGTTGAGATATTGAGGTATAAGTGTCAAAAACATAAGCGTGATTTCCGAGAAATCAATCAATGGACTGCTACAACGAAACCTTGTAGCGACTGTGGTTTTCATAACGAAACCCTAACATTGAACGATAGGCAGTGGACGTGTCCCGAATGTGGTTCTCACCACGACAGAGACATCAACGCTGCGATAAACATTTTGCGGGCGGGGATAGCCGTTACCTAACGATATGCCTTGTATTCATTCGATTCACTTTGAGAACACAAGGGAAACGCCCACTGGTGGAGACGGATTAAGACGGTCTACTCTATGAGAAAACCGCACTGTCTATGAAACCGAAGCCCCACGCTTTAGCGTGTGGGTGCTATCACCGAGTCAACTTAAGGTTCGCCCAAGAGGTGGCAAGTTTACCTGCTGGTTCTACCGGTGTTAAGAACGACGCGGCATCTTGGTTCATACTCGCTTGAATCTCGTCTGCCGAGAGTGCACGGTCCCAAAGCCGGACTTCGTCAACGCTCCCTGTCCACGCTTCTCCGCCCCAAGTACCGATAGTCACCGCACTTGTATTTTGCGCCGGGGCAACTGGATTGCCTGATTCTTCGGAGTATGTTACTTCGCCGTCTACGTAGATCTCTACCAAACCGTTGTTATCGTCCGTATGGGTATAGGCGAGATAATACCACTTACCTATCTCCAGTTCTGTGTCGTTGTCATTGATATCTTTGAATCCGCCAGCTGCACCGTTCGTCCAGACTTTGATGCCGTTTGCAGGATTCATCCCAAACCCAAAACCGATATGTCGAGTCGCCCCACCTTGACGGGTACCGAAGATGATAGCATGTGCACTTGGTAACCTGTCCAGCTGCACCCACGCTGCTTGTGTAATTGCACCTTCAATATGAAAGGCAGCATCGTCTTCAAGGAGAACGTGATCTGCGGCAGCCGCGAATTGGAGTGCTTTCCCGAACTCTCCATCAATCCATTTAGCGTTACCCATCACTTCGCCTTCAAAGCCGTTTGCGGAGAAATCTTGTGTTACGCTGCCGGAACCTTCATCAAGCGGCATGTACAAAACAAGCCCGTCCATTAAATCTGCGTGCGAAAATGCCGCACAAATAAGTAAACAGAATGTGATTACTGAAAAGATTTTCATGTAGTCTCCTTCGTTGAAAAGTGAAACAGTCTAATACCATTTCTGTTAATAAATCTCTCTTTTTTGTAGAATAAACTGTTAGTTTGTTCCGCATCGCCAGACATTTCATAAAAACCGGTAAGGCAATATCATTATTTAGAAATGGTATAACATTACGCAGAACACAGAAAAGAATAGATATCCTTTCCTACTTAAAGGACATCGTAGCAAATTTTCATTTTTCCTTCAAGACACAAAATGTTAATTTTCCGAAAAAGATTGGTTACGCGTTAAGGTGATACGCTTTTCGCACAACGGAACCCAAGCGCACCGATACCCGCATACGCTGGACTTGTCCCATGACGATTTGAGGCACGCAACCACTCAGGATTGCTGTTCCAACCACCCCCGCGTATGACGCGAAAATCTACAATGTTCTGAAAGTCGTTGACAATTTCCTCGACATTATTCGCGCCAGCAGTCGGATTTCGGCGTGGAGAGTTCGCATAGAAATCGGCTTGGTATTCGTCAAGGCACCACTCCCAGACGTTTCCCGCAATGTCATGCACACCATAGTCATTCGCAGGATACTCGCCAACAGGCGTTGTCTCGCCGAGACGTTTCCCGTAGTTTGCCCTATTGATATTAATGCCATTCCCCCATGGATACTCTTTTTTCTTTAAGCCGCCTCGGGCTGCTTTTTCCCATTCCGCTTCCGTCGGTAGACGTTTATCTACCCAGACGGCGTAAGCCATCGCTGCATACCAACTCACATAACGTACCGGGTGATCTCGTTCACCGAGAGGGAAGTTATTCCCATGCCAGTCCTGCAGATAATTCCCGTCGTGGAATTTTTCATCAATACGTTCTTTCTGCCATTCTGGATTCGCGAGAACGAAATCCTTAAATTCGCCGTTAGTTACCTCGTTCGCGTCTATATAAAACGCATCAAGATGAACCGTATGCACCGGTTGTTCGTCGTTGTCAGCGTTTCCATTATTGCTGCCCATCTCAAACTCACCTTCTGGGATCAGAACCATTCCATCGGGAATAATCGGTTCAGGTTCACGGGGGAGTTCCAGGTCAGGTTCGGAAATAGGTTCAGTTGCCACGGTTTTGGTAGTAGTAACAGTGTAATTGAGTGTTTGAACGCCATCCGCCCAAGTGATTTTGAGGGCAAGGGAGCCAGGCGTAAAAGGACCGGAAATTATGACCGTTGTTCCTGACGTTTTAACGACCCCTACATTCACCGTCACATTTCCCGGCACAGCATCAAAGATAACGGTAATAGTGCTATTTGCGTCGATTGTGCTGCCTGTGCTCGGTTCTGCACGCACCAATTCTACCGGTCCAACCTCATCGCCTTCTTCGCGTGTCCCACAACTCATTATGTAAATAGCGGAAAAACATACAAGTGCTAAACCTATCAGTCCAAATAAAGTTTTCATCAAAATTATATCCTCAATATCAATAAACTTCCAAATAGTTATCAGTCTCCCATTCGCTAACGCTCCAATGGTAGTCGCGCCACTCCTCGCGTTTCACCTGAATGTAGTAGTCGGCATACACTGTTCCAAGTGCGTCCTTGATCACTTTGTCTGCTTCAAGTGCGGTTGCGGCTTCACCGAGTGTCGCAGGTAGAGAATCAATTCCTCGCTGTTGCAGTTCATCTTCCGCAACTTCATAAAGATTGTCCTCGTTTTGCACACCAGGATCAATCTGATTTTCGATGCCGTCCAGGCCGGCTGCGAGTAGGACTGTCTCCGCGAGATAAGGGTTCGCTGCCCCGTCGCTTAAACGGTTCTCAATACGTCCCGGTGCAGGAATCCGAATCATCTGCGTCCGGTTGTTCGCACCGTAAGTAACGTAAACAGGTGCCCACGATGAACCCGAACGTGGGGGTCTACGCACCAAACGTTTGTAACTATTCACAAGCGGATTTGTGACAGCCGTGACCGCTTGCGCATGCTTCAAAATACCGCCCGTGAACCAGTAGGCAAGTTGAGACAAACCGTTTCTGTCATTCTCATCAAGAAATAGATTCGTCTGATTCTCCGCGTCCCAAAGGCTCATGTGAAAGTGTGCGCCGTTGCCTGTTAGGTTCGTGAACGGTTTTGGCATAAAGGTTGCCAGCAATCCTTGTTCCTCAGCGAGTGTTTTGACCATCCACTTGAAGAAGGTATGCCGGTCGGCTGTTGTGAGCGCGTCCGAATAGGTCCAATTCGTCTCAAACTGACACGTCCCGTCTTCGTGGTCATTCGCATAGGGTTCCCAGCCCAACGCTTGCATGTATTTAATCAAAGTTGTCATCATATCAAGGTTGCGGTGCAACGCCCTTAGGTCGTAGCACGGTTTGTCTAAAGTATCGAGTTTATCCCATGGTGCGTATTGTCCTGTCTCGTCCTGCTTTAAAAGCATAAATTCCGCTTCGATACCGACGTTGAAAACATAGCCTTTCTCCTTCGCTACATCTAATTGCCGTCGCAGGATCGTTCTCGGACAGTAGTGCCACGCTTTACCTTCAACGTACATATCCCCCGCCACCCAAGCAAGGTTTTTCCGCCACGGCACAATTGTTAACGAATCAAAGTCAGGAATGCTCGCCATCTCTGGATCGTGTGGAGATTGTCCGATCTCACCTGCGGCAAAGCCACCGAACCCTGCGCCTTCTTCTGCCATATCCTCAAGGTGTGTGGATGGAATAACCTTCGCCTTCGGCGCACCACTCATCTCCACGAAAGAGCAGAGAAAAAACTCAATATCATTCTCTTCAACGAAACGTTTGACCTGTTCTCGGTTCATAAAATTGCGCTCCAATAATTTGTGTGGGAGGTTATGCCTCGAAAATAAAATTGAATACTCTTGTAAAGTCGCTTCTTATGATGTAGCGGGTATAAAAATGCTAACTACGAAATACGAAAACATGATAATATTATAACTGAAGTCCTGAAAATTTCAATGCCTAAAGTTTCGGATGAAAGGAAAAACAATGGGATTCTTCTCTCGCTTTGATACAAAATGGTCGCTTTTGTTGGGTGTGTTAATTGTTGCCTATCTACTACCGATATGGTTGTTTCCCTATGTTCCGACGCAAGATGGTGTGAGCCACGTCTATAACTCGCATATCTTGACCGAGTATAACAACCCTGACTATCAATTTCGGGACTATTACGACATTAACTGGTACCCCTTTCCAAACTGGCTCTCCCACTTTTCGCTGGCAGTGTTAATGTTCGTCTTTCCACCACTCATCACTGAGAAAATTTTCTTGAGTCTCTATGTTATCCTGTTCCCGCTTGCGATCTATTATTTCCTCAACGCCGTACAACGCGGACGACATGCACTCGTCATATTGAGTTTTACTTTTGTTTACAACTACCTATTTTTAATGGGTTTTTACAACTTTGCTGTCAGTGTACCGCTCTTTTTCCTCGCACTCGGCTATTGGTGGAGACACAAGGATGACATGAATAGCACCCGTATCGTGCTACTCAACTTACTCATTGTTATCACTTATTTTGCACACCTTATCTCTTATGCCTTTATCTTGTTTTCCATCGCCTTGTTAGCACTACTCTATTTCAAACGGGATTTCAAGCGAATCCTTGTGACAGGATGCTATCTCTTACCCGCAGCGATATTACTTCTCGTCTACCTCCCTACCTCCGACTTATTGGCTGGAGAACCTCCTGAACTTGGGTTTGGACGGATCGGAGAACTGTTCGCGAACCTGATCGGTATGCACGTACTCATCTCGTACACCGAACCTCCGAGTTGGATGTCCGTTGTTGTCTCTGCTTTTTTAATCTTTCTCGTTGGTACAACACTCTGGCAAAATAGGAAGGGTGTCACAGCAGAACATCCCGGACAAAAAGCGTTTCTCTGCCTCACTGCGGTGCTTCTCGGCCTCTATTTTATTCTACCTAATTCTATCGGTCCCGGCGGTTGGGTCAACGACAGGCTCGCTATTTTAGCCACGCTTGCCATATTCGCATGGTTTCGTGAATTCAAGAACCTACGATGGAAACGCGTATTTACAGCAGTTGTCACACTGCTCGCACTCGTTAACACTGTTTATGTCGGTACTCTCTTCAAAAATCTCAATGCTGAGACTCGCGCGTTTAACGCTTTTGTAGATAGGGTCGAGAAAAACAGCGTTATCCTCCCGCTTCACTTTGATCCAAGGGGCACCTCCAAGCGTGTAGGTATCTTTGTCAACGCCGCCAATTACTATTGCCTTGATAACGGTTGTATCAACCTCGGCAACTATGAGGTCCAGTTCGACTACTTTCCCGTCCGCTTCAACGCCGATTTTGAAACGCCATTGGATGAAAAAGAATGGGTGCAAATCGTCCACTGGCAGCCGGAAAAGATAGATCTCTGCGACTATGCTGACAATGTGGATTACTTGTTGCTGTGGGGTACCCCAGACGAACCTATCATCGCTGAAGCGATTGCAGCGTGTTATACGCTGATTGCATCGGAGGGGAAGTTGAAACTCTATAAAGGGCAGCGAACAGCACACTGAGAACGGAATCCAAACGCGACTTCAATACGCGCCGCGGAGCGTGACAGTTGCGATAGTGTGTGTATAGTTGAGGAAGTCGAGAAACGGATCTTTTTCGTTCGTTCGGTTTTGCGTAATCTGATAATCAGCGTTTAGTGTTAGGTGTTCGTTGAACTGCCAGTTCAACAGGATATTCGCGCCGATCTGTGTATCCTGACGATTTGGCGTCCCTTCCGTGACAAGTCCCGATTCTTCCAGAATCTGTCTACCTTCAAACGTTACCCACAGTCTGGAGAACCGAAGCCGGAGCCACCGTCCAGCTTCGAGTCGGTAAAAGGAACTCGCTGCCATCTCAGTACTAACGAAATTAAAAAAATCAACATTGGAACGGTTGAAAAATAGGTTAATCTCCTCTTGAAACATGAGCCGTTCAGTTGCTACCTGTATGAGTTTCGCGGTGCCGATATGTCGCAAATCGTTTCGGCGTTCGTTCTCTTCAAGTCCTGTGATCCCTAAGATCAGATTGTTCAAATTGGTTTGATAGCTGCCATGCTCTACCGTGTATTCCAGTTTACCGAGCATCTGTTTGAGAATTCCAAATTGCAGTCGGCTAGTCATTTTATGGTTGTTAGAACCGACAAGTAGGAAATCTTCTCTACGGCTCTCTTCATCGTCAAACCGATGTAAGCGGAAGTTATATGCCAGCACACGTCCGAAGCGGAAACCGAATTGCTGCTCCATGTTGTTATAGACATTTGAGGTTCGGGTGAGGCGTTGCAGCTGATATGAAGCAACAAGCGGTGGTAAATTCGGAATTGGCTGAAAACTCAGTTCAGTGGAGAGTAGATTACTGAACGCGTCGAATTCATCGAGTTTGCCTTCTGCACCGTTGTAGTTTTCAACTTGCGGGGTATATTGTAACCTGAATCGAAGTTTATCGACGACCGGTAAATCGCCGCCTAAGGTGACACCGATGCGGTTAATTAAGCCTATAAGTTGGGGGTCGTCTTCTCCAGCGAGACTACTTGTGTAGGGATCGACGCTCAATCCGAGTTCAATATGATTGTTAAAAGTGTTGGAAAAATGAGCGTCGAGTATCAATTCTGCAGATTCGGTTTCGGGTTTTTCAGGTTCCTTTTCAAGGAGACTCTGTCCGAATTCGGTCTGAAGCTGGGCGCAGAGGGAACCCGCTCCGAGATGTATAAAGGTGAGGAGACATAATCCTAAAGAGAAAGCTGCTTTTTTCATTTTTTATCTACTGAGTGTTCATTTTTAACCTTTTGGGAGGTCGGTACTGAATCCAGTTTGGGCGGTTTGTGCTTGTCGATTGCGTAAGGGCCCGTCCCCGGTGCACAGAGTCGGATGAACCGCGGCATACCAGCAATACTCAGTTTATCCACGAGGGCTTCAAGTCCGAGTTTATGAAGGTCTTCATCTGAGATTTTCTGGATACGTGCTGCCAGTGGTTTCCCATTTTTAGAAACGTAAGCTTTCAGTTTGGATATACGGTTCCGTTCGGCTTCTGCGTCCTTACCTGCTTGGCGAATTTGTTCAATGAGAGTGTCCATATCTGGTAAATTATCCAGCCATTCATGCCGTTCAATCGAGTAATCACCAGTGAGTGGTTGAATCTGCTTAAGGAACCGTGATACGCCAGCAGCACCAAGTTTAGCTGCAAGTGCCTCGATTCCCAGTTTGTAAACCTCATTATCTGCCATTTTTAGAACGTCCATTTTAATTATCTCCTGACCGTAGCCATTCATAAGGATTTTCGACGCGGACACGCAATTTGGAACTGAGCCTTTTTGCCCTTCTAAGGAGCCTGTCATCTGTTGTGAGGAAAACATCCGCATTGCCTTTTTCGGCACACGCAAGGTGCAAAGCATCTAATCGCTTGAACCCTAACTTTTCAAGATCTCTACCCCTTGCTATTTCTATCTCACTGATCGAGACATCTATATATGCATCAGCCATCTGAAATTTCATTTCATTGCGTTGACTCACCTCTGGGTTGTTGTCAACTTCAAGCGTTAGAGCTCCACTAACAATCCAGGACCAATCGCCTGTACTGAAATTTTTGAGGATTATTTCAATGGCTTCCGTTTCCTGACGAATCCTAATTGGTGTTTGATCATTAAAAGGGCGGCTCAAACAACACGTATCAAGGTAAATTTTCCAGTTGTAAAAAGGTGTTTTCACGCAGTTACTCTGATCTTTTGCCTTTATTCAATCATTCCCGCTTGTGGACTTGAGGCGGTCGCATAAAGTTTCCGAGGAATCCGACCGGCTAAAAATGCTGCCCTACCCGCTTCAACCGCTTTTTTCATCGCCTCCGCCATCAGCACCGGACGATGCGCCTTCGCCACGGCTGTATTGAGCAAAACACCGTCGCAGCCTAATTCCATCGCTATCGCTGCATCCGATGCCGTTCCGACACCAGCGTCCACAATGAGCGGCACCTGCACAAGATCACGGATAATCTGGATGTTATAAGGATTCCGAATCCCCATCCCTGACCCAATCGGCGCGCCTAACGGCATCACTGCAGCGCAGCCTATATCTTCTAACTTTTTACAGGTAATCGGATCGTCATTACAATACGGTAGTACTGTGAAACCGTCTTTGACAAGTGTCTCCGCCGCGCCGAGCAGCTGCTCCACATCTGGGAACAGCGTCTGCTCATCGCCAATAACTTCGAGCTTGATAAGCGATGTCTCAAGTGCCTCTCGCGCAAGGTTCGCCGTCAGGATCGCGTCTTTCGCTGTGAAACAGCCCGCGGTATTCGGAAGGATCGTCATACCCCGTTCACGTAGGAGCGCGAACAGATTTTCGCCGGATGTATTATCCGTCCATTTCACACGCCGCATTGACACGGTAGCAATCTCAGCACCGCTTGCCGCAATGGCATCTGTCATTATATGGAAATTCGGATACCCCGCTGTTCCGATAAGCAGTCTTGATGTATAGGTTTGATCGGCGATTTTGAATTCTTGCATTTTTTGTTTCTTTTCAACAGCTGTCGGTTATCAGTTCTCCATCGGCTATCAGCAAGAATGGCTGTCAGCCATCAGCCATCAGCAAAGAGCGGTATTTTTGCTTAGAAGAAATACACAGAAACACCCTATCAAAGACCCCAAGCAAAAACGGTATTTCCCCGTAGATAAATCTAACATCTCTTTTCTGACCGCCCTGACCGCTGACGGCTAATCCTCTGACTGCTGATTGCTGACGCTGACGGCTACTCTTATTTTTTATAAAATACTACACCAACGCGTTCGATTTGTTCAACCATCTCAGGGTTACGGATATTCCCAAAAATAGACAGATCGATGGTATAAGGTAGCAGCTGGTCGTCAAGATCGTTTGCGATTTGGGAGAGGGTCGTGTGCGTCAGTGCATTCCCACCGCGAAGCGTCAGGTCGATGTCAGATCCGTTTTTATAATCGCCTCTGGCGCGAGAACCGTATAACACGGCTTCCTCTACCTGTGGATATCGAACCAAAACATCGTGGATTTTTTGAAGCGTCTGAGCAGACAAACCGTGTTGCATTTTTAAAGGGTTCCTTCCGCTTTCAGTTGCTGTAGTCGGATGAGAAATTTCTCAAATTCAGCGAAGTAAGCATTTCGGATAGTCATGACAACTTGGGCTGCAATCTCTTCATCGTAGGTATGCGAGGTTAAGTTACGTTTGTCAACCATATTCATCCAGACTTCACCGTTTTCAATCAGACCGCTCCGAAAGGCCTCTCGGGTTGTGTCGCGCGAACCATACAAGTTCAGAGTTCCCTGTGTTTCAAGGAAGTTCTTCAAGGTTTTCCAAGCAAGTTCATGCGTGTATTCAAAGCCTTGTATCAACCCTTGTGCTTCTAAGTCTGAGAGTTCCCGTTGTTCCGCAAGCTTGACAGCCGCCCTTAATCGATCCAAGCCCTCTCAAAACTATTTGCACGTTGAACCCAACGAACTTCTTGACTTTGCATAGTATTGTGCCCACAAATCTATCCTTAAACTTTTCCAATTAGTATAGCACCGTCAAAGTCTCTTTATCAAGTCATTTTTTAATCCATATCTCACAGGGGTCTGGTTCCAATTGCGCCATAACTTGTTCAGTGGCACCTGTAGAAGGGGTTTCTAACCCCAATTGAGACTGCTGCCACCCGAAAACCTATTTTCTTTTCCAAGACTTACGCAAGACGCAATGAATTAAATTTATTTGCTTTTTTTCTAAAAATACCCTATAATTTTAGTCATATATAGACTTTATCGTTTTATAATTTAAAACAATTCCAAAAATTGACTGATTATAACCCAAGTTGCGGGTTGTAAGTCTAAGCGAAATCCAACGTCTCACTTTTATCAAACTCACGTGAGTATATTAAGTAGGACTTACGCATTTCCTCTTAAAGTCCCCCTGATAAGGGGGATTTAGGGGGTTTAAAACTGCAAAATTTACCATCGCGTACTAAATTTGCGTAAATCCTGAATTTATTACTTCGGTAATTTGCGAATCATAGACATCTTGTTTTATGTTTGCTTGGGTGAGGTGGATTCTCTTGTCGTCTGAATCACGGAAACTGTCTGAATCGCGGAGAACGCGGAGAACACGGAGAATACAGAAAAGGCTATCGTGATTCGGACATTGCCTTTTCCAAGAGATCGGATCGGTAACAAAAAACCTCTTCATTCCGCGTCCTCTGTGTCCTCTGTGGCTTCCGCGATTCAGATATGGTGCAATTTTGAACATAACCTGTTAGATTCCGATCGGTATCGGATTTGGGGCATCGGGGTTAGAAACCCCTCCTACAAAAGAGATGCCAAAAACTATCCCCCTTGGACAGCACGAATAATCTCGACTTCACTGTTCTCGCGAAGCTCCGTGGCTTGCCACTTTGTTTTCGGGATAACTTCCCGATCCACCGCAACAGCGATGCCAGCCTGCACCGGATTCAGTTCTAAAGTGACTAGCAGGTCGTGAACGTTTAAATTTGAACGGACCTCTTTGTCTTCGCCGTTAACGCGTATTTTCATGTTTTTTGAGTGTGGTTACGGCACACGACGTGTGCCTACTACTTTAAAAATCGGTCTAATCGAAACCCTGCAATTATCTCTGAAGTCTCACCCGTCAGAACCAGTTTAGTGATCTCGTAAGCCGTAATTGGCGTGAGTAGGATGCCGTTACGATAGTGTCCTGTCGCGTATATCAGATTCTCAACGGGTGTTTCACCAAGTATAGGGGCATTGTCTCTACTGCCGGGACGTAAGCCTGCCCACGTCTCCAGAATCGGCAATTCATAAATACCCGGCACCGCTTCCCACGCACCACGGAGCAGCTCAAACACACCGCCAACCGTTAAACGTGTGTCAAACCCCATCTCCTCACTCGTCGCACCAACGATCAATCTACCATCGTCTCTCGGTACCAGATATACCGATGTCGGATACCGGGCACGGATCGTGCGGATAACAGAGTTTATTTCGATCCCTGCTTCCATCTGCAATGCCAACATCTGTCCTTTCACAGGACGCACCGGCGGAACGATTGTCTCTGGCAGTCCTTCAACCTGTGCCGACCAGCATCCCGCTGCGAGAATAAGCATATCTGCCGTTTGGAAACCCTCTTGCGTTTGAACACCCGTTGCAATACCGTTTTCTATGACGATTCTTTCAGTGGTGCTGTTTTCATGCAGCACGCCGCCACAAGCCTGATAAGCACGCTGGAGTGCTGTAACCATCTGTCTGTTATCAACCTGATAATCGGTCCCACAGTGGATCGCTGCAGTGATACGCGGCGAAAGGACCGGCTCAATTTCACGCGCCGCTCGTCCGCTCAACCACTCAACATCCAACCCTAAATCTTGCTGTGCAGTGTAGAGATGCCGAAGTTGATATGTATCATCGGGTTCTAATCCGATGATGAGCGTACCCTCCATCCGATAGCCGATAGACATCTCTGCGTCTGCTTCTAATTCACGGACCCATTGCGGATAGCGTGCTAAACTTTCACATCCTAACTTCAGCAGTGCTGATTCTTCAGTGTGAGCCTCGGCGAGGGGGGCGAGCATCCCAGCGGCTGCCCAAGAGGCAGCACGCCCGGCTTCCGAACGCTCATAGATCCTGACGGAAGCACCCGCTTTCGCAAGTTGCCACCCGATACCGAGTCCAATCACGCCACCACCGATGATGATAATCTTCTTATGTGCCATTAATTCAATGAGGAGATAGTCAGTTTTCTAAGACATTGATAGCGCAAAGTTTAAGTTGATATATAAATTGAATTCAGGTATAATTAACCATATAAAGACAAATTTAATTAAACATTATATAATAATTATATGTTTTAATTACGTTTTTTTTGAAATTGAATCGGTATCTTGGCATAGGTAGCAACTTGGGTTATTATACCCATTCTCTACTTTTAATGCAAATGTTCATTTTACAGTGGTCAGCGTCATTCAATATTCAACCGCTTCCTTGCATACTGATTTTTTTTATGCTATACTATAGACAATTCGATATGGAATCCGACATACAGGAACTCAATAATGCGAATTATCCTTTACACGGGTAAAGGTGGGGTCGGCAAAACAACCATCGCTGCCGCTACAGGCATTAAACTCTCTGAACTTGGTTATAAGACGATCGTAATCTCTCTTGATGTAGCACATTCACTCCGCGACGCTTTCGATAACCATGAAAAACTTGTCCATCAACAAAAAGAAAAACAGATCCAAATCAGTGAAAACCTCTGGATACAGGAAATTAACGTTCAAGAAGCGATTATTGAATACTGGGATGATGTGTACAACTACATCCGATCTCTACTGAATCGCTCCGGACTTGACAGCCTCGTCGCAGAGGAGATAGCCGTATTCCCGGGGATGGAGGAAATTTGCGCACTGCTCTATATCAACCAGTATGTTCGCGAGAAAAGTTACGATGTCATTATCCTCGACTGCGCACCCACTGGAGAGTCCCTCCGATTTGTGAGTATTCCGACGACGTTGGAATGGTACATGAACCATATTTTCAAATTAGAACGTAATCTCGCAAGAGTCGCCGGTCCCGTGATCGAAAAAGTGAGTTCAGTGCCGATGCCTCGGGATAACTATTTCCAAAATATCCAAGACCTTTTTGATAAATTGGAAGGGATTGATGGTGTCTTGACAGATCCCAAAATCACGACGGTACGCTTGGTGACGAATCCAGAAAAAATTGTTATCAAAGAGACACAACGCGCCTTCATGTACTTTTGCCTTTACGGACTCTGCATTGACGCAGTGATTATCAATCGCATTTTTCCCGATGGCGTTGATGCAGCATATTTTGAAACTTGGAAACAGGCGCAACAACACTATATTAAAGAAGCGATGGACTATTTTTCAGACGTACCTATCTGGAAAGTGGACCTCTTCGCCGAAGAAATTGTCGGAGAAACCGGACTGCACCGGTTGGCAGAGGCACTCTATGCCGAGATTGATCCAGCGGATCAATTTTCTCAGGAAAGACCGTATCAATTCCGAAAAACAGCAGATGGCTATCAACTGTCTATGCGGCTCCCGTTTCTGAGTAAAGAAGAGATCGGTTTAACAAAACACGGCGATGAATTGGCTATCACTGTCGGAAGTTTCAAGCAACACGTCGCATTACCGCGAACGCTCGCTAATAAAAAGACGACAAGCGCGAAATTAACCGGTGACCAACTCGTCGTTAAGTTTGACGGATGAGTCAGGAATAAAAAGGGGAACTGAGAAGTGTATGGGAATCAAAACGGACAAAGTGGTTTTCGCTGTAACAGGTACGACACTTCTAACGTTCTTAATAGTAAGTCGCATTGGGACTATTTGGATCCTTTATCCAAATGTGCTGATTGCGATATTTTTATTGTTTTATTCTCTTTGGCAGATTGACGAAGATACGTCCCTGCTCTCAAACAGTGCTATTTTTGGGTGCATAACGGTACTCACATACGCACCGATGGACTGGTTGTTCTCGTGGAAAGCGCACCTCATTGCCTATCGGGATCCAGATTTTTTTGGAAATGTAACCACACCCATTGCGATAATCTTGAACTGGATGGTGTTCGCGACACTGGCGGCCTACTGTTATCAACGACTCGTGGCGATTTTCCAAACCCGTTTCGAGACTGAATCGGACGCGCCGAAGGTTGGTCGCATAGCGACCGCAATGTTGGCAACAGTCATCACTGGCATCGGTGCTGCGGTTGGAAGCATCGTGATTTACGGACTGGGGGGCGTGCATCTGTGGCTATGGAATGCGCTACGGATTGATCACATACCACAGATTGCATCCGTACCGATTTTTCTGCCACTCGCTTTTCTATTCACCTTTCTATTGTGTCCGTATTTCTTTGGGGTAGCAGGCAATTTTTTGAGGGCACAACACGCAGGTCTGGCGGGGATACGATGTGGTATCTTTATGGGGGCATTCCAGTTTCTCAGTTTTCTACTGTTTTATGTATCGAAATGAAACCCGTTGATTGTGAGGAAGGAAAATCAGAAGCATGCGAATTCGTTCAACAACGATTTTAGCCGTTCGGCGTGATGGGCACGTCGCTATTGGTGGCGATGGGCAAGTCACGCTCGGAGATACAGCGATTAAACACGGCGCACGCAAAATTCGCAAGATCCATAGCGACAAAGTGCTGATCGGTTTCGCAGGTTCCGCATCGGATGCAATCACGCTGTACGAAAATTTGGAGAAGAAACTTGAGCAGTACCGTGGTAATCTCCAAAAAGCAGCAGTAGAACTCGCACGGGAGTGGCGCAGCGATAGGGTGCTCAGACAAGTAGACGCCCTTATGATCGCCGCGGATGCCAACGACGGTTACCTCATTTCAGGGAACGGCGATGTGATCGCCCCTGACGACGATGTGATCGCTATCGGTTCCGGTTCATCTATTGCCCTCGCAGCCGCGAAAGCTATGCTCAAATACTCGGACCTGACCGCAAAAGAGATTGTTTCAGAAGCACTCCAACTCACAAGTGAAATTTGTATCTATACGAATGCTCGAATTGAAATTGACACAATAGAGGAGGAGTTGTCAGTTAACAGTTAACAGTTATCAGTTACAAGCGGGCTCGGATTCACCAAACACCTTTCGGTAACCCCGACACCTCTTAACTGAAAACTGACGACTGACGACTGATAACTAATGAAATCTTGGAGAAATCAAAGGCAACGTGTGAAAAAGTCACTTTAGCGGACGCACTCACGCCGCGGCAGATTGTTGAGGAATTGGATAAATATATCGTCGGGCAGTTTGAGGCGAAACGTTCTGTCGCTATCGCCCTCCGCAACCGCACGCGGCGACAGATGTTGGGAGAAGATATGCAAGACGAGGTCTCACCTAAGAACATCATCATGATCGGTTCAACAGGTGTCGGCAAAACCGAAATCGCACGTAGACTTGCACGGCTTGTTGATGCACCCTTCATCAAGGTAGAAGCCTCAAAGTATACTGAAATTGGTTATGTCGGTCGTGACGTTGAATCCATGATTCGCGATCTCGTTGAAACAGCAATTGGTCGCGTCAAAGCCGAACAGGCAGAGGCGGTTGAGGAAAAGGCACGCGAGGCCACTGAAGAAAGGCTCCTGGATTGTATCTTTCCACTGCCACGTTCCCTGCAGCAACGTCCGAACTTAGAAAAAGAAGCACTCGACGAATTAGACGGCGAAGACGATGGTGGTGTCCTCCAATTGCCATTCGACCTTGGACCCGACGCGGAAACCGAAGCCGAGGAAGAACGCGAAAGAGAACGAGAACGCCATCTTAAAACCCGAGAAAAATTTAGAGATTGGCTACGTGAAGGTAGACTTGAGGATAAACCCGTTGAAATCAACGTCAAGCATCAGAGCATGCCATTTGTTGAAATCTTCTCGCCCGGCGGTATTGAGGAGATGGATATCAACTTCAAGGATATGTTTAGTAACATCCTCCCGAACCAGACGAAAAAACGACGAGTCCCTGTCTCTGAAGCACGCACGATCTTGATGCAAGAGGAATCTGAAAAACTTATTGATATGGATGCTGTTATCAGCGAAGCCATTCAACGCGTTGAAAACTCAGGGATCGTCTTTTTGGACGAAATTGACAAGATCGCAGGCAGAGAATCACGCCACGGACCCGATATCTCACGCGAAGGCGTACAACGCGATATCTTACCTATCATCGAAGGGAGCACAGTAACTTCAAAATACGGTGCTATACGCACACACCACATTCTCTTCGTCGCTGCTGGGGCGTTTCATGTTTCAAGCCCTTCTGACCTTATCCCCGAATTACAAGGGAGGTTCCCGATTCGAGTAGAACTGAAAAGTCTTAATAAGGATGACTTTAAATCTATTCTCACAGAACCGAAAAACGCCTTAGTGAAACAGTATACCGCACTCCTGAAAACTGAAGGGATAGAAGCGACTATAACGGATGATGCGATTGACGAAATCGCCGCACTTGCTTTCCAAGTGAATGAATCGGTTGAGGACATCGGCGCACGCCGCCTACACACCATCATGGAAAAACTCTTTGAAAATCTCTTTTTCGACGCACCTGACCTCGATAAAAGTGAGATTACCATTGATGCCGATTATGTCAAATCAGAATTGTCTGAAATCGTCAGAGACCAGGATTTAAGCAGGTATATCCTCTAAGCGGATTGTTGATGGTGATGTTCCCGCTTGCGCATCAGGTGTAATCCGCGCGGAAGTCGTATAACTTTATTAATCAACCCGCTTGCCCAATAACGGATAAGCGGAGGGAAACTCACCGTGCGACACTTCCTAATCTCGACCTTTCTATCCGTTTATATCTTGACCCTACCAGCAGGATTCGCTCAAGATGTAACGCAATGGCACACGCCAGAACACGGTTCCCCTTCTTTGGACGTAACTGAGACCAACGCTATCGTCTTTTCCACTGATGGGGCACGACTCGCTGTTGCAACCGCAAACGGTATTACCGTTTATGATACCTACACCGGAAAAGAGGTGGCACTATTTTTGACACCTCTGGATAGCGTGCCTGCGCTGGCGTTCTCACCCGATAATCAGATAGTTGCAAGTGCTAACGCAGATGCTACCATTGATCTCTGGAATGCACACACCGGTGAACACATAAAAAATTTTGTAGGACATACCTACCCTATTGTAGCGTTAGCGTTCTCACCTGATGGTAACACCCTCGCCAGTGGGAGTTTCAAAGAGATTCATCTGTGGAACTTAACCGCAGAACAGTCTACCATTGCTTCAGTCCTTGAAGGACACAGGGATATGGTTACCACATTGGCATTCTCACCCGATGGTAAAACACTTGCGAGTACAAGTTTTTATGGTACAATTCTGTTATGGGATGTTGAAACAGGTCAAATCCGACATAACCTCTCCGCGCATACAGCGTCAATCGTGGCACTTGCATTCTCACCTGATAACCAGACACTGGCAAGCGGTGGATACTGGAGTCTGGACGCAGAGAGTACAATTCACCTATGGCATACATACACCGGTCAACGCCTAACAACTATTAAAGGACATACCGATCCGATCTTCGCCTTGGCATTCTCACCCGATGGTCAGACACTCGCAAGCGCAGGTTGGGATAACACAATCCATCTGTGGCACCCCCGTGCCGGACAATTACAAACAATTCTTGAGGATAATACCACCCCCGTCCTTGCTTTAACATTTCTATTCGATGCCCGCGGCATCTATGAAAATGTACTCGCAAGCGCGAGTCTTGATGGGACAATCCAGTTGTGGCACATGGCACCTGAGCCAAAATCAGCGGATGTCAACGGTGACGGTATTGTGAACATCTTGGACCTGACATTCATCGCCTCACGTTTTGGAGAGAACTCACCTGATCTCAATGAGGACGGCATCGTCAACATTTTAGATCTGACACTCATCGCACAGCACATCGGAGAATAGGAGATTAAATTATGAAGACTAATCGACGCTGTCTCCTTATGAACATACTTTCCACAAGCGTTCATTTTTGCGGTGCCATCCAGACGCTATTTTTTAGTTTGGTGTTGCTTTTAATCGCCTTCTTATCTCTTTCTAACGCTTATGCGCAAGAATATATCCAAATAGGCTTACCCACAGGCGCGAAATACCGCATAGGTAAAGGGATACTACACGGTGGTATCGCGTATTCGCCAGACGGCACTCGAATTGCTGTCGCAAGTTCAATCGGTGTTTGGATGTACAATGCACACACCGGTGAAGAACTCGCTTTATTCACTGGACACACGGAACCAGTTTTATCAGTGGCATTCTCGCCAGATGGAAAAATCGTCGCGAGCGGCGCAGGTAGAAAATGGGGGTGGTGGAAAGAAGATAGCGAGATTCGGTTGTGGAATGCGGATACCGGAGAACACTTGGCTACCCTGACAAGACCTCCCGAAATTCCAAAGGGAGCAGAGATAGGACAACTTGATGTCTGGGAACTGGCATTCTCACCGGACGGCAAAACACTCGCAAGTGCAAGCAGTGATGGTTCAGTACGACTCTGGAATATAGAAACAGGACAGTATAGATCTATTCTTGAAGACGGTCCGTTTGTCGCGTCAATAGCGTTCTCTCTGGATGGCAAAACGCTTGTGGGTGGAGCTTGGGACTACACAATTCAACTGTGGGACGTAGCCACAGGATTGTCCTATGCGACGCTCGAAGGACACATGGATCGCGTCCATTCTGTGGCGTTTTCGCCGGATGGCAAAACGCTTGTGAGTGGCGGTTGGGACAAAACGGTGCTGTTATGGGACATGGACACGCGTTCCGTGCGTGAGGTCCTCACTGGACATACATCAATTGTCATGTCCGTTGCGTTTTCACCGGATGGTAAAACCTTCGCAAGTGCAGGTTTGGACCAGAAAATTCGCTTATGGGAGGCAGATACAGGAAAACTGCGTGCTACGCTTTGGAAACATACAGGTTCAATTGATACGATTGCTTTCTCACCCGACGGTGCTCACCTCGCCAGTACAAGTTACGATGATGAGACAATTCGTTTATGGGAGACAGATACAGGTGAACAACGGACCACTATTACAGGACATTGGCGTTTGGGCCCCGCAGCTTTTTCGCCGGATAAGAGGACTGTTGCAATTGGGAGTGAACCAGAGGCAATCTGGCTATGGGATGTCGGCACAGATCGAAAACTTGCTACGCTTGCTGGACATACCAAAGATGTAACCGCTTTGGTATTTTCACCGAACGGCAGCACCCTCGCAAGTGGAAGTCGGGACAAAACAGTCCGGCTGTGGGATGTGGCTACTGGAAAACTACGTGTCACCCT
This sequence comes from Candidatus Poribacteria bacterium, assembly GCA_003635255.1. Taxonomy (GTDB): domain Bacteria; phylum Poribacteria; class WGA-4E; order WGA-4E; family WGA-3G; genus WGA-3G. The sequence goes on along the minus strand of PYJC01000090.1, from coordinate 58,764 downwards.
TGAGAAACATGCAGACACAGTTACAGCTATCGCCTTCTCCCCCGATGGTAAAATCTTGGCGAGCAGTGGGAATACCAATACACTAATTTATCTGTGGGATCCAGAGACCGGGACCAGACGATCAACCCTCAATACCCACACAGCCGGTATATCGTTGGCATTTTCTCCGGACAGCCAATCCGTTATGGCAGCAGGTGGTGATGCCCAAATTCGGTTGTGGGATGTCAATACCGGCGAACTCCACACCACTATTGATGGAGATAGGGATTCGATTGAGGCTGTCGCGTTTTCGCCTGACGGAAAAACAATCGCAAGTATGAATGGGCACGGTGTTTATTTGTGGGACGCGAATACCGGGCGGCACCGCACAACGCTCTGGGGACGTACTGGAAATTATAGTACGTTGGCGTTTTCCACAGATGGTTCTACTGTTGCTGCACCGCAAGTAGGGTATGGCGTTTATATATGGGATGTCCACACCGAGCAGCTACAGACAATTTTGACTGGAGTTACGTCTGAAGCTGCTGCCTTAGCGTTTTGGCCCGATAACCAAAACCTTATCAGCGCGGATTATGCAAGCATTCTCTTATGGGACCTCGCCCCGTTCCTTACCGAAACGCCGTGGGATGTCAATAACGATGGGGTCGTGAATATCTTAGATTTGACGCTCGTTGCCTCACAATTTGGGCAAAAAACACCGGATCTTAACGGTGATGGTATTGTCAACATTTTGGATTTAACACTCGTCGCGCAGCATCTTGGAGAATAGAAACCGAAATAATCAGGGAATTCCCGCTTTGGTTTCCTGTTGAATCTTTTGTAGAATAGGCTGTTGGTCTCCTGTTCAATTTCAATCTTCTGTAGCCCGTAGGTTGGGTTGAGCGGTAAAGACGCAAGCTCCCTCTGTTGCTACCGAAACTGCTGTTCGCTAATACCCGCTTTCTGTAAATAGAGACAGCGAAACCCAACAAACCCACTGAAGTTGATAGCCTATGGGTGGTCTTTGGGAGGTATCCGTTCACCTTGGGGAAATCCGCAGAAATACCCAAGCAAATACACCTACGGTGTGCACACCGTTTTTCTCTGAGTTCTGCGGATATGTGCGATTCGTAAAAAAATCAGCAGCCTAATATCCGAAAAAAATACGTTTTTTGAAATTTTAATTTGACAAAACCTTTTTCAGGGGTATAATTAATCTCGTGAGTTATCTTAGGACGATTTAGTTTTTTGGTTCCGATATTGGTTCTGGTTGACAGATATTAACTTTTCGACACAATATCGCGAGCACAGTTCGCTCATACAGAGGAAAATATACACGCATATAAAGCGAATTTGTGAAACTAAATCCCTTTTGTCGCCGAACGCGAGCGAAAAAGGGCACGACAGATACCTGCCTCCTTTGATGAGCAAATCACCTTTCTTGAAGCACAATATTATCTTTGGCCGTTGAAAAACACCTTGAAAACACTTGAAAAACTGCGAAAGATAAAAGCAGATACCCACACCCATCAACAAAAACATTAAAGGAGACACTTCAATGCAGCGTACTCTATCTTCCGTTAGACTGATCTACCTCTTATCTCTGACAATTTTATATCTCTTTATGGGTTGTGGAAACACTGAAGATACAGGGGTGTCAAGTCCAATAGCGTATAATTATGACCTCAGTGAGGCGGATATTTACAATCTGAATATTGACGAACTCTTGGCACTTGATGTTCCAGCGGATTGGCATAAGACCGAAGACCCTGAGTTGCGCGCTGAATACTTCGCCGCCCAAATGCTGCAACAATTTGGAAGTACACCAGCAGCGCAAATCGTTGCGGCGTATGAAAGGAAAAGGAGTTTAGGCATATCTGTAACATTTGACGAAACGATTGCCGTTGCCAAAGCGCGATATCAGTTGTGGCCAAACGCATCGAATCGGCAATATCTTGAAAAACTTCTAAAAATCAAATTAAAAGAAGAAACCGATGACCCAGATTTATTTGCCAAAATTTATAGAGAACAGTTAATCGAACAGCATGGGGACATTCCAGAAGTTCATATTGTTGTCGCGTACGAGAAAAAATTGAGACAGGAGAACGGGCATTTTACGGAGGATGAAATCCTCGCCGCTTACGAAGCCAAATATGTCCTCTGGCCAAATAAAACCGTTCTGCGCCAACTCGAAAAATACCGAAAAGCCAAAGCAGAAGGCACACCGTTCCATCTCATAGATTGGGATGATGACATCTAAGATTTTCTAATTTGACCCGTGAAAGGACAGATTCCATCATAATCGTGTATGAAGGTAAGTCTGTTCACCTCAACACCTAACACCTGTCAATCATTTGACGAACCGGAAGAAGGACCGAGCGAACAGAGCAGTAAATCTCCGAACTGGCTGCTCCGTCTGATAGGTGTTTCGTAAGAAGAACCATCCACAATCCCAGTAGTACGCGCCAACGGTAAGGGCACAGGCGATCGCTCGTATCAAGGTTATCGTTACTCCCACCCCTACAGGCATCCAGCGTGCTGTGTTTCACAGCGAGTATCCAGAGAAAGAGACACGCCCTGCACCTGCTGCGTCTCTTTTCCGTCTCATAGTATGCCTCAATCACAATTTCAAAGGGTTATCAGTTATCGGTTACAAGAGACCTCTCTAACCAACAGCCGACAACTGTTCCTGCTGCGCCCGAATTCCCTCAGTGCGTGCGCGTGTACATGGGATGTGCCTGATTTTGCTTGACATGATGCTTCCAAGCGAGATATTGCGTGGATTTGACCGCCTTAAAGAACAGTGTGCATCCGCTTTTCTTTTCTGTTTTACTTAACAAAATACACTTTATTTTAATTGTGTATTCAATATAATGCACCCCGCATCCGATGTGCAGTGGACCACATCCCGCCAAGGTACCAACAGGCAGGAAAGCAACAATCCGATAACCTTAGACCAATGAACAGAAATTTCATAGTAACGCATTTTAAATGCCAAGAATAGAAACGCTCGTAATCCCATACCACCACTGTGTTTGTAAGCGAAACAACCAGAATCTTAAAATCATAATTTCATAGGTATGAAAAAAATTGACAAGGTTCACAACACCGTAAAAACCCTTGCCACACCTTACTTCGTAGCGGGCCCCGAAACACCACTTCGGATCCTTACTATGAAATACTATGAAATTTCATAACTTCCATAGAAACGCAGACGACAATCGACAAAATATTGACACACCCCGAAAGAATTTGCCACTTGACACGATCCACTATCTTGTGGTAAAATAGCAGTGCTAAATCAGATACCAAAAAGAGGGATAGACTCATGAAACTATTACAAACATGCACGTTTCTGCTAACGTTGCTGATCCTCGTTTCGCCAGTGTTCGCTGAGGAGAAAGTAGCGGAAGAAACGCCGCCCCCCACTAAAAAATATGTTGAATTCACGCTGAATGGCACCTACACCGATACCAAGACAGTCAGCACCTTTGGCACCTCCTCAACAAAAACGCTACGCGGCCTCTTTAAAAAATTAGACGCACTCAAAACAGACGATGAGATCGCCGGAGTTATCTTCAAAATAGAAGGTGTCGGCTTAGGGTGGGCAACGCTCCAAGAAATCCGAAACAAACTAAACGAATTCCACGAGACAGGAAAAGAGACAATTGGCTATCTCGAAAGTGGTGGTAATGCCGAATATCTCCTCGCCGCTACGATGGATCGCATCGTCCTAATGCCTACGGGAAGCCTCACTTTAACAGGCTTACGCGCCGAAGTCCTTTTCTATAAGGGATTGTTAGACAAACTGGATATTGAAGCAGATATGCTCGCTATGGGTAAATACAAATCCGGTGTTGAACCCTATATGCGGGACGGCATGTCGGATGCGTTCCGTGAGTCAATGACTGCACTGCTTGACGATCTGTACGCCCAATTGCTGAACCATCTCGCTGAGCGTCGAGAGAGTATCACAACGAAAAATGCATCAGACTTGATGAACCGCGGTCCGTTCACAGCAGAAGAGGCGAAGCAAGAAAAACTGGTTGACGCATTGCAATACTACGACGAATTGATTGCTGAACTGAAATCTGCACCCGAAAACGAAGAGGTGCAGGTTGTCAAACCCGGGTTCGAGCGTAAACGAAAAGTACCGGACATGAATAGTTTCGCCGGGCTTATGCAGCTGTTCAGTATGTTGAATCCGCCGCAGCGGGCGCAGGCTGCCGCGGAGCATCAAATCGCGCTTATCTATGCCAGCGGTCCCATTTTACCCGATATCGATTCGCCGTTCATCGCAATGTCAGCGATTACGCCGAAGGCATTAAAAAAAGCGTTCGAGAAAGCACGCACGGATGATACCGTTCAGGCAGTTGTGTTCCGTATAGACAGTCCCGGCGGCTCCGCACTCGCTTCTGACCTAATATGGCGAGAAGTGATGCTCACCCAACGCGAAAAACCTGTCGTCGTTTCCATGGGCAATGTCGCTGCGTCTGGCGGCTACTATATTGCGATGGCAGCAGGGACAATCGTCGCACACCCCAGCACGCTGACGGGGTCAATCGGCGTATTCGGCGGTAAACTGAATCTCAAAGGACTTTATAATAAAGCCGGTTTGACAAAAGAGATCATCTCACACGGTCAGAACGCTACCCTCTATTCGGACTACGGCGGCTTTACACCTACCGAGCGGGAACGCGTCGAAAAGATGATGAAAACCGTCTATGAGGATTTCGTCAACAAAGCAGCAACAGGAAGAAATAAATCGTTTGACGAAATTGACGAAATCGCACAAGGGCGCGTCTGGACAGGCAAGCAGGCGAAGGAACTCGGACTCGTTGATGAAATCGGGGGACTTGATACTGCGCTGTCTATTGCCAAGAAACAGGCAGGGTTCGCTGAAGATGACAAAGTTAACCTTATCGTTTTACCAAAGCAGCGACCTTTTTTTGAACAACTCTTAGAGCAGATGATTGAAGATACAGACAGTTCGATTCAACTGCCATTACAATCGGCCGCCAATCATCCGGTGCTTTCTATGTTAGGCACGCCGTCGCAGCATATTATCACATGGTTAAGCCTGTTTGGCTTTAAAGATGGAACACAAATCGTAACAATCTTACCTTATGATATTTTAATCTATTAGGACTTACGCATTTCCTCTTTAAAGTCCTCCTGATAAGTAGGACTTACGCATTTCCTCTTAAAGTCCCCCTGATAAGGGGGATTTAGGGGGTTGACTTTGCATTAAAAGTGTCCAAGTAATTCTAAAATCTACCATAATAGACCTGCCATTTTTCGACAACAGAGAAAAATGAGAGAGGACAATCGTTAAAAAAATGAAATCTAAGAATGATTTTCACGTTGATGTAACTGACGAACAGGTCGCTTTCTTTCAAGAGAATGGATACCTGAGCATCCCGCGCATCACGACGGACGAAGAGATCGAATGGCTCAAGGGTATTTACGATGAACTCTTCACGGGGCGAACCGGAGAAGCGCAAGGACGTTATTTCGATCTTGCGGGTCCGCGTGCACACAACGGACAGGAGACGTTACCACAAGTATTGGGACCGGAAGCACAATTCCCTGAACTCCGCGAGACGGTCTATTTCCAAAACGCGCATCGGCTTGCAGCGAAGTTACTCAGCGTAGCAACTGAAAAAGTCAGCGGTGGCGGACACATGATTCTGAAACCCGCTCACTACGGCAATGAAACGCCGTGGCATCAAGACGAAGCATACTGGAATCCCGAAGTCCTACCGCATAGCCTAAGTGTCTGGCTTCCGCTTGATAAAGCGACGCTTGAGAGTGGGTGTCTCCAATTCATCCCGGAATCGCACAAGGGAGAGGTCCGTTGGCATCGGCATATTGACAATGATCCGCTCGTACACGGGTTAGTGACAGATGACGTTGACGTATCACAGGCGGTTGCATGTCCGATACCGGCAGGCGGTGCAACATTCCACCACTGTCGGACTTTACACTATTCCGCACCGAATAGCACAGCGGAAGCACGTAGGGCATACATCCTCGTCTTCGGTGGTCCCCCACAAAAACTGGATAAACCAGCACACCGTCCATGGCAGAAGGAAGAACAAGAAGCACTCGCGAAACTGGAATCGTTAGCAGCGGAAAGATCGTAAGTAAGCGTACTCGGCTCGAGGCACTATTATGAAGATTATTTGTACTGGCATCAGTTGTTCAGGGCGCAAAGAGTTAATGGCGAATTTTAAAATCCTTTGCATGAAACAAAAACTGAACATCGGCTTTTTCAATGTCGGTGACGTGATGCACCGTGCTGCCGCGGAATCCCGTGTCCATTTCACAGACAAGGTTCTTGATTCGGATCCAGCGGTTCTATCATTGGCACGACGCACTGCTTTCTATGAAATCGCTCGCCGTGCCGAAGCCTATGAGCACGTTGTCATCGGACTACATGCCTGTTTTCGCTGGCGTGGAAGCCTGATTGAAGGATTCTCTTTCAAAGATATTGAGATCCTTCTGCCCGATCTCCTGATTAACGTCGTTGACAATATCACCGATATATCGGGACGGATGAAAGAAAGTGCGCAATGGTCAGGTATGGATAATGCAACCCTCAATGTCTGGTTAGACGAGGAGGAATTCCTAACGAAACAAATCGCACATTTCACAGAGAAGCCGCACTACACCGTCGCACGACAACACGATCTTGAGAATTTTTATGAACTCCTCTTTTCGCCGAAACCGAAGTTTTACCTGAGTTATCCGATTACACTTCTCAGGGATACCCCGAAAGAAATTGAAAAAATCCGTGATATTGGCGAAAAATTGAGTCGCGCATTCATCGTCTTTGATCCGCTCACGATTAAAGATATGGCACTGGTAACCGCTGGTGGCGATGGGACTGTCCCCGCTACGACTATGGGTGAGATGGATGATGGCGTGATTGAACAGATCAAAACGCGGACGATCTCACGCGATTACCAGTTCGTCCACCAGAGCGACTTTGTGGTTGTCATCTATCCGACAGATAAATTGTCGCCCGGTGTTCTCAGCGAAATGAACTACGCGACTCGCCACAACAAACCCGTATATGCGGTTTATACCGGAACGCGGAGCATCTTCTTCGAGAACCTATGTGACCGGATATTCGACACTTTTGAAGAGTTAGCGGATTTTCTACAAGAAACGTACAAAACAGATGAAAACTTGTAAAATCTATCTTGATAGTTGTTGTGTAAGTCGTCCTTATGATAATCAAACACAAAATAGAATTAAGTCTGAAACTGCAGCCATCATGCAGATTATTTCTCGCTTTTGGAGCCGGGAATGGCAAGCGATTACCAGCAAGTCGAAAATCCACATACATGGTTACAGGAATACATTGGAACTGGAGACAATTATCATGACCGATGAGCAAATTTTGGAACTCGGTTTTAAGGCATTAATTGACAAACTTGGCCCCGTTGGAATGGTGCGTTTTATCCATCAATTTCAAGCTGGTACAGGCGATTACACCAAAGAACGGCAGCAATGGGTCGGAACGTCCGATGTTGAAACGCTCGCGAAACAGATCCAACAGGCTGAAAACGATTCTGAGTGTGCTGCCAAAACCCTTAAAACGATAATACAATAGGTCAACTACCCAAGTCTGAAGATTTGGGCTTGTGCAAAGCGTAGCCACACGTTCCCTGCACAGGACGAAACAGTTGACTACAGTAAAATATCGCAGTATCTTGGCGTGGCAGCCAGCACAATGTTTCGGATGCTCCCCAAGTCTGATTTCTCTTGGATACTGTGATCTGGATGGGGCAATACATACTCGAAAGAGGTTTACGCCATGTTAGTTCCAGTAGTAGATAAGAATCAACACCCCCTAATGCCTACGAAGCCTTCAAGGGCAAGGCGTTGGGCCGAATCAGGTAAAGCGACTCCGTTTTGGAAGAATGGTATCTTCTGTGTCCGTCTAAATGTTGATCCGTCGGATATTGAGTTTCAAGAGATTGCTGTCGGTGTAGACCCTGGCAGTAAAAAAGAAGGCTTTACAGTGAAGTCTGAAGCACATACTTACTTGAATGTTCAAGCAGATGCCCATCACAATGTCGGCAAGAAAGTAGAAAAGCGTCGTGAGTTGCGTAGAAGTAGACGTTCTCGTAAGTGCCCGAACCGTAAAAACAGAACCAACCGACTTGCGAACAGAGTGCGTATTCCTGCTGGCACCCGTGCGAGATGGGATTGGAAACTCCGCATCCTTGATGGGTTGTCAAAACTCTATCCTATTACACATGTATGTGTTGAGGATATTAGAGCCCGGACGCTTGAGCGTGTGAGAAAGTGGAATGAGTCTTTTAGCCCTTTAGAAGTCGGCAAACAATGGTTCTACACAGAAATAGAGAAACGTTGGAAGTTGTTCACACTTCAAGGATGGGAGACGAAAGAAATACGGGATAGGCTTGGACTGAAAAAGTCTTCCAAGAAACTTTCTGATACCTTTGCTGCCCATTGTGTGGATAGTTGGTGTCTGGCATATCACACTGTTGGTGGTGAAAGTATAGTGGAAAACCAAAATGTGTTCTGTATATCCCCCTTACCTATTCAGCGGAGAACCTTGCAGAGAGAACAACCCAAAAAGGGGGGCATCCGATCAAGGTATGGTGGCACAGTCTTAGCAGAGGGTCTCATAAAGCATACACTTGTTAGGCATGTAAAACACGGGTTAACACGTTTAGCGGGTATAAATGCCAAAGGGTTGTTTGCTATCTATAAACTTGATGGGAAACGGTTAACAACAGGTGCGAAGCGAAATAGTTTCAAAATACTAACACGCCTTAACTTTAACTATAGGAACGGGCATTCCTCTCCAAACTAAAGCATGGGGTCTCCTGCCCGAAGATAGATGAAAATCGGTATCCTCTCTCGGGGACCTCAAAACCACTCCACGCGTAGCCTCAGCGAAGCCGCCCTCAATGCAGGACACACCGCAGAGATTTTAGACCCCTTCGGTTTCTATCTCCATATCGGTGGAGCTGGTAACCGCCTCACGTATTATGGCGGATCAGCAGAGAATTTTGATGTCGTGATACCACGACTCAGCCGCACAACGGCACAATACGGCGAGGAAGTCGTGGCGCACTTTGAATGGATCGGCACCCCTGTTATCAATCGCGCAAGACCTATCGCTGTGGCACGACACAAATTCCACTCCCTGCGTATCCTTGCACAGCACGGCTTGCCTATTCCACCGAGTCTCACCGTTGGTTCCTCCGAATTTTTAGAAAACGCCGTAGCCGGAATGGGGGATTACCCGTTTATTTTAAAACCGTTTTACGGTACACACGGCAGGGGAGTTATGTTATTAGATACACCGACATCGCTCACGTCAGCAGTGGATGCGCTATGTGATTTCCATCACGATTATGTAATCCAACCTTTTATTGTAGAAGCAGGCGGCGTGGACATCCGCGTCCTCGTCGTAGGGGGTGAAGCGATTGCTGCGATGAAAAGAAGCGCACCGCCTGGCGAATTCCGAGCAAATATCCACAAAGGTGGAACAGGGGAGATGGTCGCTTTACCAGAAGAATATATCAACACGGCTATCAAAGCAGCAGCAGCACTGGAACTGGAAATAGCCGGTGTCGATCTGCTTCAAACAAACGAAGGACCCGTCATCTTAGAAGTTAACCCATCACCCGGGTTTGAGGAACTGGAGGCGGTCATAGGCATCAATATCGCAGCTGCGATCATCGAATTTGCAGCGAAATTTGCACAAAAAAATTAATTTTTAACTATTGGGTTTCTGCTCCAATTTTTCCGTAAATCGGGTTTCCGATGAAAAACCAAAAACGTAAGCCGTAATGTAATGGAGGCGACTCTACGGAATGAGACTTCAAGTGTCAAACCCACCTAACCGAACCGCAAGGAAATTTAAAAAAACCGAACCGCAAGGAAATTTAAAAATATTGATGTTCAATCACGAATTTCCACCGATTGGTGGCGGCGGCGGTTGGGTCAGTCATTTTTTAGGCAAACACTATGCGGCAGCAGGACACGATGTCCATCTGATTACTTCACAGTTTCGTGATTGTCCAAAAAACGAAGAAGTGGAAGGGGTTCATGTCCATCGCGTGCGCGCGCTACGGAAAAGCCCGGATATATGTGCCGTACACGAGATGCTGACTTACGCGATAAGCTCAAGCCTCTACGGATTCCGGTTCGCTAAACAGTTTCAACCCGATATCGTTCAAGTCTTTTTTGGGATTCCTGCGGGGGGTGGTGCGTATCTTCTACAAAAGCTCCGCAACGTGCCGTATGTCGTATTTTTGGGCGGACGCGACGTACCGAGCCGCAATCCGGATCCATCCTATTATCGGTGGTTATACCTGCTACTGAAACCCGTTATCCGAGCGATCTGGCGCAACGCGGCAACTGTTGTCTCGTGTAGCGACGGGTTACGAGAACTCGCACGAGAAACGGATGCTGATGTAAAAATAAAGGTGATTCCCGATGCTGTAGATTTAGAAACGTTCGCGCCGGTGCAACGCGATGCCTGCCCGAAAAAGGTTCGCGTCCTCACAATCGGAAGACTGATTCCACGCAAAGGTTTTCAATTTCTAATCCGCGCACTTCCGCAGATTATTGAAAAAGCAGCGTACAACTTTGAAATTGAAATCGTCGGTGATGGACCGTATCACGGAGAACTCCTGAAATTAGCGGAAAATCTCGGCGTAGTGTCACATATCCACTTTGCGGGTTCAGTACCATATCCGAAATTGCCACAAAAGTATCGCAATGCCGACCTCTTAATTTTACCCTCACTCGCGGAAGGAATGCCGCTCGTCGTTTTGGAAGCGATGGGGACAGGGCTTCCGATCGTTGCCAGTCGTGTTCAAGGTATCGATGAACTCGTGGCGGACGGGGTTAACGGCGCACTGTTCGATCCCGGCGATGTTGATGGACTCGCGCACTGCCTTGTTAAACTGATTAACGCTGGCGAAGGTCGCATTGAAATGGGCGAAGCGAGTGTTGAACGCGTCAAACCATACGATTGGAAAAACATTGCCGACGCTTATTTAAGCCTCTATGCTGATATTTTAGCCAAAGGAGAAGAGTAAATATGTACCCAATCAAGGTACTTGCGATCGGGGCAGGTGGCTTACAACGCGCCCTAACCCATGAATTCGTCCATATCCTCAACGAACGAAATCTTTACAACGGCGGTATCTTCGTCGGACAACCGCGCGGTGCGGAAAAAGCCGATGCCTTCAACCGGCAAAACGGAGTATACCATGTCGTCACGTTCGATCTAAGCGGTATCCACGACATCCAACAGGTTTCAAGCGTCGTTGGTGCGACGACGCTCGCTACGGAAGCCGGCCGTGAACAGTTCTATGCACAAACCGACAATCCACTTGATCTTGTCCTCATCGGCGTAACTGAAGCAGGGATCGCCAAAGGTGAGTTGGCAATGGATGTATTGGATGAGACCCTCTACCGTTATTTTTCCCATCACGGCGCAGATGCAACGCTCTGCGTTATCAATACCGATAACCTTCGGAATAACGGCGATATTATCCGCGATATTCTCTGCAACGAATACCGCAAGCGAAGTGATGGTTACGCTGCGTGGCTGGAGACAAACGTCGGTTTCCTGAACGAAATGGGCGATAGGCTCGTGCCACAGGTCTATGCTGTGCCGGATGAGATTAAGGCAGCCGCACAAGCACAGATTGAAGGTCAAGATGAATTAATAACCTACGCGGAACAGTTCCCCGGAACACCCCTCATCTTAGAAGATTTGGAGAATCGGCTCCGTGTCCCCTTCGGTGAACTTGATGATTACGGTGTTATTGTCAGTCAAGAGAGCATTGAACCGTATCACGATTGGAAATTGCTTTTGGTGAATTCCGTGCATGTGCCGGGGATTACGCACAAAGGAACACTCTCTGGTATCGAATATGTCAACGAAGCAGCATTACACCCAACATTCGCACCGCATCTCGAACGCCTGATGAACGGATATGCCAAGATCGTAGAAGCAGACATTCCCATAGCCGGTAAAAGCGCACACGCATACACATTGGAGTTTGTAGATCGTATCCGCCGAGTCAAAGACGACAACGCCCGAATTAACATCATTGAGACCGTGAAACTCCGCGAACGCGCCGCAGATATCGTCCGCTCACCAAACTACGATACCAGCACACAACTTTTCAAATCCGATTTTGCCTACTCCTTCGCAACAGTGCTCCGATTTCTAACGCCAAACGCAATCTCGTCTCTTGATGACTACAGGGGTATTACCGATACCGATACAGTATATGAAATCCGAGACCCTGACCGGACGATACAAGACATTCTGAGAGGGGCATTTGGCGCGAGTCAAATAGACGTGAAAGACCGGATTGCGTCTATTTTCTCAAATGCAGCGTTGTGGTCACCCGCTGGAGCAACATCGCCGAGCGGTTTGGACGGAAATCAGGACTTTATGGAACGCGTTGGTCAATATTATCATCGGTTAGTTAACGGAGAGACGTGTCTTGAGATATTGGAAAGCATTAATTCGGAGACTGTATAAAAGAAATAAGGCGCGCTTGCATGAAGTTTAAGAAAATATTTCGGTAATTCCATATCTTCCCCAGGACCGGTAGGTTCGGTTTCCTAGAAGAAATCCGCAGAAATACCCAAGCAAAGACCCCCAGCAAAAACACCGAACCGGATTCTGCGCGAAAACCTTGAAGACTTCAAAAACCTCTTCAGTCGCGTAGCGACGGCATGTTTATAGCAGCGGTATCAAACAAGGACCCAAGCCCTGTAAGGGCGGCATGTTTATATTCACTTGCTAAAACGTTGTTAAAATCCCTAAATTGACACTATGGTGCGGTTTGCAACCGCACCGGGCATCCCTAAGAAATTACCGAATTAAAAAATTAATCTTCATCAAAGCGCGCCTACGAAAGTCGCTATGTGTCTAACGAAGAGTGAGTGCACTAATCAACTGATCTGTAGTGTATATGGTAGCATATTGGATTTGGCGTATGTTTAGAACAGCAACACCTGACTGTTCAACGCCGTTCGACCTGACCTATGTGATAAGTCTGAAGGCTGAAAGCCGATTGCTAAAGGCTAATAACGCCTTTTTTACGCTGAAGGACAGCATCGTAGAACCGCATGGTACCGACGCAGTCTTGGATACTTGATACCGGTTCTCGATCCTCACGAATCGCGTTGGCAAACTCAGTAAGGCTGATACCATCCCCCGTCAATTCGCCATTTCGTTGATCAGAAAAGTTTGAGGTGAAGCTATTCCCAGATTCGGTGAAGTGTTGAGCACCCCATAACCCGTCTAAAACGATGTATTCGTGCTGACCGGTAATTTCGATGTAGTCATAGTTGCGCTGCCATAACCGTTGGCTGCTCAGCTGCAAACTTCCGACTGCACCGTTGGTATATTCTACGCTAACAGCGAATGCGCCTTGCCCATCCACTTCATTGTGGAAAACGCAGAGTTCTTTCACATCCGCGCCAGCGATGTGCCTCGCCAGATCGAAGTGGTGAATCGCAAAATCGAGCAGATAACTTTTGACTGTCGGATACTTCCCACTACAGAACGAGCAGAAAAGTTGTGTAAGTGTACCAAAGGATTCGGTCTGCATAATCCGCCTCGCCTCTCGTACACCAAGACTGAACCGCCGTTGGAAGTTCACCATGAGTGTCTTACCGTGTTTTTCTGCGGTCTCTGCCAAAGCAATTGTTTCTTCGAGAGATGGTGCAGGCGGTTTTGGCGTGAATACATGATATCCCGCCGCAAGCGTTTCAAGCACAAGCGGCTGCCTCGGGTCAGGCCCCATAGAAATAATCACTGCTTCTAAGTCTTCTTTTTCAAACATTTCGTGCCGATCGGTGTAATATCTACCCGTGCCGAATTTACCAGCAGCGTCCTTGGCACGATTTTCGTCTGCATCACAAACGGCTTGCAATGCGACTGGGGCGAGATGAAGTGCGGGATAAATGGTGTGCCGCGCGAAACCACCGGCACCGAGAAATCCAATCCGAAGAGGTTCCATATCTGTTTCCTTTAGTGGTTATTAGTTATAAGTTATTAGTTATAAGTTATTAGTTACTGTGCTGTGGCGTTGAGATATGCTGTGGCATCCACAAGAACATTGAACGCCACAAGATGGTAACTAAAAACCAACAACTCATAACTAACAACTATTAGAAAAGTTTGTACGCAATTTAGCACAACCTCGGCACCCTGTAAACAAAATTTTATTCCCGTTCCGACAGACGATGGAAATTTCAATTCAACCTAATTGCGAAAATTGTGTCAAAAGATAAGGTGCAGAATTTTGCATGCATTAAGGTAAATTAAAAAACAAAAACATAGCCTTGAACGTTCAAGGCGGAACTACGGAAACTGAACTTATCAATCAGAGCAACCTGACCGAACCGCAAGGTAAATTAAAAAACACCGAACCGCAAGGTAAATTAAAAATCCAACGGCGAAACTTCCGATTTGCGCTGCTCCAAGGCACCTTCATGCGTATCAATCTCGCGTTTGCGGATTCAGCGACGGTGCTCCCTGCTTTTATCCATAAGTTAAGCGGCTCGGATCTTCTCGTAGGTTTAACCGGTTCAATGATGACAGCAGGCTGGATGTGGCCCCAACTGTTGATGTCCAACCTACTGGAACACCGTCCACGCAAAATGCCGTTTTACGCACTCGGTATGAGCGTCCGCGTTTTGGCATGGCTCGCCGTCTTTTTCTGCACCATCACAATTGGTGAACAAAACCCGATGTTGCTCGCCGCCTGTTTTCTCGGATTCTATTTCTTGTCTTCCTCCGCTATGGGCGTTTCGACGCTCCCTTACATGGATATCGTCTCCAAATCAATAGAACCTCAGCGGCGCGCCCGTTTCTTTAGTTTACGACAACTGTACGGCGGTTTTTTCGCCATCTGGGTAGGGTTCCTCGTGCGTGCTGTCCTCGGAAACGAAGACGAATTTACGGGTATACTGGGGGGTATTACGCAAACCTTCAAAACATTTACGATGTATTTCATCGGTTCTATCTGTAATGTGGATACGGATCTCGGTTTTCCCTATAACTACGCCTTTCTCTTTATCTGTTCGGTGACCGCAGCGTTTCTTTCATTCGTCAGTTTCTTAGGTGTCCGTGAACCGATTCATCCTGTCCAACCGACACGGCAACCTATTTCAGAACATTTAAAACAGGGACCCCATTTCCTCCGGACAGACGCAAATTACCGACGTTTTATTTTTTTCCGCGTCTTTGGGCACCTCTCTGGGATGGCATCTCCCTTTTATATCCCTTACGCCCTAGACGGACTCGGACTTTCTGAGGCAACGATAGGCTTTTTTATTGTCTGTTCCGCGTTGAGCGGTGTGATTTCAAACACAATGTGGGGATATGTTGGTGAGAAGTATGGCGTACGATGGCTCCTGATTATCACCGCAGGGTTGATGGGGATCCCTCCCGCAATCGCCTTTTCTTCAGGTGTATTACCAGTGTCCTTACAAATGCCAGCCTTTTTGCTAATTTTCATCGTCGGCGGTATTTTGGGGAACGGCATGATGGTCGGTTTCATGGCATACATGCTGAACATCGCACCCCCACGAAACCGCCCGACTTATATCGGTTTTATGAACACATTGCTCATGCCCGTAAGTTTCGCACCAGTGTTAGGTGGTGCTCTCGCACGGTATATCGGTTATCGGTGGTTATTCGCTATCTCAATCGGTATCTCTATCGCCGCTTTCCGCATCGCTACTGGTCTGCAAGAGATTATGCATGATAATGAAGTAGAAGCGGAAACCGAGGCGTAGTCTGTTATCTAAATCTCAACAAATACCCTAAAAAATGAGAATAATTCCTAAATGACGCATTTTTTCTTGAAGTTATACATTTTTTGCGGTTTAACTTGACAAACCAATCTATAGGATGTACAATACTATTATTACGTATTTACAAATAGTATTAGTTGTGCTGATTCTGAAAAAATCTAAATTGACACCTATGATCTACCGAAAACTGACAACTGAAAACTATAACATTTGGAGCAAACAACATGACAAACACTAAACAGTCCATGCAAACCGAATTAGAAAACATTGAGGACAGTGAATTAGTTGAACGGGTTCAAAACGGGGACATAGAGGCTTTTAACCCGCTGGTTCTCAAATACCAACAAAAAATCTACAATCTAATTTACCTCCGCGTTCGCGACCGGGAAACAGCGAAAGACCTCTGCCAAGATGTTTTTCTCAAAGCGTTTCGGGCACTACCTCACTTCAAGCAAGATGCCGCGTTTTACAGTTGGCTTTACCAAATCGCTGTCAATTGCAGCATTGACTTCCAGCGCAAACAGAATCGGCGGAAAGTTCTGATATTTGAGGAATTACCCTTCGACGCGGACGATGAACTTCCCATGGCCCGTGCATACCCGTCGCCTTCTGAAACGCTTGAGAATGAAGAATTTAGACGTATTATTCGTAAAGCGGTTCGCCAACTCTCACCCGGACAGCAGCGCGTCTTTAAACTCCGCTATCGGAAGGATCTCCCGATTAAAGAGATCGCGCTCCGCTTGAACAAATCCGAAGGCACGATTAAAACACATTTGCACCATGCACACCGTCGTCTCCGTGATATGCTGCGCCCCTACTTACAAAATGAACCTCTCTCTTGGAGTGGAGAGAATTAGTGTGGGTTCATAGAGTGATGTAATCGAATTTTTTACGCTTTTTGTGGTCTATGTGATATAATAGCCATCAGAAATACTGTCTCAACTCGGTGATTGGCAATCACTCGATGATAAAACAGCAAACAATTGATAAAGACAGTCACACATTTAATTCTACATGCCGTCACGAATGCGCAATTCATAGTCCACTCACATAGTGGAAGGAGGTATGACAGATGAAAATCGTAATGGCGAATTTAATGCTTGCATCTATCAGTTTAATCGTCCTGAGCCTGCTGTTTACCGGCATCAGTAACGCTGAATTTGATCTAAAAACTGTTGCCGGGATGTGGTTCTTTGATGAAGGTAAGGGGGATATAGCAGCGGATGCCTCTGAAAATGGTAAAGACGGAGAAATTATGAACGCTCCGAAATGGATAAAGAACGGTAAATTCGGAGCCGCACTGGAATTTGATGGGAATGAGAGTAAAGGGCATGTTCTTGTCGGGAATTTAGGGTTGGCTGGAGAGGTCACAGTGGTGCTATGGGCGAAACCGAGTGATGTTGCCAATGATGATCGGTTAATATCGAATGTCAGTGGACCGACAAATCCAGCTTTCGCAATTCGGTTCCAAAATGGCGCAGTTGACATTTGGGGCAGGGCATGGAAACCCGTCATCCCAAAATTTGATGAGGATAAATGGGGACACTATGCGTTTGTATTGGATGATGAAGGAAACGCGACGGGCTATTACAACGGCAAAGAAGGGAACACTGTTGCCGATACCTATGTTTTTACGGATATCAGTATCGGCGCAACTTTTTTGCATCAATGGGGACAATATTATTCCGGGGTCTTTGACGATATCGCGTTTTTCACTGTCGCGCTGACTGAGGCTGATATTAAAACCATCATGACAACAGGTCTCAAATCCGCGTTGGCGGTTTATCCCACCGGCAAATTAACCACGACATGGGGAAATATAAAAGCCAGTCGATAAGGATCAGACTAAGTGCAAAGCAACTTTCATCAGATAGAATCCGGTTTACGTAAGACAATCCTTGTCATCATAGCAATAGTGGCATGTCTATCGGTTTCTTACGCGGAAGACCGTGTTGCCGGACACTGGGAGGGACAAATTGAGATTCCGGGTCAACCCATCGCTGTGAAGATTGATCTCACTATCAACGACAGTGGCTGGAGTGGAACTATTGACATTCCAGCACAAGGCGCGAAGGGATTACCACTGTCTGATATCCACGTCGTGGAAGAAGATGAGGATGTACGCGTCAAGTTCTCAATTCGCGGTGTGCCAGGGAATCCGACCTTTGATGGAAAACTACAAGACGGTGCCATCAGTGGTCCGTTCAGCCAAAGTGGTGCTACATTCGATTTCCGCCTTTCCCGTGATATTGTCGTCAAGGATCCCAAAAGACCGCAAGAACCCAAACCGCCGTTCCCTTATAAAATCGAAGAGGTAGCCTTTCAAAACGGGACAGTCAACCTTGCGGGGACTTTGACGTTACCACAAGGTGACGGTCCGTTTCCTGCCGTGCTGCTCATCTCCGGTAGTGGCTTGCAGGATCGAGACGAGACGTTGGTTGGACACAAACCGTTTTGGGTACTCGCCGACCATCTGAGTCGTGCTGGTATCGCCGTACTCCGTGTGGATGATCCGGGTATCGGTAAGTCAACACCGCATCCGAAACCGGCAACGACAGCGGATTTCGCAACGGACGTGGAGGCAGGTGTGGCGTTCCTTAAGCGGGATAAACGCGTCAACAGTATTGGGTTGATCGGTCACAGCGAAGGCGGTCTCATCGCAGCCATTGTCGCGAGTCGCAGCAATGATGTCAGTTTCATCGTGCTGATGGCGGGTCCCGGTGTCCCTGGTGCCGAGTTGTTGCGGAAACAGAACGAACGTATTTTTGATGCAGCGGGCATCGCGGGGGAGCGGAAACAGAATTTACTGATGCTCCTTGATCGGTTGTTCACGATCTTAACTTCAGAAGATATGGCGGAGGACGAGCAGCGACAAAACGTCGAGGAAATCGTACGCAAGCAGCTTGAAATTAACGGTGTTCCGCCAGCACAACAAGACGAGGCACAGGTACGGGGACTCGCGGAACAGTCACTTACCCCGTGGATGCGCTATTTCCTGACTTTCGATCCGCGGCCTGCCCTTGAGAAAATCCGAGTACCTGTCCTTGCACTCAACGGTGAACTGGATGTACAAGTTGATGCCGAGCAAAATCTCACGGCTATCGTCGCGGCACTTGAAAAAGGTGGAAATCAGAATGTCACTGTACATCGCTTGCCGGAACATAATCACCTATTTCAACGCGCACGTACAGGTCTGATGAACGAGTACGGTGCTATTGAGGAGACACTCTCACCGGAGGTGTTAAACTTGATTCGAGACTGGGTGTTGTCGGTAACGCAATGAGAAGAAGGCGATATTATCCGCTTTTGAAAACCTTCAAATATATGGAGCGAACACATGGAATATCAAATACTCATTACTGTTTTTGTGGTCGTTGCACTGGTATTGGCAAGTGAATTCAATAGTGCAATGGCGGGTGAACCCGACGGACTTGTTGGTCGTTGGGACTTTGACGATGGAACAGGCACTGATCTCTCCGGTAACGGCAACCATGCGGTACTCGGTGGAACAACAATCTATTCTCTCGGTGAAGGACGTGCTTGCATCGAAGTGATGCGGAAGACAGAGCCGATGCGAATCCCTGTGCCTGAGAATTCCCCGCTTGCAATATCGCGTGGCACAATCTGCTTCTGGTTAAATTCGGGGTCAGATAGGTCCAACATTCTCGGATACAACAACGATGCCATCGAACTTAACAACTATCGCGGCTGTTTTCAAGTCCGTTTCCGAGGTGAGAAGGATTTTGAGTACTGGGAAGGGATCCTTGATTACGATTGGCCGAAGTACGACATGCGAGAATGGGCATTTTATCCACATGTGAAAGCCTCCGTCGGTGATTCCGAGTGGCATCTGTTCGCGGTCGCCTACGATGACAAAGCGAAACAGATCGTTGGATGGCGTGATGGTGAGCAGATCGCAACAATTGATTTATCTACAGTGAACATGGAACCGCTGCGCCGAGAGGGTTTAACTGAGATTCGGACCAGTGAAGACTTTACTGGTTATCTCGACGATCTCCGTATCTACAACAAGCCACTGACCGACGCTGAGATCCGTCAGATTTATGATGCAACCAAAGCCATCTATGCGGGAAGACGGGATACGAATCCTATCGATAAAGAGCGGGACACTTACAAATACCAAGAAGTAGACAGGACGCTCTACAAAGCGTGGCTACAGTTCAATCCACCCGCGACTGCACAGCCGAATCAGGATGTGTTTAAAAACATTGTTGCTGAAGGCACAAATTCGACTGTCCAAACGGCTGCTTCTGAATTGGCACAGGCGACGGAATCCATGTTCGGTTTCAAGCCTTCTGTTTCGGAGACCGCCACTGTCGCTGGACCAAAGGTTATTCTCGGAACAGCCGAAACTTCCAGCTGGATCCGCGATCGTGCTGAAGACCTACAACTCAATCGAATTGAAGATGATGGGTTCGTTATCAAGGCGATGGAAGGAGCGGTTGTTGTCGCAGGCGGAATACCCGCAGGCGTTGTTTTTGGTGCTTTCGATCTGATCCGTCGCATTCAGATTGGGCAGGATCCGCTTGAACTTGATGTGTTAGAGAATCCACAAGTGCCTATCCGTATGGTCGCACATTGGTCTTACTTCCGTGGACTCTTCGGAGACAGATGGCGAGGCGGTGGCAGAGACAACTCAATTTTCAGTTGGGAAGAGTTACGCACTGACGATACCAAACTTATTCGAGATTGGGTGCGTATGCTGGCATCGTGTGGTTGGAACGCACTCTGTCCAAGCGAGATTAACTGGCATTACCGGAACAACTTTCTGGAACATCTTGACGAGGTCGAGAAACTTGGCGACATCTGCCGAGATTACGGCATCAAACTCTATTGGAGTCCGAATTATCTCCTCGCACTCGACCAAAAAACTGCTGACGCACTCTATGAAAGGGTCCCCGACTTCGGCGGATACCAGATGAAACTCGGTTCGGAGAAACAGAACGGTGATCCGCGTCCGTCGATGGTGAACCGCATTGCGGACACACTGAAACCGTACGGCGGAATGGTGCTTGTGCGCGGCTTTGTTTATGGGAATCTTCGCTATACACCGGAACCCTATCGGAACTTGATTCCCTACGATCTATTCGCACACGAGGATGGCAACTTCCGAGACAACGTTATTATAGCTCCGAAAGGCAGCCCTCTGGATTGGGATTTGTGGGCACCGATTCCTGCCCTTGATGGCGCAATGCAGAAAAATCTATCTGGGAGTGAACTGGTTATCGATAAAAGCTGGCCCGTCTCTTGGGTCAAGAAATGGAAATGGTGGTTTGAACAGGATACCTATCGCAACGGACCGGGAAGTTTGAACAAATTCAGTGTCGATTGCATCATGGGTGTGTCTATGATTTCACCTGCACCCGCATGGACAAAATCTCCACTGAACGCTGTAAATTATTACGGATTGGGACGACTCTCTTGGAATCCAGATTTGACAGTAGATGAAATTTACACGGAATGGATTCAGCAAACATTTGGCGATGATCCAGAGGTACTCAGGACAATCAAGACGATCTTGATGATGCTCGAAGAAGTCACGCGCAAGACCTATAACTACCGTGGGTATCGCGGTATCTGGCTTGACTCCAGCGACCCCGGTATGGCACAAGTCAAGACCCCCTATGTCGTTAATAGGGAAGGTGTAGGCACTATAACACCCGCATTGCGTGAGCGTGTGTTAGCACAGTACGCTCCAGGACTTCGTGAGATATATGGAGATCCGTTACGCGGAGAAGCACACCTGACTGCCTTCCACTTCACAGAACACGATCAGCAACTCTCTATCGGCAGAACCCTCATCCAGGACATCTATGCCAACATGGAAGAAGGGGTTGAAATGGCTGCGCAGGCAGCTAAGTTGTGGAACACGCTTGAAGGCAGGGTTGATTCACACAGATACGAATACACCCTAAAAACCCTTGTAGATTATACTGCGTCCGTACGCAGCATGACCCTTAAGAAATGGGTCACAAATTTTGAGGCACATACCAGCAGGACCCGCGAGGAGACGCTTGCAGGACTCACGCAAGAGGCACTTGCGAAAGTCGGCACATATAACGTGCGGCATTTCGGTGCCGTTGCCGATGGCAAATCCAACGATGCAGACGCGATCAACCAAGCCATCACCACCTGTAACGCTGCTGGCGGTGGCACTGTTTTCTTGCCATCCGGGGTTTATGCAACTGCTTCCATCTACCTGAAAAGCAATGTTACCCTCGCTGTTGATGCGGGTGCCGTACTTAAGTTTTCCTACACTGATGTGGGTCTCCTTATCGGAGAGGATTTGGAAAACATAAATATCTATGGTCCCGGCACCCTCGATGGAGTGGACAGCATATGTATTACCCTAAAACGCTGTAAAAACGTGGAAATCCGTAATTTGAGCGTTTATCGCGGTGGTGATGCTGCGATTCTCGTTGAGGGCTGCGATGGGCTACTTATCGACAACATTAACGTCCAAACCAGCAGCGATGGGGTTAATTTTTCCGAATGCCACAATGTAACGGTTGCTGACTGCCGTATTGACGCTGTACGCCGCGAATATGGAAGACCCGTTGGTGGTGGTGAGGCAATCAAAGTCGATGGCGAATCACTTCCATCAGAGAGGATCACTGTTCAAGATTGCTTTCTCGTCAATGGAGGGGATACCCTTCGATGAAGATCACAGAGATTGAAGTTCATGAGATCACCCTTGAATACGAGGATTTTCTCGCCTATCAACTCAATCACTACTACGGTCCGATCCGGCGCACCGTGTATGTTGTCCGAACCGATACAGGCTTGGAAGGACTGGGTGAAAGCGGGAGACCTGAACCTCAAGATGTCATTGACCAGTACGTCAATACAAACCCATTCGACTGGATAGGAGACGAAACCTCGCTTGGACTTGGCACGGCGATGTATGACTTGATGGGAAAAGCAGCAGGCGTGCCTGTCTATAAACTCTTCGGACAAAAGTATCGTTCATGGGTACCTGTGGGATGTTGGACTGTCTCGACGGACCCTTCGCGCATGGCAGATACCGTCGCTACCTACGCAGCGCACGGATACACGTGGATGAAGTATCATCTCTCGCCCTTTGAGAATGTGCTCGATCAGACCGAGGCGATGGAAACCGTTGCACCAGAGGGGTTCAAGATCCACTACGACTTTACGATGGGCGGGACGGATGACCACATCCCTGAGTTGGTTGATGCGTTGTCTCAGTACCGGATCGCTGGTTGCTTTGAAGATCCGTTACCTGGAGAAGACATACAGGGCTACATTGAGCTCCGCCAACGTTCACGGCTCCCGATTGTGCTCCACCATTTTCCGATGGGGGCGACCTACGAGGTGTTCATGAGACCCGCGGATATTTACATGCTCGGTCACGCCAAGATCGGCGATGCTGTTCGACGCGCCGGGCTTTTTGCTGCGAACGAGAGTCCGTTTATGCTTCAGAATGTCGGTGGGAATATCACGCGCGCGATGACAACTCACATGATGGCAGCGTTTCCAACAGCGACCTTCCATTTCCATTCGGACACCGAGACGTGGAAGATGGATGTGGTCAACGAGGCGTTGACACCGATTAACGGGTTTGTACGTGTCCCCGAATCCCCTGGACTTGGCGTGACGTTGAATCGTGATGAATTAGAACGCCTGAAAGCTTTAAAACTACCCGAACAGAAACCGTGGATTCTCAAATCTCAATTCAGGAACGGCACCCGTATGTATAACATCGCGGATCCCAGAAACTCGATCTTCATGGTCCGTCCGGATCGGAGTCGCCTGATCCCGATGCGCTATACCTCTCCGATTTCCACGACGTATTGGGATGACGATGGCACTTCCGAATACAGAACAACCTTTGAGCGTATTGAACGGGAAGGTGTGGTTTTGGAAAGTTGTCCCTCCGAATGTCGATGCGGTTAGAATGCAGATCACATTTGGGGTTTTTGCTTGGGTATTTCTGTGTATTTCTTGTCGTTCGCGATATTGCGAAAAAACGTTAGCATCTGTAAACGAAAATTGAAATCGGAACCGAAAACTAACTAGCCTTGGCGGACATTCCCATTTCAGTTGCAATCCTCAGCCTATGTTTGGTATACTATTTCGTGGTAGAACAAAAGTGTGCCAATATAGACATGAAATAGCCAAGATTCCATCCACTGTTTGGGAAAAGCACTGCCGTCTCTCTGGGACAGAGTTCCCTATCTTCCTTGGCAAGATTATAGATAATGTATTTCAACAAAAAGTTCGGTCTTCTGTTGCTGGGTAGCATTATGCTATCTATGGCAGCGAGCTGCATCACCGATATCCCTCAGCAATCTAAGCAACCTAAAGGAGCATCTGTTTCTAAGGGCACCGATACCAAAAGTATTTCGGGTCGCACTAAGACTTTTACGTCAAATCTACCGATCATTATTATTAATACCTCTGGAAAGTGGATTCGCGACGAACCTAAAATCCCCGCATCAATGAAAATTATTTACGATGAATCCGGTGGTAGAAACACCCTAAATAGTCAGCATATTGATTTCGAGGGAAAAATCGGCATAGAACTTAGGGGGAAAACTTCGCTCGGATTCCCGAAAAAGCAGTACGGTGTAGAAATTCAGGACGATGAAGGCAACGACAAAGATGCATCCCTATTGCAACTGCCAGCAGAGTCAGACTGGGTTTTAAACGGACCCTATTGGGATAAAACCCTGATGCGGAATTATCTGGCGTACGAGTTCAGCAATCGCATCGGCAGATACGCAAGCAGAACAAAATTTGTTGAATTGTTTCTTAATGATAACGGCGATGCAACAATCGGAGACAAACATTACGCCGGCGTCTATCTACTCATAGAAAAGATAAAACGCGGTAAAGATCGTGTTGATATTAAATCGCTGAAACCCGCGAACATCACCGGTGGTTATATCCTAAAAATCGATAAAATGGACAGGTATGAAACCTACTTTTTGACCCGTTCCGGCACACGATTGTTTCATGTATACCCGAAAGGACACGAGATGTCTGCCGCCCAAAAAGCGTGGATTCAGAACTATATGAGCGAATTTGAAGCAGCGTTAGCTGGAAAGGATTTTAAGGACCCAGAACGCGGATATCCTAAGTATATTGATATAGATGCTTTTATTGACCATTTCATCATCAATGAACTTTTCAGAAACATAGATGGATTTCGGAACAGCACATACATGTACAAAGACAGAGACAGCAAACTGACAATGGGACCCATCTGGGATTTCAATTTATCAATAGGCAATGCAGGTTTCAATGACGGTTGGAAAACGGATGGATGGCTGATTTATACAAACCCTGTCCCCTTTTGGTGGGATCGACTCCTACAAGACAAAAACTTCACACAAAAACTCGCTAAGAGGTGGCAGGCACTTCGGAAAGATGTACTCGCCACTTCTAAACTCCTTGACGCGATTGATCAAACCGCTAAATTTCTGTCCGAAGCACAAAACCGAAACTTCCAGAGATGGTCCTCGCACGGGCGCAGTGCTTTTGGTGATCGTTTGCTCACAAACCGCGGTCTACGTATTTATGAGCAAGAGGTCCAACAGATAAAAAGATGGTTACAGGCTCGGCTGAAATGGATGGATAGACACATCGTATCGCCACGTTCATCGCCTTTCAGCATTCAGAGACCAAGGCGTTTCCGATAAAATTCTTAACCGATAACTGACAATCGTTTACCATTTTCTCAAATTATGCATCTTTTGCACCTATAAATTGCGTCACTAATAATTAGAACCTTAAATTCCATCTGTCCGGTATTGGCGAATAGATTTTGCCCCATTTCGTGCAAGTTAGACACAAAGGATGCCCCATTTTGTGCAGCTGCTTTTGAACAGTACGCTATTGCTGAGATGGCACAGAATTTGCTGCTATGGTATTAAGGCAAGATTGGTCTTTGTTAATAGGCCTTTAGTGAGTGTTTTCCGGGCTTTGTAATCGTTGATCAACGGCGTATCGTTAATTGTGTAGATACAACAATTTGCCTCGGTTCCTTTAAGAGCAAACGAGCTTCAGAAAAGCACTTTTTACTATCTTTTTGAAGTTTCTGTATCTCTATAGATGTAGAAGTGGATACTACGCAGAAAAACTGAACATTCTTAACAACAATATCACCTAACCTCATAGTTGCGCATTGATAACACGAAAGGAAACCTAATTAATGACAACGAAACCAAACGCTGACACAATGCATGCCGATGATGTCACTGCAATTGATGAACTACGCGAGGTCTACGACCAATTAAAACAGACACTTGCTAAGATCATCGTCGGTCAAGAACAGGTTATTGAACACTTGGCGATCTGCCTGTTTTCGCAAGGACATGCCCTCTTGATGGGTGTTCCCGGCTTGGCAAAAACGTTATTAGTGAGTCGGTTCGCCGAGACGATGGCGTTACAGTTCAGCCGGATCCAGTTCACACCTGACCTGATGCCGATGGACATCACCGGAACCGACATCCTTCAGGAGATCCCAGGCGGTAGGCGCGAGTTTGAGTTCGTAAAAGGTCCGCTGTTCGCCAATCTCATTCTCGCCGACGAGATTAACCGTGCCCCCTCAAAAACGCAAGCCGCGATGCTTGAGGCGATGCAGGAATACAAAATCACGGTCATCGGCAGAACATACCAACTCACACCCCCCTTCTTCGTGCTGGCGACGCAGAACCCCATAGAACAGGAAGGAACGTATCCATTACCGGAGGCGCAACTCGATCGTTTCATGTTCAGGATTGAGGTAGACTATCCCGCGCGGTCTGAGGAGATAGAGATTGCCCGTACCACAACCGGTGTGGCACTCCCAACACTTGAACACGTCCTAACAGGCGAACGGGTGCTCGCATTTCAAGACCTCGTGCGTCGGGTGCCGGTCGCAGAGCATATCTACGAATTCGCCGTTGATTTGGTACGTAGCACACGCCCGAGAGACGATGCATCACCTGACTGGTTGAAGCCACTTGTGGCTTGGGGTGCTGGTCCACGGGCGGTTCAATACCTGATCTTAGGTGCGAAAGCACGCGCAGCACTTAGCGGCAGCTACATGGCTCGGCTTGAAGATGTCGTCGCTGTGGCGGATCCAGTATTGGCACATCGCGTCATTACATCGTTCGCGGCGGAATCCGAGAACATCACCAGCCAAGACATCGTCAATCGTCTCGTTGAAGAGTTGTCGGAGCAGGGGTAGACTATGGCACTGCAACTCAAACGAGATTATCTCAACCAGCGGGTCTTGGAACGTCTCTCCACACTCCAATTGCACGCCCGACTCCCTATGATCGGAAATGTGTCTGGTAAACACCGGAGTCCGATTCGCGGCTCCAGCCTTGAGTTTGCGGAGTACCGTAAGTACGTCCCAGGCGATGACACACGCCGACTCGATTGGCGGGCTTACGCGCGCAATGACCGCTACTACATCAAGGAATTTGAAGCCGATACGAACCTGCGGATGTGCTTGATTGTGGATACCAGCGGGTCAATGGATTTCGCACACAACGGTATGAGTAAACTTGACTACGCACGTCGCGTGGCGGGCACCTTAGCCTATATAGCCGCACTACAGGGTGATGCCGTTGGACTCTACTGTGCAGGTAAAGAATTTCACATAGAAATCCCACCGAAGCGGAGTGCAACACATCTGAGTGCTGTCCTTGATGAATTGGGAACGATCGAAGCATCGGGTGAGACCGGGTTGGCTGATGTTCTCCACGAAACCGCCGAACGGGTCCCACAGCGAGCACTAATTGTCGTCGTTTCGGATCTATTCATTGAACCCGGAGTCGTCCGAAATTGTTTTGAGCACCTACGATTCCGTAAACACGATGTCGCTGTGTTTCACCTTATGGAGCAGAACGAACTGGAATTTGAGTTTGATCGTCCGATGCGGTTTGTTGACATGGAAGGCGGCGAACCGATACTCGCAGATCCAACCGTTATCGGTACGCAGTACCGGCGCGCGATGGAAATATACCTCGAAAGTATGGACGAAGTCATTCGAGATACTGAAGTCGATTACCACCGTATCTGCATCCACGAGGATTACGGCGACGTATTGGCACGGTTCTTGTTAGGACGAACACCGAAAAAACGTAAGTGAGGATGGCTATCAGCAGTCAGTCTGGTGAAAAGTTCAAAACGTAAGCCCGTAATGTAATGGAGGGGCGGATATACGGAGACGGACTTTTTTCGTAAAACTCCGCCTGAACGAACCGCAAGGAATAGTAAAAATATGAGTTTTTTGCAACCCTTAGCACTAATCGCACTCCCCTTGATGGCACTGCCGATCATTATCCATCTAATCAATCAGCAGCGGCACCGGACCATTCCTTGGGCAGCGATGATGTTCCTGATGCGTGCGAAGCGTATGAGCAGAGGCATGGCACGTCTTCGGCATCTGCTCATCTTGTTGATGCGTGTCCTCGCTATCGCTGCTTTGATTTTTGCGATTAGCCGTCCACTGTCAGGGGGGTGGTTAGGAAGCGTCGGGTTGAGTAAGCCTGATGCCACGTTGGTGCTTCTTGATCGTTCCGCCAGTATG
This sequence comes from Candidatus Poribacteria bacterium, assembly GCA_003635255.1. Lineage (GTDB taxonomy): Bacteria > Poribacteria > WGA-4E > WGA-4E > WGA-3G > WGA-3G. The sequence goes on along the minus strand of PYJC01000090.1, from coordinate 30,368 downwards.
GAGATACAAGACCTGCAAGCCGGAGAGTCAAAAAGATCCACAGCACTGAAAAGGCTTGCACAATTGCTGGAACAAGGCGATTACGGAACACATTTGCTGCTAATTGACAGTGCCAGCGGACAGCTGCAGGAAGTTGATTCACCGAAAGCACTATTGAGTCTACCCATGGTGGAAGCCAGTGCCACCAGCGCGAATATTCCGGGTATGCTTGAGACGGCTTTGGCGTATCTCAAGGCAAATGAGTCAGGACGCGCCGAAATCTGGATCTGTTCGGATTTGAAGGAAAACGATTGGGATGTCCATAGTGGCCGCTGGAACGCGATGCGTGAGGAATTCGCTCAATTGGAAGGTGTCCACCATTTCTTGCTGGCATATACAGATCCACCTGCCAATAACTTATCGGTCCGAGTGGAAAACGTGCAGCGGTGGGAACGTGGCAATGATGCAGAACTCCTGCTTGATGTAATAGTACGCACCGAGGGTGGATCCGCGTCGGTTACCGCGGAAGGACGCAGTGTGGTGCGGCGCGTGCCGATCGAATTTGAAGTCAACAACGTGCGATCCGTGGTTGAAGTGGAACTTGACACACTCGGCGCATCTTTGCAAGGACACCGCATCCCTATTGATACGAAACTCAATTCGGGTTGGGGATCGGTGAGTTTGCCGGGTGATGCCAACCCCTTGGACAATCGGTTCTTCTTCGTCTTTTCTGAACCGCCGGTGCGAAAAGCTGTCATCGTCAGTGATGACCCAAAAGTGGGTGAAGCGTTCCGGAGAGCACTTGCTATTCCGACAGATGTTCGACTACAACACCATGTGGATGTGCTGCCTATGAACCGAGTCGCCGAGATCGACTGGGAAAATACTGGATTGTTGATTTGGCAGGGGACACTACCAAGCGGTTTGGTCGCGGAACAGATTCAGCATTTCGTCAATAACGGACGCGTGGCTATGTTCTTTCCGTCGAAATTACGCACACCAACCGCTACCGGTGAGCAATTCTTTGCTTCACGCTGGGGAGATTGGCACTCTACTACGGGTGAACAGTCCGATACAACAGGCGATATCTCATGGTGGCGTGGCGATGCGGATCTACTGGCACATGCAGAAAGTGGGGATGCTTTGCCGTTGAGCGAACTACGGACCTACCAATATCGCACCTTTGAGAGCCAAGGGACACTCTTGGCAAGGTTTGACAACGATGCACCTTTACTAACACGGGTGGCTACTGATCAGGGGGCAGCCTATTTTTGTAGCACACTCCCTACAGCACAATTTTCTTCGCTCGAACGGGACGGCGTAGTCTTTTATGTTATGTTACAACGGGCGTTGGCTGAAGGGTGTCGGACGTTGGCTGTAGCATCGCAACGCGACGCAGAAATTGATGTCCTTGCTGACCGAAATCAATGGGAACCCGTGGCTTCTGCAGAGAGCAATACCTCCCTCTCACAACGTGGATTACATGCTGGCATTTATCGAGACAGCGAATATTGGGCAGCTGTCAATCGCAGCCAAGCAGAGGACAATGCAAAGATATCACCGCTTGAGACGGTCGACGCGTTGTTTGATGGGTTGTCGTACCGGAGAATTGATGTCAATGTCGGGGATACGTCTGCCTTAGCCAGTGAACTCTGGCGTATCTTCCTCATTGCGATGGCTATCGTGCTCATTCTGGAAGCCGTGCTGAGTTTGCCGAGTCGAAAAACCGAAAGCAGCCCCTTAATAGACCTCACAGTCGCAGAAGGAACGACAGAGTAGAAGAGTGGTTATCAGGAACGTGAGTTTGATAATTAAACGTAGGTGTTTTTGCTGGGGGGTTTCTGCGGATTTCTTCAGATTTACGGCGTAGCACTTTCAAACTTCAGACTCACCTCACCGAACCGCAAGGAAAGATAAAAAAATGCAAGAACAACAGGGAAGCTTAGAGTTCCTCTCAAACAATTCCATCACGGTCTTAGGACTGATTATTGTGGTTGCGACAGGTGTATTATGCTGGTTGGCATGGCACCGGAGCGGCTATCGTATGCAAACAGGGTGGCTTGAGTTACTGCGTTTTGTGTTGGTCGGCTTGGTAGTTGTTACCCTGAATCAGCCCGAATGGTTGAAGACGCAGCCCCCGGATCGGCGTTCGACACTCGCAGTACTCTGGGACCAATCCAAAAGTATGCAGACGCGGGATGTCTTTGAAAATCAAGATGTCTCCGGTGAGCGTAAGAGCCGCGCTGAAACGATTCAACCGCTGATGTCTGAGGATGTCTGGAAAGCCGGGTCCCTATCCAATAATGGCAACCGGCAAGATGCAACCGATCTCAATATAGTGTTTGAGCCATTCTCTTCGCAGTTGGATCCCGCAGATGAAGCAACGGATTTGAATGCTGGACTTTCACACGTGCTTGATACGCATACAAACCTTCGCGGCGTCGTACTGCTATCGGACGGTGATTGGAATGTCGGGAACTCGCCAGTGGAGGCAGCTACAAGGTTTCGGATGAAAGGGATTCCGGTCTTTGCAATAGGCATCGGGAGCAAGGTACCACTCCCCGACCTCGAATTGGTCAGAATGGACGCGCCGACCTATGGTGTCGCAAACAAGCAGCTGCGGATCCCGTTTGTTGTTCGTAGTACCTTGGGACAGGATCGGGATGTCCGTGTCACACTCAGCGTTAATAAGAAGGCGACAGTTACGAAAATGGTCCGGGTGCCTGCTATGAGTCAGGCGCAGGAGAATATCGTCTGGACACCGGGCGCGGAGGGACAAGGAACAGGGGATTATACCCTAAATCTCCGTATCGAACGGGACGCAGAGGAATTGATCCCTGAAAATAATGAAATCTCCGCACCCATATCAATACGTAAAGAACAATTGAAAGTACTCGTCATTGAATCTTATCCGCGATGGGAGTACAGATATCTCCGAAACGCTTTAGAACGGGATTCGGGTGTTGAAGTAACATGTCTCCTCTTTCACCCCGAACTCCCTGATGTTGGCGGGGGGCGCACTTATATTAAACGTTTTCCTGACCCCAGAGAGTTAAGTCGTTATGATGTAGTGTTTCTTGGGGATGTCGGCGTGCAGAAGGACCAGTTGACGGTCGAACAGACACGGGAATTACGGAAATTAGTTTCTGCCCAAGCCTCGGGTCTCGTCTTTATGCCAGGGCGTGACGGCGCGCATAATTCGTTAATCTCGGGTCCCCTTGCCGACCTCTATCCTGTGGTCTTAGATTCAGCGACACCAGAAGGTGTCGGTTCAAGTATGCAGGGATACTTCGCACTTACAGCGTCTGGACAGCGCAGTTTGCTAACACGCCTTGGGGATACAGACCTTGACAACGGCGAAGTATGGCGGAAATTACCCGGATTTTTCTGGTACGCTGGCATCAAGCGTGCCAAAGTTGGTACCGAGACGCTGGCAGTTCACGATCAAGTGGCGACTGCCGCCGGACGCGTACCACTGATCGTGACCAAAACATACGGCACAGGGAAAGTATTATTTATGGGGACAGACAGTGCGTGGCGTTGGCGGCAAGGCGTTGAAGATAAGTACCATTACCGCTTCTGGAGTCAGGTCGCACGGTGGATGGCATATCGACGGCAAATGGCACAAAGCGAATTGATACGACTCTTCTACTCCCCTGACCGACCCAACGTTGATGATGTTCTGACGTTGCATGCCAACGCTATTGATAACGTTGGCGGTCCCTTGGACAGAGGGTCAGTTGTTGTACAAGCGATTTCACCATCGGGCAAAACGCAAACAATTCAATTGCAACCCGGTACAGAGGATATGACGGGTTTGTTCGTCGGTGCGTTTGTACCGAAAGAACCTGGAAACTATCGACTCGTGGCGAGCAGTAGCGAAACCGGGGCATCTGTTCAAACGGATCTATCCGTACAAGGCTTAAATCGGGAGCAGCAAGGACGTTTGGCGCGTTTCGATGTATTAGAAGAAATTGCCAAGATTACCGACGGTAGGTTGGTACCGATTTCTGAAGTGCCGAGTCTATTGGAATATCTCGCAGCCTTGCCAGAACCCGCACCAACTGTCCATCGCACACGGATCTGGGCACACCCAATCTGGGCGGGTTTCCTTATCTTTTTACTCGGCGTATTCTGGGTCGCAAGAAAAATGACAGGCGCAGTATAACTTATCTATACAGGCGCACAACTGACAACTAAAAACTGAATACTTCTACACAAAGTCAAAAGCAGATAGACACCTCCAATAAAACATGATATTATATACTATCAAGAGGTGAATACGGGAGCCAAACCGATAACCAACGACCAATTCTGAACCAAAAGGAATTTATAATGCCTAATAACTATAAAGTGGCAATAGTCGGTTGCGGTGGAATTTCTCACATGCACACCGGATGGTATGTCAATGAACCGAGAGCGACGTTGACCGCACTCGCCGATGTTGACCAAGAGCGTATGAAAGCCTACGGCGAACAGTACGGTGTCGAAAAACAGTATACTGATTATATTGAGATGCTCGAAACCGAGGAGATTGATATTGTTTCGGTGTGTACGCGTCCGAAACTGCACGCACCCCTCGTGATTGAAGTCGCAAAACACGGTGTAAAAGGAATCCTTTCTGAAAAACCGATGGCGGAAAATCTCGGACAGGCGCGAGAGATGCTTGAGACCTGTTCACAGCACAATGTGAAATTAGCGATTGACCATCAACTACGGTTTAACGCACCTTATGTTGTCGCGAAGCAGATGCTTGCCGAAGGACAGATCGGTGAACTTTTCCGAATCCACGGTATCTGTGGCGGCGGCGACCTGAAGGACAATGCCACGCATACCGTCGATCTGATGCGGTTTATTTATCGCGATCGTCCGATTAGTTGGGTAATAGGGCAAATCGAACGGATCGGTACACCGACCAAATACGATCTACACTCCGAGAATTTCGCAGTCGGGTACTTCAAATTTGAAGACAATGTCCGTGGCATCATTGAATCAGGCAGTGATACTGCTCCCGGTTATCACCATATTTACTGCTACGGGACAGAGGGCGAACTTGAGTTGAGTGCCCCAGGTGGACCGGCACTCCGTATCCGCAACCAGCAATCTGGCGGCGCATGGGTAACACCAGAATTACCTTCAGAAATTAGTCCAGTACAAGACCTGATTGCAGCCATTGACGAGGATCGGGAACACTGCTCAAGCGGCTATCAGGGATACGCTTCTTTAGAACTCCTTATGGCGATTTATGAGTCGTCTCGGAAACGGCAACGGGTTCATCTGCCTCTCGAAGAGATGGAATCGCCATTAACATTAATGATTGATGATGGATGGGTATAGATTCAGACTTTTTAAATATTACTATAGTTTGGACAATCCTTGTGCCGTGGGCGTTGCGTTTCAAAGCCGTGTATGTTTTTCCGCAAGTTTCCCACACCCAAGGAACCCGTAGAAAAATCCTCACTCCGTAGGAGTGGTATGTCTATAGAAAATGGTGTAGTCCCCTCTTGCACTCCAGCGGAGTGCTATGTGTCTTGTATCGCCTTCAGTTCCATAGGAACGATATGTTTATAGAAAAAGTTCCAAAAAGAAACCCAACCCTGTAAGGGTGGCATGTTTATAACGGCAGCATTTAACTAAAAATTGTCTTAGCAATTATAGTAAAATCCGAAAATAAGTTTACATTTGTAGCATAGGAGACTGTTAGTTTCCTGTGCCATTGGGACACACAACTTCACAGTTTACACAACGATACGAGTGTATAAATAATTGCGGGATCTACTATAAATCAGTGGAATAGTCGCCAGTCGTCAGCGAGAGGGTTCTTTGCTGATGGCTGATAGCCAATAGCCGATAGCCAATATGAGGAAATTTTCGATGAAACAAACACAAGAAAAACCACGCGACAGTGGACATCATCAGGAAAAAGTCAACTTGCCACCTCGCATGAAGGCGGCACTTGAACACTACCAAAAACGGGTATGGATTATCAAACTCGCTGAAGGGTCGCTGGCAGCGATCTTCGGTATCATAATCTCATATCTCGTCGTGTTTGGCTTAGACCGCATGTTTGATACACCTACGCTTTTGCGGGTACTTATTCTACTCACTGGAATGGTGGGAATGGTGCTCTTTTTGCCACTAAAGTATTATAATTGGGTTTGGCAGCATCGGAGCTTAGAAGGCATCGCTCGGCTGTTGCAACATAAGTTTCCACGTTTTGGCAATCACGTACTCGGCATCGTGGAACTCGCATCCAGTAGGACGGATCAATCGGCAAGTCCCGCTTTAGTTGAAGCAGCGATGCGTCAGGTGGATGCCGAGGTAGCAAAGCATAATCTGGCAGATGCCGTCCCAAATCCTCGACATCGCCGTTGGGCATGGGTGGCAGGGATACCCTTAATACTGGTTGTGATTGGGATAATTGTGATCCCCGCAACGAGTCGAAACACACTGGCTCGGTGGCTAACGCCGTGGCGGGCTGTGGAGCGTTACACTTTCGCACAGTTGGAAAGTGAAACCGGGCTTCGCGTCGTCGCATACGCGGAACCCTTTGATGTCGAAGCCCGATTGAAAGACGATTCACCGTGGAAGCCTGAATCAGCGGAGGCACGATACGCGGATCAGACACCAATAGTTGCCGAACGCGACGGCGCAACCTACAAATTTCAATTGCCGCCACAAACGGCGGACGGGAACGTCAAGCTTCGGGTCGGAGACGCACAGCGTGCCATCCCAGTTGAACCCAAATTGCGTCCCGCGCTCAAAGATCTTACTGCCAAAGTCGAATTACCGGATTATCTACAACACCAAGAACCCCGAGTAGATGATGTACGCGGCGGGATTGTGAATTTAGTGAGGGGCAGCACCGCCATTTTGGAGGCTACCACTACACGAGAACTGTCAGAAGCAACACTAAACAATCGTCCACAACAGGTGGATGGCGCACGCGTAACAACCGAACCCATATCTGTAGAGACGACAACCGAAATGCAACTCACATGGCGCGATCGGTTTGGACTCTCCGCCCGTGAGCCACAAGTCCTAAGATTCGAGGCACTTGATGATGAGGAACCAACGGTTGCCTTAAATAAACTAAAGAACAATCAGGTCCTCATTTCTGATGAGGTGCTTCCTTTTGAAATTCAAGCAACGGACGATTTTGGTGTGAAGCGGATCGGCTTGGAATGGGCGGGGATCGCCAACCCAGTCCACAATCCCGAACCTACAAGCGGTGAGAAAACTGTGTCGGCAGGTACGCCGATGGCAGACACTTTAACCGTAGCTGCCACATTTTCTGCCAAGCGTGAAAATATAAAACCCCAGAGTCTTCGATTGCGTGCGTATGTTGAGGACTATCTACCCGATCGCGAGCGGATCTATTCACCCTACCTTGTCCTCCATGTGCTTACGCCAGCAGAACACTTCAGGTGGTTGGTTGGACAGATGCAGCTCTGGGCAGGTGCCGCAAAGGATGTCCACGACAAAGAGTTGCAGCTGCACCAAGTCAATCGCGAACTACGCGACCTACCCGCCGAGGCACTTGACGATCCAGCGCAGCGGAAGAAAATCCAAGAACAAGCTGCCGCAGAACGTGAAAACGCCGCAAGACTCGACAGTTTGATCGAAACCGGTGAAGAGTTGGTTCAAGAAGCCGCAAAGAATGAGGAGTTTGATGCAGAGCAGCTTGAATCGTGGGGCGAAATATTAGAGGAGTTGGAAGAAATCGCTCGACAGAGAATGCCCTCTGTTGCCGACCTACTTGCACGTGCCGCTGAGGCACCCGGAAGCACCGCTGAAGCCGATGCTGCAGGTGAATCTACGGATAATAATACCGGGCAACAGGGAGAGCCGTCAACACAGGGACCCCCCTCGCTTTCTCGCGGTGAACCCAGTAATTCGGAAGAGGTAGAGAAGTACGGACCTGACAGTATAGTGCCGCCTGAAGGATTGGACGAAACCCCGGAAGATCCGAACACGCCAGGGGCAGGGGTCAGCGTCAATCGGAGCAAACAGCCGGACGGTAAGCCGGGTTACGCGCCTGCGAATCCGACACCTACTGTCTCTGATGTTGAATCCGGATTCAACGAAGGTGAGAGTGCGGAAGGACAGCCACCACAGATCGTCGGCGGTCTCGGTATCCCTACCACTATGCTTAAGGGGAGCGGTAGAGACAAAGAAAACGAAGAAGACGAAGAGACATCGGCACCTGAGGCAGCAGACCTCGTCATTGAAGCTGTCGAAGAACAGCAAGAGTTACTGGATGCCTTCGCCAAACTCGCAGAAGAGATGGGCAGGTTACTCGTCAGTTTTGAGAACAGTACCTTCGTCAAACGCCTAAAAGCCGCTTCACGAAAACAGATTGACATCGCAGTAGACCTAAACGATCTCGATAGTTTCGGTCTTGAACGCAACGTTACCAAAAATCAGTCCCGTCGGGTACGTTTGGCGGAACGGGAGACCAACGAGTCTGAGGCGGTATCTACTATCATACAAGACATGGTGGCTTATTCTGATCGCCGCCCCTCGTCGAACTACTTGCGTGTACTTTCGGAGATGCAGGACGCACTTGTATCAAACCAGATGGAAGACATAGCAAAAGCGATTAACAAGAATTTTGTCGGACAATCCACCATTGAGGCAGAATTCTGGGCAGATACACTCGATCGATGGGCTGAGCAGTTGGTAGATCCGCTCCCGGATGCGCCACCTCCAGAAGGTGGTATGGTGAACTTGCCGAATCTACCGCCGGAAATCGTCTTGGAAGTGTTGCGTATCATTGATCGCGAGATCACCTTGCGGGAAGAGACGCGCGAACTTGAGCAGGCGAAGGAAGCACTGACCACTGATAAATACGAGGAGCGCAGTGTTGACTTGTACGATACGCAAATTACGCTCACTGAGGATACCCGTGAAATCGCAGCACAAATCAGCCTTTTGCCTAACGCTCAGGAGGGGCGAATCCAACAGCAACTCGCGAAGGTAATGGCAGCCGCAGCGGTTATGGATGAGGTAGAGGACATCCTCGCGGAACCCGATACGGGTCCCAAAGCGATTGCAGCGATAACGGAAGTGATTGAAATCTTGCTTCAAACGTGCCGACTCCCCAATACGCCTATGGTAACAACAGCACCACCCGCGACAGCTGCTGCTTTGAGGCTCATGGGACTTGGTGACGATAGCAGTGGTGCCTTCATCGAAAATCGGGCACCCAGACAGGCAACAGGCAAAGCAGGACGTGTCTTGCCGGAGGAATTTCGCCAAGGGTTGGACGCTTATTTCAACACTTTAGAGGGAAGGTAGAAACACCCCTCGCGGGCCCCAGGCTGGTAGGTGCGGTTTGTAACCGCACCGGACCTTAGGCAGAAACCTTGAAACCCACAAAACCCTCTTGAGTTTGCGGGAAGCCACTAATAGCGTTCCAGAGGGATGAAAGGTAGAGACACCCTAATCGCATACAGTGAAATAATGGCGGAATTGATGATAGATGTAAACAAAAATGAAATTCCATTTGAACTATTCGCCAGTTTCAAGAGGATAGCGGTAGGCAATCCGATCATTGCCTTGCCACCACCCCTCTGGGCAGCAGCAACGCATGCCATTATCGTTGACGGGACGGTACACTACATCTGGTGCAAACGGGACCACGGCGTTCGCTGGTTGATCATGCACGCAACGGCTCCCATGAGTGATCTGACCAACATCACACAGGACGCGCGGAACCCGATCCTTGAACCTTCAGTAGACGGTTTCGATAATGCAGCCGTTGAGTACCCTTTTCCCTTTCTAAACCCTGCCGATGGCAAGTTCTACATGTACTATCGGGGCAAAGGGAAAACGACCCCTGAGCAGACAGGGCTGCTTGTAAGCACTGGAGACCTCGGTGAGTGGCAACGCGTCCAGCACACGCCTGTCATCCCTGCTGACACTGATCACGAACGACACGGTTCAACGCACCCCTCAGTTGCGGTGGATGGCGACACGATTCATATCGTTTATACAGGGAAAGCAACACAATCGTTCGGAGTGGGACTGACGATGTGCCATGCGACCGCACCGACGAGCAACCCTGCATCCGTCACAAAAAATCCTGCCAATCCTGTTTTCACAGGTAGTGGGGAAGTGTGGGATAGTAAAGCCGTGCGTGAAACGGAATTGTTTAAAGGTCCACAGTACTTCCATATCCTCTATGGTGGGTTTGATGGCGAAATCTGGCGAATCGGACATGTACGAACACGCGATTTCCAAAACTTCGAGCCGAACCCGGACAACCCGGTATTTACACCATCGGACGACACTAATGCGTTTGATTGCGATGGTGTATTGACAGGTCAGATCCTTAAAGTCGGTGACACCTACGCTATGCTCTACGCAGGCAAGAAGGGACAGGAATGGCAAACCGGCTTGGCTACAATCCAAGAAAATTAGGTTCGCGACAGAAATCAGAACGAGGTATTTACAATGCAACGAAAAAAAATGTCCCGCTATGGCTTCATGCTAAGTGTAATCGCTTGTATTGGTATGTCTGTTGGGACCGCCTATGCGCAAGGCGATGCTTTAAACGATGGAACCCTCCGCGGTCAGATTACGGACACAACGAAGCTGCGGCACCAAGATCAACGGGCAGTCGCCCGATATATAACGGCATGGATTGGCCAAGAACTCATCTTAACAGGAGATCAACGCAAAAATCTTGAGCAATCACTACTTGACGCGACAGCAAATGAATCTTTTCCAACACTACTTGACGCGACAGAAAAATCAATGCATCTATTTGAAATTGATATATTGGAGGCATTACATCTGATAGACGATGAGTTAAAAATCTCTCTGGAGGAACTATTGACCCAGGCCCAGTATCATCTTTTGCAGGGTATAGCGGCGAAAAAAATGGCGACGGGTAACAAAGTCCAAGTGGAGTTTCAACTGAGATCCTTTGCCATAGCTAAGTTAAGGGCACACGCCAACTTGTTGGGTACACTCAATAAGGAGGCTTCTCGGCGGTTGTCAGCAGTTGAAGGTGTTGTCGTTCAACAATACATTGACGCACAAGACACAGACCCCGAAGCAACATACCGAGAAACCGCAGCAAAACTCAGGCAAGCAGTTGAGGCCGGTGAAATGACCGACAAACAGGTCGATGAGAGACTCGATGCCCTGAAGCAAGAATTATGGAACGAGTACGGCGCAATACGATGGCGCGAACCTAATGGAGATATTACAAGGAATCCACTTTTTCAAAAAATCATCAAAGATGTGCTTTCTGAAGAGGCGTTCAGGCAATATACCGCGCACCAAACCGAACGGGACAATTGGCATCAACACGCTTTACGGGATGTCGCAGTTGCCAGCTTGGGAACGCCGCTGGTTTTAAACGATACGCAGCGAAAGCAGCTAACAGCAATAGCAGCAGAACTGACCGTTGACCTATTGAAAACAGATGCCTTACCAAGTATGGTCTACCAACTCCTCCAACGGACAGATCAGGAGATGTTGAGTCCTTGGCAGCAGGAAGTGTTTACGTCTATGAAGGCAGGTTTTGAACGTCAATTCCGCAAGTGAGTGGAAGGTAATTGTAAGGAGATTCAGAACAGATGATCCGTTTAATTCTCATGTTAATAGCTGTTGCTTGTGTCGGGATATTTTCTGGTATCACCTTCGCCCAAAACAACGCTGCAAACGGCGGCACACTCCGAGGCACGATTACCGACACAACCCCAACACAAAATCCTATTGAAGGTGTTGAAGTCAAGATTGCTGCCCAAGATGGCACGGAATACACCACAAAAACGGATGCCAACGGCGAGTATGTAAAAGCGGGTATCCCCGCAGGACGCTATCTCATCAGTATCCACAAAGAAGGATACAATGACCGACGCGGAAAACCTGTCAGCATCGTTGATGGTGGTGACCACTTCGTTCCACTCAAGATGGCTGAGAAAGGCAAAGTCAAACTGTTTGAAGTGCAACCAGGCAAAATAGGCGAAATGGACAGAATGGTCATCAAACAGCGAATCAAGCAGCAAAATGAGCCCTTACTCCAAGGTGTTGCTGAAAGTCTGGGGGCGCGTTACGATCTGGACGAGGTCGCTGTCGAATCGCTTTATGAGTCAATGCTTAATTCAATTGATGGGATGCACGCGCAGCTCGGCAGTCTGAGTACCTTCGCGAATGCAGATATAGCGTTCAAAATGTTAGTGTCGCAGCCTGATTGCAAGGCAGCATTTGCCGAGCATCTGAGCGAGGCGCAGCTTCGGGATTATATGAATTTCATAGCGGCGCGGCTGCAGCGAGATCAAGAGGCGGTCGCTCGTCGAATAACCGCCGCACTTGACAGAGAACTCAGTTTGACAGTAGATCAACGCGAAAAAATTGTAAAACTACTGCGGGGTGCAGCGTTGAATGGCGGCTTTCCAAGTTCAATGAACATCCTACGGATCAGTGCTCAGAAAGCGGTACATCTGGTGCACTATAGATTGAAAATTTCTCTGGAGGGTATCTTAAGCGATGCACAGTCAAAGGTTTGGCAAGAATTGGTTGAGGCGAACGCCCCCAAAGGGATCACGGTTCGCCTCAAAGGGGCAGACGAGGTCGGCATCGGCGATATGTTGGTTGGGGCAGATGAGAACGAAGGATTTGTGGTTATCCTCGAGAATCCAGACAAAGCTGGTAAGGTATTGGTTCAAGCGGATGCAAACAAAAAGCGTCCGTTTATCGGCATGAAAGCAGCTAAGCAGGTCGAGATAAAAAAAGAAGTTAATATAGTGATTGATGCGATTGATGTACGAGAGAAGCAACCTTGGATGGATCTACAAGAGAAGCAACCTCGGAATGAAATTAACCCAGATACCGCGGAATCTCAAGCGCAAAGGATACAGTGCCTCGAAGCCAAACTCGCTGCGCATACCGAATTGTTAGGGGCTCTTGACGAGCGTGCCGCTCGGCGTTTGGCAATCGTCGCTAAAGGTGTAGCGCAACAATATATTGAAGCCCAGGACAAAGTTCACGAAGCGATGGATGAATTATGGGGGGATGGCGAGACGCAAATTGATATTACGGAGCATCCGATGTACCAACGGACTATCAAAGATGTGCTTTCTGAGGAGGCGTTTGCGGTCTATAGCGCATACCAAGCGGAAAGAGAAGCCTGGTTTCAACAGGTGCTGCGTGATGTAATAGTGGCGAGCATGGACATGCAGCTGCTTCTGGGCGAAACACAACGGGAAGCGTTAGAAACGGCAGCATCGCAATTGGTACCCGGTCCGCTTAAGGAGAAGCAACCAGCGGAGTTTATGTTTTTCCAACTTTTCCCTCAGACGGTAAATTTTGAGATCCTGACCCCTTGGCAGCAGGGTGAGTTTGAACGTGTGTTCACTCCAATGATGTGGCGGAGATAATTGTGAGGAGGATCAACCAAATGACTCGTTTTAGTTTCGTGTTAATAGTCACGGCTTGTGTCGGTATATTTGCTGGTATCACCTTCGCACAGGACGACGCTGCAAATGGCGGGACACTCCGTGGCACGATTGTGGATACAACCGCAGCACAGAACCCAATTGAAGGTGTTGAAGTCAAGATTGTCGCCCAAGACGGCACGGAATTCACAACGAAAACGGATGCCAACGGCGATTATAAAAAAGCAGGTATCCCCGCAGGACGCTATCTGATTAATATATCTAAAGAAGGATACGATGAGCGGCGTGGGAAACCTGTTACCATTGTTGAGGGCGGTGACCACTTCGTGCCACTTAAAATGTCTAAAATGCGTATGCCACTCGTTGAAGGGCAACCGAGCAGAATGGACGCTCTCGTCAAGGTGCGAATTAAGTCTTTACTCCAGCACGTTACCGAAAGTGTCGGCAAACGTTACAATCTCGACGAGGTAGCCGTCAAAGCACTTCATGGGTCAATTCTCAATTCAATTGACAACGTACTGTCGCAAACAGAAAGCCCAAACACTTTCGTAAAGGCGATGGGCAATGGTAACGCCGTGTTACTCAACATGTTATTGTCCCGTCCGGCTTGCAAAGCAGCCTTCACCGAACACCTCAGCGAAGCGCAGCTTCAGGATTATTTGGACTTTGCAGCGGCACGGCAGCAGCGAGATCAACATGCAGCTGCGCATCAAATAACCGTGCGACTTGACCAAGAACTCAGTTTGACCCCCGCGCAACGCGAAGAGGTTGTGCAATTGCTGCGCGATAAAATAGAGAATGAAGCCGCTGGAAACGCAATGACTGTCCTGCGAATCAGTAGCCCTCAGGCAGCGGCACAGTTGGCACGCTACAGGTTGAAAATCCCTATCGATGGTATCTTGAGTAAGGCACAGTCCAAAGTTTGGTTGGGATTGATTACCACGGATACAGGCAAAAAAATTAGGGCGGGTGGCGGAACCGTCCGAGGCATGATTACTGACACAACACCGGCAATGAACCCTATTGAAGGCGTTGAAGTCCAGATTGTTGCCGTTGCCCAAGAAGGTGGAGGCAGGGCTTTTATAGCCACAACGGATGCGAACGGCAACTATAGACACGACGACCTCCCCGCGGGACGTTACCTTATCAATATCTTTAAAGAGGGGTACGGTGATCGGATCGGAAAACCCGTTACAATCGTTAATGGCGGCGACCACTTCGTCCCCCTCAAAATGCTCAAAACAAAGAAAAAGGTTGAGAACGTATTTGACCTATTCGTCCCCAACAGAACCACAAAAAAGAAAGATACAGCAGACACTGCGGAGCCTCCAAGCGCGACGCAATTCGCTGAAGCCAAACTTCAAGCGCATACTGAACTGTTAGGCACCCTTGATGCGCGTGCCGCACAGCGTTTGGCAATCGCCGCCAAGGGTGTAGTTCAACAGCACTTTGAAGCGCGAGACGAAAGGCACCAGGAAACACTCCAAGGGTTTGAAGCCGACTTTATGCAAAAAATTGAGGCTGGTGAAATGACTCGCGAGCAAGCTCTGGTCGCACTTGAAGCGATAAAGAAAGATTTATCGGAGAAAAATAGCGTAATTAGTACTTCAGACATTACGGGGCATCGGCTCTACCAACAAGCTATCAAAGATGTGCTTTCTGAAGAGGCGTATGCACAGTACAGCGCACATCAAACTGAAAGAAGGGCTTGGCGACGACAAGCTTTGTGGGATCTGGTAGTGGCGGGCATGGATACGCAGCTACTTTTGGATAACACACAGCGGGAACACTTAGAAACAGCAGTGGAGGTCTTTGCTCCCTTCTCTCGCCGAAACAGCCCTCCGATTTCTATGTTTTTCCTACTTTTCCAACGGCAGAGAAATTTTGAAATTCTGACACCTTGGCAACAAGGTGAATTTAAACGTGTGTTCGGTCCAATGATGTGGCGGAGATGATTGTGAGGAGGATCAGAACAGATGGCTCGTTTTAGTTTTGTGTTAATAGTTACGGCTTGCCTGGGTATGTTCAATAGTGTTGTCTTCTCACAAGACGATGCCACGAGTGGCGGTACTATCCGTGGCACGATTACCGATGTAACCGAAGCGCGGAACCCAATTGAAGGTGTTGAAGTCAAGATTGTTGCACAAAACGGTAAGGAACATACAACAAAAACGGATGCCAACGGCGAGTATAAACGGGCTAATCTTCCAGCAGGACGTTATTTGATTAACATCCATAAAAGAGGCTACAACAAACGACTTGGAAAACCTGTTATAGTCGTTAATAGCGGTGACCATTTCGTTCCCCTCAGAATGGGGAAAAAAGGCAATGATGCGAACCGGTGGACCGAGGGTTTACTCCGACATGTCACTGAAAGCATGGGCGAGCGTTACAACTTGGATAAACCTGTTGTTGAAGCACTTCACCAGTCGATTCTTGAAGCACTCAATACCGTGCTGGAACAGATAAACCGCGACGTGAGTGAATTCGCAACGACAGGAAAAGAGGGCAGCATAGGGTTGCTTGATGGACTATTTGCACACCCGGATTGTAGGGCAGCATTCACTAAATACCTAACCGAAGCGCAGCTCCAGGATTATATAGATTTCATCAAAACACTCCGGCGGCGAGATCAACAGGCAGTTGCTCAACAAATAACGGCATGGCTCGACCAAGAGCTCGATTTGACAGCGGATCAACGCAAAAGTGTTGAACAATTGATACTTGACACAGCGGAGAATGAATCTTTCCCGAGCGCAATCAGTATGTTGGAGACTGATTTACAAGAGGCATTAAATTTGCTCCAATATGAATTGGAAGTCTCTTTGGATGGAATAGTGAGCCAAGCACAGTCCAAAGTGTGGAAGGGGCTGGTTAATACGGGGAAGACAGGGACACATAACGGAGTTGTTCCTTCGATTTTAGAATCTCAACTGTGGCAGCTCACTGAAGCAAAACTGGAGGCGCATACCGAACTCTTGGGGGAACTTGACGAGAATGCCTCGCGGCGTTTGACAGTGGCTATCAAGGGGACAGTTCAACAATACTTTGAAACACGAGACAAAGATGCTGAAACGATGTTTCGTAAAGTTGAAGCAGCACTTATGGGATTAGTTGAGGCTGGTGAAATGAAACGTGAACAGGCTGTTGAGGAGCTTAGTGATATGCGTAGAGACTTAGGGAACGAGGAAGGTGTAATACGAAGACAACTCCCTCGTTCTGACATCATAAGGCATCCCCTCTATCAACAGGCAATCAAAGATGTTCTCTCTGAAGATGCTTTTAAACAATATAAAGAAATCCGAACCGAGAAAGCGTTTTTTCACCTACAAGTTTTGCGTAATTTAGTAGTGACATGCTTGGGTACACAACTGATTTTCGACGATGCACAGCGAAAACAGGTAGTAATGACGGCATCACAATTGATGACCCCTTTGTTGAACGAAAATGTGGCACGACGTATGTTTTACCAACTTCTCCAACAGACTGATCGCAAGAGTTTGAGTCCTTGGCAGCAAGAAATGGTGACATTTATGCTAGGTGGAGTTGAACATGAGTTCCGCGAACGGATGGAGAAGAAATAGTCATACAGGAATATAGGGGGTTGGAGGTCTCTGATGAATAAACACACACCCATTATCGGATTTTCCATTTTTTTTATGTTGGTCGGCACATTTTCCATTACACCCACTTACGCACAGGACCCCACAATCCGCTACGGCACGGGTGTCCCGGCAGCGGTCAGAAGTATCAATGACCGGAGTTTGCGGTATCTCGCTAACGCACAACTGCAGGATGGCAGCTGGCCAGGTGGACAAAACGGCGCAGGGATTACAGGGATTTGTGTCATGGCATTTATGGCGAGCGGTGAAGACCCGGATTACGGGCCTTATGCCACAAATATCCGTAAGGCTTTGCGCAATATGATCATGAATCAGAATCCCAAAACCGGATACATGACGGGATACGGACACGGGTCAATGTACCATCACGGGTTCGCGATGTTAGCACTCTCCGAAGCGTACGGTGCAGTCAGCGAAGAACTACTCTGGAAAGGGAGTGAAGTCCCGGCGAATCGGCGACGTACAATCGGTAAGGCACTGGAACTCGCCGTGCGGTGTGCATTAACAGCACAAAAAAAGAACCCTTGGGGGGCGTGGCGATACTCACCGGAGTCTCAGGATGCCGACACGACTGTCTCTGGAACTGTCCTCATGGGATTGCTCGGCGCACGAAACGCTGGCATTGAGGTCCCCAATGAAGCCATTGATAAGGCGTTGACGTTTTTTCAAACCTGCACGATGCGGGGCGGGGGTGTCTCTTATCAACCTATGAGCAGCCATGGCGACGGAGTCACTCGGACAGCGATCGGAACACTCGTTTATGCAATCGGAAAGCGGAAAGATACCCCAGAGTACAAGTCCGCTTCTGAGTACATCAAGCGTCGAATGGATCAAAGTACACACAGTGGGTACGCCTTCTATAATCTGTACTACATGGCACAGGCACTCTTTCAAAGCGACTTTGAAGCATGGCAATCTTGGAATCGACGGATCATTGAGCGACTCCAAGGCATGCAGAAAGAAGACGGGAGTTTCACAAGCAGCTATGGCTCTGCCTACGCTACTGGAATGGCTGTCCTCACTTTGGCACTGAATTACCGCCTATTACCCATTTACGAGCGATAAATAGCGATCAGAAAAATAATTACCAGTCACCAGTGTCCAGTTTCCAGTTAAAGCGGGACTTATAACTGGAAACTGGTAACTCGTAACTGGTAACTGATAAAAAATGGAGAAAAACAATGCAGTGGAATCAAAAAAAGATACTTGCCGCAATCGTAGGACTGATGCTGTTGTGGATTTCCACAATACAGGCTGAAGAAACGGAAACACTACTGCACTGGAAAAATGGCGATACCCTTCCCGGTCAACTCTTGGAAAGCGAACCGGGGAAAGAGGGAAAAATTCACTGGGCATCACCACATTTTTCGGATACCCTTGTTATTGATGCCGATGTATTGGACGCAATTGTTTTTCCGAAACAGTCGGTGTCAGCAACGGAGGCTTTTCGCGTCGGTACGGTATCCGGCGATATCTGGATGGCTGACCTCATCAGTTCAGATGATAACACGTTTCTTTTTTCCAGCAAGCGGCACGGTCAGTTTCGCGTGAATCGAGACATGATTTATACGCTTGAGAGTCGGGAGCACTCCAATCTTCTCTTTGACGGCTCCCAATTAACGGCTTGGAAACTCCCTGAGCAAGATAAAGACGAAAAGGTGGGTCCGTTCGCACAAGAGGCACAACCGAGTTGGCATCCCGATCGCGGTGGTCGTCCGCAGACAAGCACCGCCAAGGCAAACATCTTCTACGCGCTCGGCTGGCCCAAGCATTTTGAGGTTGATCTGGAGTTGTCATCTACCGCGCGACCTCCCAGCTTTGTTTTCGCGCTCGGTAAGAACCTATACGAAACAGTACGTTTGGAAACATGGGTCAACGAACTCGTCGTTGTTCAAGGCACCCTCTTTGAACCTGTGTTGACAATTCAACCAGACCGACGGGATTTCCGGCTGCGGATCGTCTATCATGAAAATACGGGTGATGAAAACACGGGTATACTGAAGGTACTTGACTTGAATGGCAATTTGCTATTGAAATTGGACGGTGTTAAACCGACTGTCGAGGCTTCTGGGGTCTACATCTTTAACCGCGGGCAAGATCTTACAGTGCAACGGTTAAGGATCTATCGACAATCTACTGAGGTTACAAACCGACAAATTGATGCTTCCAAATCCCGGATCCACATGATGAACGGAGCGTTGGTTCCGGGTAAGTTATTTGTTGACGGAAACCAAAGTTATGTGCTTGATACGGATGGGACGCGACAAAATATCGATTTGCAACAGATTGATCGCATCGTTCAACCGGATGTTACGTTGAAGCCGACACCTCAGCCTTTAGCATTGACATATATTGACGGTGCCGTTTTGCGTGGACAGATTATACGTTTGACCCCCGATAGCGTGTTGCTACAGACTGCGTTCGCGGACAAACCGATAAGTTGCTCGCTGGCAGGGGCTTCGGTGCTTAAGTTCGAGTCAACAACCGACACGCAAACACCCGTTGAAGAGTATGATAAATTGTTTTATGAGTCTGGGAGCCTCCGCGGTCATATCTTATTTGGCAGCAAAGATGCTGTTGATCTTCGATGGCAACCTGTCGGAGCATCTGGAGCGGTTCGGTTGGCGAACGCCCGCGAGGCGCGTGTAGAGCGGTCTTTGAAACGTGTATTAAAACAGAAACCTTTTGACATAGAACAGTTTCCCCATCTGTTGCATCTGAAGAATGGAGAAGTCATTCCGTGTCAAATTTCATCGTATGATGAAACAAGTATCGGTTTTCGATCACCTTTTATTCGGATGCAGCACCTATCTTCAATGTATGTGAAAGGTATTGAGTTCTTCGGTGGAAAAGTGCAGGCGAGAACGGAAAATCGGAATCCCATTACGATCACAGGCGGAAAAGGTAAGCATCGCGTCATACTTGAAGACGGTCGGATTTTGAACGCTGTGACACGCAAGACCAAAGATGGGGCAGTCGAAATAATTATACTTTCCGACAAAAAAGAGGAACAGCCGAAATTGGTTAAGGTTGACGGAAACTTTGCTGTCAACGATGCTGTTGCCCTTAAGCGAGGCGTTGAACTTATTTTTGATCCCCTTGAAACGAGAGGTAGACGGCTTGACGCAAAATTAGAACGGGCGTTAACCGTCCCACGTTTCAGTCGTGATAATCCACCGAACCATATCCTCGTGGCGAACAATGGCGATTTGAAACGCGGAAAACTCTTGGGTATCAATAAACAGACGATCCAGTTTGATTCAAAATTACGGAAATTCACTGTTCCCATAGATCGGGTGTCACGCGTCGTTGAAGTCATCGGTAACAACCGTGAGTCAAAAGACGGAATTGATGAACAAAAACCGCTTTTCCTGAAAGCCGAGGGTCCCCGAGAACCGACAGCCGTTCAATCTGAGGTCCGCGTTACGTTGACGGACAATCCAATTTTCATTTTTGAACCGCTTGAAATCAAAGACGGAAAACTGCAGGGACGCTCGTCAATCTACGGAGAGATATCGGTGCCAGTCAACAGCATCCAATACCTCCACTTCGGAGAGAGGGCAAAATCCTTCAAATCTGTCTTTGAAGAATGGGTCGTCCGTTCGGCGAAAGAGCCAATGTACGGCGACGATCCAGAAGCATCAGATCACGGACACGATCATTAGTTACACGCCAAGTCCCCCTGATAAAGGGGGATTTAGGAGTTTCTTCTATGAGCAATCTTTGTTGGAAATACTCTCAAACTATTTATGAGATGCGCTGTAGGAGAAGTTCGATGCAGCGGCACCTGAAGAGGATACTTGTTGCAGTCGCAGTGCTAACGGCGTTAGGGTTTCCAACAGTACAGGCTGAAGAAAGGGAACTCCTATTGCACTGGAAGAATGGCGATATGCTGCCAGGGCAGCTAAACGGCAGCGGTTCAGGAACGATCCACTGGACATCACCATACTTTTTGGACGATCTCGTGCTTGATGTCGGTGTATTGGATTCAGTCGCTTTTCCGAAGCCGTCGGTGTTAACAACCGGTGCTTTTCGGGTTGATGCCGTCTCAGGCGATGTCTGGGTAGCAGACCTCATCGATTCCGATGCCGATACCTTCCTCTTTTCCAGCGAGCGGCACGGTCAATTTCGGGTGAAGCGTTCAGCAATTTATAGGCTCGATAGAGTTGAGCGGCAGGAACGCCAAGACTTCCTTTTCAACGGTTCCGAACTGATGAATTGGAAATCATCTAAACCTGAAAAAGATATGACCGATCCCACGTCTCTACTCTTCGATAGGCTTCACTCCAACTGGTATGCAGATGCCGAAGGGCATCCACAGACAGGTGTCGCCAAGGCGGAAATCTTCCACGCGCTCAACTGGCCCGAACGTTTTGAGATTGAATTAGAGTTAGCATCCACTGCACAACCTCCGAACTTTGTTTTTGCCCTTGGTGAAGATCTCTTCCAAGCATTACGGTTAGAAATCTGGGAAAACGAACTCGTGGCTGTCCAAGGCACGCTGTTTAAATCTGTGTTGGCGGTTCAACCGGAACAACGGAACTTCCATTTGCGACTTGCTTATGATGCAAGCACGGGTGTCCTAAAGGTATCTGACTTTGCTGAAAATCTACTGATAAAATTGGAGGGCGTCAAACCGACGACCGAGAGACCCGGGCTCTATATTCAGAACAGAGGCGAGGATCTAATAGTGCGGCGGTTAGGCGTTTACCCTCAGTTTGCTGACCCAACAGCACAGCAACTCGATCTTTCCAAACCGCGCGTCTACATGATGAATGATGAGGTAATTCAAGGCAAATTGTTTGTTCAGAAAGACAATGTCTATGTCCTTGATACAGATGGAACGCGTCGAGATGTCGATCTGCTACAGGTTACCCGCGCTGTTCAACCGGGAACGCCGCTAATCACAGCAGATCAGCCCATTACTCTGGAATATCCAGACGGAGTGGTATTGCATGGTGAGTTTGTGGAAGTAAAACCGGACAGTGTGCTACTCCAGACTGCATTCGCAGATGAACCCATAACCTGCTCGCTTGTAGATGTTTCACGACTTCGTTTTGAAACAAATACCCCCCTGATAAGGGGAGATAAAGAGGGGTTGAATGAAGACAAATTATTTTATGCGTCGAACACCCTACGCGGACGCGTTTTATTTCATGGGAAGGGGACATCGGCTCTTATACAGTGGAAGTCCATCGGCGCGTTGAAACCTGTACGATTGGCTAATAATCGGGTAAAGCGTATAAAACGATTATTACCACCTACATCGGATGCATCACACTATTTTGACACAGCGCAGTTCCCGCATACACTGCATCTGCAAAGTGGAGAGATCGTACCCTGTCAAATTATAGCCTCCGATGGAACAACGCTCAGTTTCCAATCGCCTTTTATTCATGCGCAGCGCATGGATTTGGCAAGTATGAAAGCACTTGAATTCGCTGACAGAACACACGCCATAAACCTCAACGAAACACGTCCTAAAGACAGTCAATACTCCGTGAGTATTACTACTACAAAATGGAACAATGGGTTGGAAGATGCCAAAATTCAGCAAATTATGGTGCAGGCAGATGACACGAAATTTGTAATAGATGGCGATAACGTAAAAGTGGTGGATGGCAAGATGGTATTAAGGATAAATGAAGGTAGGTTAATGATAGATGAAGGTGGGTTAAAGAAGCAACCGGTTCAAGATTGGATTGAAATCGCCCCTGGATTTTTACCTGTCGAGTCACGCCGATCCAAACAAAATGATAAGATGGATCTGAAATTGGAGCGAGCCTTAACCGTTCCCCATTTCAGCCGCGATACGCCACCGTCCCACATCTTAATGGCAAACAATGGCGATATGAAACGTGGAAAATTGCTATCCTTCAACGGGCAGGCGATCCAATTTGATTCAAAATTGCGAAGATCTTCCGTTCCCATGGATCGCGTGGCGCGGGTCGTCAATGTTAGCAAACCAAACATGCATCCCGATAAACCTGTTCTCCCTGGCGATACCCCCAAGGGGCAGGTCTGCGTCAAATTGACCGATGGTTCGATTTTGGTCTTTGATCCGCTTGAAGTTAGAGAGGGCAAACTCCTCGGACGCTCACCGATCTACGGAGCGGTGTCGGTCCCCATAGAGAGTATTGAGTCCCTCTACTTTGGAGAAAAGGCAAAATTCTTCAAGGATGCCTTTGAAGAATGGGTCGTCCGTCCAGCGAAAGAACCTGTCTAC
Source organism: Candidatus Poribacteria bacterium (assembly GCA_003635255.1). GTDB lineage: Bacteria > Poribacteria > WGA-4E > WGA-4E > WGA-3G > WGA-3G. The sequence goes on along the minus strand of PYJC01000090.1, from coordinate 7,128 downwards.
AATGACTAATACTTGTAGGAGAGATTTGTAACCCCGATTCCCTACTATTCTTCTGGAGCCTCAATAGTCTCCCATTCAGGCCAAATCTCTATCGCTGATTCTGGTAAAATGCTCAATTGTCTACCGCCGCTCACAAGTTCGATTCGTAAACAGTGTTGCCCAATTTTTCTCTGTAGCGGTAATAACCAATAGGCGTGATACAATTCCCCATCAATATAACCACCGACGCAAATATCTTCGATGTGCTGATAGATGATGTGCGCGTCGCCCTTCAACTCGTGGAGCGTCTCTCCATTTTGACAAATCCGAAGCGTTAGCGAATCGGACATTGAATCCAACCAATCCGCCCGTAGAAAGAGAATCGGCTGCCCGTCCTCGCTTGTTAAGTTGAAGGTCGTTTCAATAACATTTTGTCCCTCCACCATGAGAGATACTGTGTCTTTGACAAGCGGATGTTTGGCAAAAATTGGATGTGCGTTTCCGAGATGCAGACGCGCAAAGGGTGTTCCGTAGGCGTGCCATTGCAAAAACGTCGTCAAGTGTGTGTATGCATCCCATCCAACAGCCATGGTCTCCTTCTGTTCAAGTGCCAGTAATGTCTCGGAAAGAAGTGCGACACGCGCGTATTCGGCGCGCGCTGCTGTGAGCAGGCTCGCAACGGTCCAATCTGGATGCGCTTCATAGGTATCCAAAAAATGCATCACTAACTGGTTGGTGTGACGCGCAGGAACCATCCCCCAAACGGTTTCAGTACTGCCGAGGTAGGCGCGACCACCGTTATTCAAAAAGGCACGTAGCAACGCCGAACCGGGCGGCGTAGTGGCGCACCCATCAACAATCGCAATTGGATGACGCGGTAACATCGGCATCCCTTTCGCCGTCACAAAGTCTTCGCCGAACCGATTGCTCAGAGATTTAGGAGTTCCGTGCCCGAAGTGGATAATCAGATCGGATTCGGATAAACGTTCCTTCCCACCTCTACCCAGCACAGCAACCTGATGTCCCTGTTGTGCGAGGGCATCAAGGAACCGTTGTGTTTCCAAGTGGATGCGGGTGTCCTCAGAACAGGGAATTGTCGCCTCCGGTCCACCGACTTCAGCGGTTTCACTCAGTTGTCGCTGCATCGCTTCAGGATTTCCAAGCACCCTCGTCGTGGTTACCTCTGGAAGTCCATCGCCATCCAAATCTGCATAGAAAGAATCGGTGTGAACGGGGTTATCATCCAAGCGGACTTCCCACATCGGGATGATAGATTCATCTCCAACCAATATGAGGGTATCCAATTGTCCACCAGTTTGCGATATTATTTCAGTTTTGATTTCCTTTGCGATTGCCGTCAACGCAGGATTGGGATATGCTGGTACCAAAAGTTGCTGCCCGGTCTTTGCTCGGTAAGTCTGATCAATGTCGAGTACTTGGGCGTTATGTCTATGCGCGAATGCCTCAACTGCCTGTTGGATATCCAAGGACGCTTGAGGATAGATCTCTGTGAGTGTATGTGTATTGACAAGTATCAACGTTTTCATTGAATTCCCCATATTTTTTTCTTTATCCTATTTGCGGTTATTTAGGAGTAGAGGGTCTGTTAAATCTGTTAATAAAGTTACTGCGATGTATGATGTTCCCTTAGATCAACCGTTTCTCCACCCTCTGTTTTCCAGTTGACAAGACGATCTATCGGAATCGTCCGCAAACCGACCTGAGCGTTCCCGGTATAAAAAACGTATCCAACATTATCTTTGATATACATGCGGGGCCAGCCGACCCAATTGCTGTCAAATTGATCGGCATTGAGACCGAGACCGGGTAAAGCCGGGTTTCTCGGATAGTATTCCCAATTAACAAGATCTTTCGAGCGGGCAAGCCCTACTGTATCCCACCAGCCATGATGAGATGAACCTTCAGGTTCCCAAGTATTACAACCTTCATACCACAAATACCACATATCGCCGATCCGATTCAGGGATCTCGGTCGGACATGAACTGCGTCCCAGTTATCCAGCGTTTCAGGAGCAAAAATCGGATTCCGTTCATCGGAGTGCCAATTCACCAGATCGTCGCTATAGAGGAGATACCCGCGGTCACCTGCCCATCCTCGCTGAGGTTCCGGTGTAAATCCAGCATAGAAAAGGAGATAACGGTGCGGTAGTCCATCCGCGCGAATGAGATCAAATTCATGGGCATGGCTGAAGTGTTTATAGACGGGATTGTCCGTATACTGAAAAAACGGACCCATCGGATGGTCCGCCATCGCTAACATGAACCCCTGCCACTCTGGAAACTTCTGTGCAGAGAACATAATCGCAACGCGTCCCTCATCTGTGACGACAGCACCGCTGACATACAGATTGTCGTATGGTGTATCGAGGTAGGAGATTATAGGTTCAACATGTCCCTCCCACCGCTTTAGGTCTGGACTCATAGCCACACCGATCGACCTTCTCGAAGACCCTTCTTCGTCGCCGCGCATTCCCGCCATGACGTACATGTAATACAGACCTTCGTATTCAATAATCGCACCGGGGATGATCTGCGCCTCATAGAAAGAACCTTTCGGACCACGGGATAAGATCGGTTCGGTAACCTCTTGGAGCCACGGAAGGGTCGTCACTGTCCATGATTGAAGACTGATGCCTGCTGACGTTTCAATGCCGAGACTGTTATCTACCGGTTCGTAAACGTTTTCCCATTCACCCAGTGGACCCCGAATCCAACCTGTACGATCGTTGACCCAGAATCTGAAAAAATTGCCCTTCTTCAAAACCTTGACGTTCCACGGTGGGGGTCCAAGGTTATTGTATGTCTTCCAGATTCGCGTGTCGGTACTGGTTTTCCGGCCAACCTTGAGTTCATCCACAGAGATCGAGAGGTACGCCCTTTTCCCTAATGCCGTGTCTCCAGAGAAAAAGATTTTACTTTCTTTACTGCCGGATTCTCCAGTTAATACCAGATTCATTTCGTAGTTTCCGATAACGCGTTTTTCTATCACCTGTTTTTTCCTTCGGATCGTTTGTTGGTAAGAAAGGGTGGGCACAAGACCTACCCCTATAGGGGTTTTCGTTCAATCTATAGTAAAACCTAAAAATAAGAGAGCACTTTGGAAAACACAAAACACCTCACCACCGCTGGCGAGGATTGTATCCTCGCCCTTCCACAATGTCTAATTAATTGTAGGTTTTACTATAATCTACGTGTTACGGGTAACCGATTTAGGTTACATCGGTTTTTCCGTAGGTAACGGTTGAATCCAGCGGATAGATCGGACGTCTCAGCTTCTGGTAAGCGTAGTTGAAAAGATTCGGACTATGAACGCCAGGGGTATCTACATCCAAAATCTGATGCGCAATCGGTGTGTAATCTGCACGGAAATGGACAGCAGACTTGAGGGCAATGAGTTTACGCGTCTGGGGTTCAATGCCGACGCTCCGAAGCACTTCCGCATCGTACGGTTGAATCCGTCTTTCCGTCAAGATAATCTCAATCCCACCAACCTGAATAACGGCTGTCCTGCCCATGTTCCCCACGGTCCCGCGTCCCATTGGACCCTTGAGAATAAATCTGCCGTCGGAGAGTGTTTTGACATCTCCTGTGAGGGCAACAGGTGCGCCGTGTTGTGTATCTGTTTTTCCGCCGACATTCAGTTGGACACGGTTTCCGACACCTGTCGCGACTGATTGAGCAACCGATTCAGGGTCTGCGATTACGGCGATCACTGCGTCTTGAACGTCTGCTTCTATAAATTTTTGTAGAATCGTTGTACCGTCACAGGGACCACCGCCACCGGGATTATCCGCACCATCGGCGAGTATAATCGGTTTGCCATCTGTCTGATTAGTGAGTTCAATTGCCGATTCGACAGTGTGTAGATTAAATGTGAACGCTGTACGCATCTCCCAAATATCAGACGCAAATTGGTCAGCATAATTTTCCGCGAGTGCCATATCCCCATTGGTCGTAACGAGTATTGAAACGCCTGCATCCGTTATGTCAGCAAAGGGAAAGCCCATAGAGAGGGTTGCCGTTACAACGCCAGACTCAGTTTCAAGTGCATGAAGTGCCTCAACTACGTCTGTCATTGGGGATTTCATTGTGCATTGTGCGGGGGGCGCGGTCAGTAAAGGGAGTTGGCGATATGCCATTGTCGGTTGAATCTTACCTTCATTCATACCGAAGAGCAGTTGCCCGGCTTCAAACCCACGTTCATAGCAATCTATGTGCGGATAGGTATCGAATCCGATGACAACATCGGAAGCGTTTGCCATTTTGGCGGTAATATTCGCGTGCAGATCGAGCGTTGTGACAATCCACGTTTCACCCACTATCTCACGCACCGCTTGAATCAAATCGCCTTCTACATCTTCAAGTTCATCTGTCACCATCGCACCGTGTAAATCGAGGAGGATCCCATCAAGTTCTCCAGCGTTCTGCAAAAGTGCTAAAAACTCCGACTTAAGCGTCTGATAAGCCGTCCGTTCTACCATTCCAGACGGGGTCGCAAACGTCCACAGCAGCGGGACAGGTTGTAAATTGAGTTGTTCTGCGACATCAAGGAAACCGCCGGTGATTGTTCGGGTGCCTCGGAACGCAGCGATGATTTCGTCACCACAATGATAACTCCCCTTTTTGAAGTTATCAATAGTTGTCGCTACCGGTGAAAATGTATTAGTTTCGTGTCCGATACAACCGACTGCAATTCGCATAGGGGACCTCCTTCGTGCTTGAATGTTCGGTGGATTCTAAAACAAATATACCACATCCTTGTCAGCGTGGCAAGCAGAAATTCTTGTAGGTCAGATCCGCTGGGTTTCCAATAGTTAACTGTTTTCGCTGCGAAGCATGTTTCCACTGCGAAGTACCCTGATAACTGATAACTGGTAACTGGCAACCAATTCCCAGATTTTCAACCCCAGGTCCCGGTAGGTTCGGTTTCCTAACCGAACCGGATTCTCTGACCAATTCCCAGATTTTTGTTAATCAAAAACCCAAGATTTGATAGAATGATTATAGAAGTACTTAGCTGCCAGATTTCAAGATTACCAACACCAATACAGTTCGTCATAGGAGAAATCGCTATGGAATATACCCATCTCGGTCGGATAGGGCTGCGCGTGAGCCGTCTCTGCCTCGGTACCGTCAGTTTTGGTAGGCATACGTCCCAAGAAGAATCGCTTGCCATACTCGATCATGCACTGCAAGCCGGAATTAACTTTTTCGATACCTCCAATTCCTACAATGAAGGTTTAACGGAGACGATCGTTGGGAACTGGTTGTCCCAGGATAAAAGTCGGCGTGACCAAATTGTTTTGGCAACCAAAGTGTATAGTCAAATGGGTGAAGGTCCTAATGACGCGCGTCTGTCGGCGTATCATATCCGGCGGGCGTGTGAAAACAGCCTGCGTCGTCTACAAACCGATCACATAGATCTGTACCAGATGCACCATGTTGATCGCCGTACACCGTGGGATGAGATTTGGCAGGCAATGGAGCAATTGGTGCGTGAGGGAAAAATTTCATACGTCGGCAGTAGTAACTTCGCTGCGTGGCACATCGTACAAGCACAAGGTATTGCCACCCAACGCAATTTCCTTGGACTCGTCTCAGAGCAGAGCGTCTATAATCTCCGCAGCCGGGCAGTCGAACTTGAAGTGCTACCGTGTTGTCGAGAACTCGGTTTGGCAGTGATTCCGTATAGTCCGATGGGGAGTGGATTGCTCTGCGGTATATTGGACAACCCGACCACCGGACGACGGGGTAGAGAAGTACTCAGGGACGTTATTAAAACACATCGACCACAGTTACAAGCGTATGAAGCACTCTGCGCATCAATAGGACACTCCCCTGCTAACGTCGCTTTGGCATGGGTGCTCAACAGTCCAAACATTACAGCACCGATTATCGGGGCACGAACGGTCGAACAGTTTGAGGATACTGTGGCCGTCTTAGAATTAAAATTAGACAATGAAATCCTCGCAAAACTTGATGAAATTTGGCCCGGACCTGGTGGTGAAGCACCGGAAGCATACGCTTGGTAGCATTGTACCGCAAGCCCACACGCGGCTTGCGTCGCCATCAGCGGTCAGCGATCAGGTTATCGTCTCACAAAAATCTCTTGACTGACAGCCACTAAAAAAAGGAGTAAAAATGTCAAAACGTCCAAATATCCTATGGTACTGTACAGACCAACAACGTTTCGACACCATCGGAGCGTTAGGGAACACGCATATTAATACACCAAGACTCGACGAGTTCGTTCAACAGTCGGTCACATTCACCCACGCCTATTGTCAGTCTCCCATCTGTACCCCTTCCCGGGCAAGTTTCATGACCGGTATGTATCCCTCAGCCGTAAGTGTTACGGGGAACGGCAACCCTGTCTTCCCCGAATATTACGAAGACCGACTCATTACACATGCCCTCGCAGAAGACGGCTACGACTGCGGATTGATTGGTAAACTCCATCTCGCGAGTGCCTTTGAGGCACAAGAGCACCGCGTCAACGACGGCTATCGTTACTTCCAATATAGCCACGACCACGGCAAACCCAACGCACCCGGACACGAATACGCCGATTGGCAACGCGCACAGGGTGTTGATCCTGAAGCACTGATAGCGCGGAAAGCAGCCTCCCAAAAGTATCCAAACTGGGCCGGACGCGTGAATGCACCGACCTCTGATCTCGATAACGTCCCGCCTCATCTCCACCAGACCCGCTGGTGTACCGAAAAAACGGTTGAATTTATTGAGAAAAATCGTCGAGAAAATCAGCCGTGGCTGTTGAGTCTCAATCCTTTTGACCCGCACCCACCGTTTGACGCACCTTGGGAGTATTACCGGCGATATGACCCAGAAACACTGCCCGGTCCGCACTTCCAAGAAAGCGATGTCGCCTTTCAGGCGAAATTGACAGAAGCAGGTATCGACTTCCAATGGCAGGCGAAACCACCTTCGGAGTGGGATGTCAAGCGGGCACAAGCGTCTTACTACGCCATGATTGAACAACTCGACCATGAATTTGGACGTATCCTCGATTACCTTGATGCCGAAGGACTCCGTGAGGACACGATTGTTATCTTCACATCCGACCACGGAGAAGCACTCGGAGACCACGGGTTGATGTACAAAGGGTGT
>PYJC01000089.1 GCA_003635255.1 Candidatus Poribacteria bacterium | reverse complement strand
GTTGATGTTGATACGATTCCGACCGCGATCGTGGATGCCAAGGATATATTAGGGCGACAGCATAACAACACAGGTGAAGAATATAACTACTGGACCGCTACAGAGGAATTAGCGACCGCGAATAAGGTCGGCTTAGTCATGAAAGCCTTAATGGGCGGCATCGCCGGTATCGCGCTCATGGTCGCGGGTATTGGTGTGATGAACATTATGCTCGTCTCTGTCACCGATCGGACGCGAGAGATCGGGTTACGGAAAGCACTCGGCGCAACGCGGAACGATATTTTAGCCCAATTCTTGATTGAGGCATCCGTGCTGACGCTTGGAGGCGGTATCCTCGGTGCGATCTTAGGGATCTTTATGGGGCGCGGCACCGCTGCACTCATTTCTAAGTTCGTCTGGGAAGGGAGCAACTGGCCCTCGGTCATCTCATTTGGAACGATGGTGATCGCTTTACTCGTCTCTGTCGCTATTGGTGTTTTCTTCGGGTTGTATCCTGCCAACAAGGCGGCAAAACTCACACCCGTTGAGGCACTCCGGTCAGATTAGTCAAAGGAATGGCTGTCAGCCTTCGGCTGTCAGCATTACCCAACAACTCGACTCCGATATACATGTTAAAGGCACGAGTTGTTGGGTAAAGAAAGAGAACCTGATAGCCGAAGGCTGATGGCTGACGGCTACTATAGGAGGGATTAGTTTTGAGAAATCTAATTATTACCGCTGCCGTTGTTTTAGTCCTCGTTGTGGCAATCGGTTGGGTTGTGCTTGGACGTAGCAAAAACGGTCCAGATCCGGCTGCATTGAAGAAAGTCGAGGTTGTTGAACGCGGTGATTTCCAAATGAGCATCCGAGCCACGGGTAACCTCGAACCGCTGATCGACGTAGAAGTTAAATCTAATGTTGAAGGCGAGATCGTTAAGCTTTACGTTCAAAATGGCGATTACGTAGAAGCGGGCGATGACCTGATAGACCTTGATCCCGAACTCTACCAAGAAGAGAAAAAGCAGGCGGAAGCGGATGTCCGCGCGGCGAAAGCACAAGTCAGGCAAGCAGAGCTTAACATTTTACTTAAAGAGGAACGCCTCGAAAGTCAACTCGCACAAGCTGACGCAGACTTGAAAATGGCGCAAGCGAGTTTTGAGACGACGCGAGCGACAAGCATAACACAAATCAATCAGGCGGAAACAGACCTTTTGACGGCGCAAAACTCACTTGACCAAGATAACATCGCCTTAGAGCAGGCGCGAATCGCGTTGGAGCAGGCAAAAATTACATTGTCTGAACAAAAGACATCACTGAATTCAGCCAAGATCTCCTTAGATAACGCGAAATCGGAACTCGATCGGAACACCGAGCTTTATGACAAGGAATTGGTTTCCAAAAAAGCGTTGGAAGACGCACAAGCTCAGCACGTCAACGCTAAAGTCCAATATGAAAACGCCCAAAAACGGGTAGAATCACAGAACCAGACGATCCTTTCGCAGGAAAGAACCATTAAAGTGCGTGAAACCTCCATAGAATCACGCGAGTTGACATTGGAAAACCAGAAGAAGAATCTTGAAGATCTCAAAAAGATGCGGAAGAACTCAGAAGAAGAATCGCGGCTCCGCGTCGAAAACTCTCAAACCCGTTTAAATGAATTGGAACTCAACCTTGAGAATGAAAAATCATTGACTTTGCAATCCAGAGTCAGTGCAGATGCGAACCAACTCCGACGCGAGAGTACCTTGAAGAACCAATCAGAACGATTGGAGTGGACAAAGATTAAGGCACCTATGTCAGGTATCATTACACTTTTGGAACTTGAAGTCGGTGAAATCGTGACCTCCGGACGCTCTGCGTTCTCGCAAAGTCCACCGCTGATGACCATCGTTGACCCCTCCAAAATGGTTGTCAAGACCTTCATCAATGAAGTTGATATGGAACGGTTAGATGACGGACAGAAGGCGGACATCAAAGTTGATGCCTACCAGACCAAAACATACGAAGGTCAAGTCTATGAGATCTCACCGAGTGGGCAGCAACAGGACAATATCATCTCCTTTGAGGTGATGATAGAGGTCCTCGGATCGCCAGAGGAACTCAAACCCGGCATGAGTACAGATGTTGACATTATCACCTACGAGGAAAAGAATGTACTGATGGTGCCGATTGATGCAATTATCAGCGAGAAGAGCGTGACGGTCAATGCACAGGTCGGTAATACATCCCCATTCAAACCGAATCAACCGATTGAGATGCAGACGATTACCGAGAAGACTTTCAAAGGCACGGTTGAGAGTGTCGGGAACGACAGCGTGACGATCAGTTTGAATAGCAGTCAGCGTGGGATTATGCCGGGGCCGTCGACTGTATCACTCCTCGTCAAAGGCAAAAAGGAAGCCGACGGTGTCCGCGCACAGGTCAGCATCTCAAAAGGGAAATTCGTCATGTTGGATGATGGGAGTGCTAAAGGTAAGAGAACACCTGTTGAAACCGGCATGCAAAACGAGACGAAAGTCGTTGTCACGAGTGGTGTAACCGAAGGCGATCGGGTTGTTCTACAACAAAGAAAACCGCCACAAGGCGGTGGTTGGGGACGATAAATAGGACTTACGCAGCCCCTCGCAGCCCCTACCGCAGGCGGGGTTTAAAACCCCGCCTGCTTTAACTCTCTCTAACTGAAAACTGATAACCGATAACTGACAACTATTAAAATTGAATAACCTGACCATCATAAGCGAGATACGCGTTGTCCGGGAGTTCAATCTCCATCTCTTTACACTGTTCCGGGAAATAGCGATGATCCAGCCGGTGCATGATGTGCGTGAAATAGGTCTCCCGCGTTTTTAACGCATCGCTAATCTCCAACGCTTCACCCACCGAAAGATGTGTCGGATGCCTCGGATTGAAACTCAGTGCGTCAATCACGAGCACCTCAATCCCGTTCAGCAAGTCCTGTGATGCCTTCGGGAGTCGTTTCACATCCGGTACATATCCAAAGTCATCAATCCGGTAGCCGTAGGTCTCAACATTCCCGTGTTCAACGGGAATCGGGGTAATCTCAAAGCCGAGCAGTTCAAACCTCGAATCCCGATCAATGACATTCGGAAGCAGATGCCCGACACCGCCCCCTTGGAACGTCTCCTTCGTGAACATATAATCGAAATTACGTTGTAAGATGTTCATTGTCTGTTCGGGACCGTAGATCGGCATATCCATCTGCTGTTTTCGGCACGGCATCACAATATCGTTCGTCCCACTGACATGGTCGGCGTGAGAGTGTGTGAAGATAACAGCGTCTATCCTGTCAATCCGATTTCGGACAATCTGGTCCATGAAATTAGGGCCGAGGTCGAATTGGAGGTTTTTCCCGGCTTTCTCGATGTGGATCGATGAACGGGTCCGGTAGTTTTTCGAGTTAACATCCCGTGCATCTTCGCAGGTCTCACATTCACATTTATACTCAGGAACGCCTGTTGAAGTGCCCGACCCCAAAATCGTAATCTTCATATTTTTAATTTTCCGTGCGGTTCAGTTAGGTGCATTAATGACTAAACTTACACCCCAAGAATGCCTTGTTCTATCTGATGTCCTCGGTGATACACCGATGACGGTTATCTCGGCATCCCGCTTGAAAAACGGGATGTGCGATGCCTACGTCGCTGGCACGCTGATAGATGTTGATGCCGCTCTCGTTTTTGATGCGTACTGTGCGGATGAGCCGTGCGGTTTCGGCACGGATGCCAATGCCTTGTGGCAACTGTTAAAAGCGACCGACGGTTGGGGTTGTGTTAACGTTGATACCGCATGCACTGCATCTCTCGGTGCCCTTATTGAAGCAGACAGAGACACACCTATCCGTTATTACGGCGATGTCTATCACGCGTGCTTAGCACCTGTTCACTGCTATCCGAACGCGGCAGTTCGCCTTCTGACACTGGAAGATGTCCCGCACCTGGCGAAAGCCCCCGCGGAAGTCCAAGGCAACGGTTACACAACACACGCGGCACTGGTAACAGATGGCATCGCCGCTGGAGCCGTTGTGGACGGTGCGATCGTCGCCATCGCGCATACTTATGCAGAAACCAACTTGCATGCCGACATCGGGGTCTCCACACTCGAAACGTGGCGTGAAAAAGGCTTTGCTACCGCCGCGGCATCGCTCGTCGCCCAAGAAATTCAGGCGAGAGGTAAAGTGCCAGTCTGGAGTTGTGGTGAAGATAATTTCGCCTCGCTGCGCGTCGCGGAAAAATTGGGTTTCACCGAAATCGGTCGCCGTACTTACGTCATCCCCACTTGACCAGAATACAAGGATATTTCCGGTGCGGTTAGAAACCGCCTCGGACCCAGACCCGGTAGGTTCGGTTTGCAACCGAACCGGATCTTACGCGGAAACCTCGAAGCCTTCAAAAACCTCTTGAATCCCATAGGGATGTCATCTGTGTAGAAAAACTACCCGAGTGCATCGTCCACTTTATTGATAGCAGCTGCCATCAATCGCGCGTGCTCCTCTTGCATATTCACATTGAATCCGAACCGTAGGGCGCGCCCTAAGATAGACAACGTTTGTGGACACATATCCCGTGAATACTCAACATCTCCCTTGTAGCGCGGATCCGCCCACGGATACCCTGACGCGTCGGGTGAGTGCTTGAACAAGATGGAATCCCAATAGGTATAGATATGCCGATCAGGGAAGCCTTCGTTGTAAGCGGTACCGGCGTTGAGTCCTTCCGCGCTGAGTGCATCGGAGTATTTCTTCGCAAGTTCCACGTCGCGCACGATAATCGCAGCACTGATACCACATTCGCCAGCCGGATCATCTACATGTTGACGGATATAACCCTTCGGATTCTCGGCGAGTTCTGCAGTGAACGCCTTTTTAAGGCGACGCGTATGTCCCAAGATGTCCTCTAACTTCGAGAGTTGCACACGTGCAATCGCGCCTAAAATCTCGCTTGTCCGGTAGCATTGCCGTGAGAAGGGTTCGTTCTGCCACTCGGAATCGCTCATCCACATCGGCAGACCGGGTTCTGCTGCGAATGCAGCTTTTTCATAGACATCGTAGTCATCCGTAAAGACAAGCCCACCTTCTCCACAAGAGATTACCTTGTAGTAGTTGAGGCTCCATGCCCCGGCATGCCCCCAAGTTCCAGCATACTTTCCTTTATACTGCCCACCGACACACTGACAGCAATCCTCAACAACAAGCAGATTGTGCTTCTGTGCGAGTTCGCCAATCGCCTCAAGTCGGCACGGCACACCTTGCATGTGTACCGGTAAGATGGCTTTGGTCTGCGGTGTAATTTTCCGTTCGACATCGGCGACATCTAAACCGAGTGAATCGTCAATTTCTGCGATGACCGGAATTGCACCCACGCCGACGATAGCGGCAGCGGTCGCAATGAAGGTGTAACCGGGTAAAATTACCTCATCCCCCGGTCCGATACCGAGACCAGTGAGTGCACAGATGATGGCTGAGGTGCCTGAGTTCACCATCAAGGCGTGTTTCGCACCGAGGTGTGCGGCTGCTTCCTTCTCAAAACTGGCGACATTTGAATCCTCAACGAACCGAAAGAGTTTACCACTGCGTAAGACCTCAGTTACAGCATCAACCTCACGCTGATCTATCACACTGGGTCCATGCATTCCGCCGGGTATAGATTCGGCGATAACCGGTGTTCCGCCATCTATTGCTAAACGTGCTGCCATCTCTCTCCTCCACAAGTTAGGACGTAGTTCTGCAGGCGGGGTTTAAAACCCCGCCTGCAGTTCTGAAGGATCGCGGTTACAAACCGCGCCTACAAAAACACGAAATATAGTGATACTTTAGCAAATACATCTCTTTTTGTCAACAGCGTTTCACCAGTTTATCAGAGACATTCAATTTTCCAATAATTTCAAACTGTAGGAGCGAGCTGTGCTCGCGATGCCTTTATTTTCAAACTGTAGGAGCGAGCTGTGCTCGCGATGCCTTTATTTTCAAACTGTAGGAGCGAACTGTGCTCGTGATGCCTTTATTTTCAAACTGTAGGAGCGAACTGTGCTCGCGATGCCTTTATTTTCAAACTGTAGGAGCGAGCTGTGCTCGCGATGCCTTTATTTTCAAACTGTAGGAGCGAGCTGTGCTCGCGATACCTTTTTATCTACGCCACCACGCTTTTTTGCCCTCATAGGATGCAAGGAGTTTTGAAATTTCTTTCGACTTCTTATCCGAACGCAATACCACCTCGCAGGCTTCAATCACCTTCTGTTTAACTTCCGCATCTTGCGTGGCTTGATAGACATGGTGATAACTCTGCGCCACTGCGGTGTGGTATGCGATGGCATCTACACCTTCTGGTACGTCAGTCGGAAGTCCCGCTACAACCTCGACAGCTATATCCCACGCCTCTGCCTCAGCGTGACAGATAACGAGCCGATAGCGCAGATGCTTTTGTGCTGGATCTAACCAATACGCCTGCGCATAACACATTACGGCTTCTGTCCAATCGGCGTTGGCGATGTGTAACTGCGCCAGTTCAACATAAAAGTTATATAACCCTTTTTCCGTGATTGTATAAAGCGACGCGCCGGTATTCACAAGCCAGTCGCGTTCCAATAGGAAATTGATCGCTGCGTTTCGTTCATCTTCGGTGATCTGGATATCGGTGAGGAGGTGTTTCGCCATAGCGGCGTTGGGGAAAATCTTGGTTCGGCTCTTTAGTAACGGGTAGGCTTGTACCGGCTTCTCCATCGTCAGGAGTTTAATACCCGTCGCAATACGGAAGAGCGACACGATTTGGTCGCTATTTTTGCGGGACATCTCATCAGCGACAGCTTCCCGATTCTCTGAAAAATGCTGATTGAGTGCCTCTATTGCGTCTCGGATGTCGGTATTGCTTGGATCCAGTTGATGCGCTCGCGCTAAAAACCGTTGTGCAGTGAAGAGTTCACGCCACCCTTGATAGATAGCACCAATCCGAAAGTTGGCGAGCGCAAGGGTTGGTGTTTCGTCGGTTGTATTGAGGATGTCATCGTAGGCTTGGATAGCTTCAGCGAGTTTGCCTTCCGCTTCTAATGCCTGCACATCAGTGATTGGGTTTGACATAGTGGGTAATGCTACACGCGCTCCGAAATCCAATCCTCGGTCGCTGTCTCGAATTCCTTTGACAACGCCTCAGATATCGTCTGTTCCAAGAGTTCAATCAGATCTTCACGGAACTTAAGCCAATCGTCACCACGACGCGTAAACCGGTGTCTATCGTCTATTTCAACAAACATTGTATCGTTCGGTTCGGACATAGATTCAAAATAACGTCTAACATTCATATTGATTCTCCTCTCCTTTTTTTAGCCATTCAAAGCCATTCGTGCATTTCCCAACCCGATTTAAGTGCTTTCTCACGGAGCGCTTTTCCCGGATTGACGGCGATAGGATGCCCGACACATTCCAGCATCGGCAGATCGGATTGGCTATCGCTGTAAGCATAACTGTCTTTGAGCGAAACCTCGTGTTGATCGGCATAATCTCGCATCGCTTTCGCCTTCTCCTCCCCGATGAGGGGGGCAGTTGTGAGCTCACCCGTAAACTGTCCATCCTCTTCGCGAAGTTGTGGTGCCAATACAGCATCAACAGCAAAATAATCCGCAATCGGTTGCACAACAAAATCAAGGGATCCGGTTACAAGCACTACGGTCGTCCCTTGTGCCTTATGTTCCTGAATTTGTGATACTGCGGCAGTAAAAATTTTCGGACGCAGATAACGCTCAAACATCTCTATGGACAGTCCTTTAGCCTGCTCAACATCCATCCCGCGATAATTTCGATAGAATACCTGATTGAAACGGCTCCGACTTATACTGTCCAAAATCAGATAGTACACAGTTTTCGGGAGAAATCCTATTAACCACAAATATTTCAGAAGGAATGGAACCTGTGCAGAGCGGATCCAGACGTAGCAATGCACAATCGTGGACTTTAATAGGGTACCATCCACATCAAAAAATGCGACTGTCCTTTTGGCGTTTGGAACCGACATAATAAGCCCTTCTAAGCGTCTTCCTGTTGTTTCAGCATTGCGCCGAGTTCAGCAACACGGCACTGTGCCAATTCCAAAAACTCGTGGTACCTGTCCGGATCCATCGGTGTTCCATCTTGGGTGCCCCAACGCTCTGGTGCAAAGATAAGCGGTTCGCCAAAAACGATACGCACCGGATGCCGCTTCGGCAAGTTTTGACCTTTCGGTAACGCGTGATAGGTACCTTCAATATAAGCCGGTATCACAGGGACGTTGGGACCGTAAATGAGCAAACTCAGCACCCCCGGTTTGAAGGGTTGAAGGCTGCCATCAAGCGAACGTGTCCCTTCAGGGAAGATAAGCAACCCCCGATTCTGTATCATCACTTCGTTTGCTACCTTTAAGTCCTGTAGAAATTCGGTGAAGTTGCCTTCCCGTTCTATTGGCAGCACATTGAGGCATGTTCGAGCGAACCAGCCTTGGAACCGGTTGGCAAACCAGTAATCCCGTGCAGCGAGTGTCCAGAGTCCGTCCGCCCTCATTCCGAGTGCGGTAATCACTGTCAACGTATCAAGGTGGCTTGTGTGATTCGGCATGATAATATAAGGCTTCCCTTGCGGGATATGCTCAAGTCCTTGACACTCCAACGAGAAATAACGTCTGTAGATGCCGGTAATCATAGCGCGGAAGGCACGCGCGTACCACGGTGGTGCTTGCGCGAACGCTGGCTTCTCCTTTTCGTCAAGTTCACGCTCGGCTTGTATAGCATCCGGTTGGAACGTTTCAGTCAACTTGACGACATCCCCCACTGTTTGCAAATCGGCGAGCTGTGCGTCAGGAATTGTTTCACCGAGTCGCCTTTCAAGCACTAACAACAGGTCAAGTCGTGTGAGGGAATCAAGCCCCAAGTCAGTATCCAGACGACTTTCTCGGCGAATCTGGTGTGCGGGCATACGGGCCAGCCTCGCGAGCGTAGATAACATTTCATCGGGGATATCCGTTCTGGATGCAGCGAGCCCATCGGCGGCTTCCGCTGTTTCAAGATCCTCTGCCGCTGTTTCCTTAATACGCGCTTCCAAACAGTGCCGTAGGTGCCCACGATCTATATTCCCGTCTTCCGTCTTCAGTAGCGCGTCGTCCCAGAGATGGATTTTGTGAAATTGTTGATAACTCGGCAACCCTTTCGCACACGTTTGCAGATGATGCTGAATCTCTGTTTTCGTCGTCTCGTCAGGCGATGTCGGCACAATCACAGCGTGAACCGTTACATCCGACCCGTCCTCGGACGGGATACCGACAACACATATCTCAGAGATCGCAGGACTATTTTGATAGAGTGCCTCCAACTCAACCGGATAGATATTCTTCCCGGAGGCAGGCACAATAATGTCTTTGCAGTGACCTGTAAGATAGAGATAGCCATCTGCGTCCATATATCCAAGATCACCCGTGTAGAGCCACCCATCGCGGATAGCCTTCTCTGTCGCATCGGGATTCCGATAATACCCTTTCATCGTACTCGGTCCCTTTGCGATAATTTCACCGATACCATCGCTGTCTGGATTCTCAACTTGGATTTCTACACCTTCCACTGCCGAACCGACCGATCCGCGTCTGCTCTTTAGATACGGGTTGACACTGAGAACAGGCGCGGTCTCTGTCATACCATAGCCTTGGTAGATCGTCATACCGAACTTTTGAAAGCCGTCGTAGATAGTATCGGAGAGCGAAGCACCACCACTGACAAGGACCCGAATCTCTCCGCCCATGACGGCCTGCGCTTTTTCTGCCAATGTCTCACCCGGTGTATCTGCTCGCGCGGCCTGCCTCTCAATTGTACCCTGTAACATTTGAAATAGACGTGGAACCCCGATAAAAGCCGTCGTTTTTGCCTCACGCATCGTCTTCAAAAGCGTTGTGGGGCGGAGCGCGTTCACATAGGTCGCCGTAGTGCCGCTGTAGAGTGCCATCAAGAGGCTACACGAAAAACTCAAAGCATGATACAGCGGCAGTGCTGACATGATGCATTCTGTGTCTGTCGGTGGAAGGGCTTTTGCGACGGCTTGCACGTTAGAGATAAAGCCGCCATGTGTGAGCATCGCACCTTTTGCTTCCACGGTGGTACCCATCGTAAAGATAATGGATGCGACGGTATCCGGCGTGACCACCACATTCGGAAAATCGGTTGGAATTTCAGTATCCGCGGAATCACTGATCTCGTCATCAGTCCCTAAGATCTTACAATTTTTATTAATATTGTGTAGGCGCGGTTTTTCCGCTGATAGTGTAGCACCAAACTTCTCTAACACATTTTCAGAGGCTAAAATTGATTTTGCACTAGTGAACTCAGCGACTGCTAAGATTTCGTGGGTAGGTGTCTGCGCATCAAGTGGAACGACAATAGTCCCGATCTGGACAGCAGCGAGGTAGGCGATGCACCATTCAGGTTGGTTTTCCGAAGCGAGGACAACGCGATCGTCCTTACGTAAACCGCTCTGCCACAACTGCCACGCCATTTGGCGTGATGAGGCGTAGGTTTCCGCGTAGGTATACTGCTCCCATTCCCCCTCGTTTGCCATTTGCAGTGCAATTTTATCAGGAATTCGCGATGCCTGCGTCTTAATCAGATCTACAATCGTCTTTGGGGCAATCCATTCAGGTCGCATACCCTACCTATTCCTCCGATCCATCTTTTATGGTTGTTGGTTGTTGGTTATGGGTTATTGGTAAGAGGTCTCCTGTCAACTTAACAGTAGCACTCTTAACTTATAACTTATAACTTACAACTTATAGGACTTACGCAGCCCTACTGCTGGGTTTTTGCTTGGGTCTTTCTTCAGGGTTTAAAACCCCGACTGCAGTGCTATTAACCATTAACCATTAACCATTCGTGTCATCTTCAAGCTTCAGCACATGTTTTTTGATACCGGGGATGTGAATTTCTTTGAAGTACCGCTTCCAATGGATTCGCGAGACATCGAAGTTAAAACGTTGTTGTTCTATCGGTGAAAGCGCGTCATAAAGCCCACACATCTTCTTCGTTTCAAATTCAAAGTTAGTTCGCGTGTAGGGGGCATAGATTCTGATGTAATGCAGGAGTGTCTTAACACCGCTCAGTTTAAGGGCAAGCTGGCGACGTTTCCGTTTCGCAGCACGTATCGGGAGTTTACCAAGCACCCGAATCGCAAGGTTCGCCATACGCATCCGGCTATCCAATTTCCGTTGAAATTCCTCCAAAGTTGGATACTTCCAGATCGGTACAGCGACGGGTTTCCCGTCTTCCAACATCGGATACGCAACGAAGTATTCGTAAGTCGCCTCAAAGATACCACGAAAGTAAAGCGGGTTCTGTGTTCCAGTTGCGACGTGATACACTTCAATGCCACCGCGTTTTGCTGTCGCTTCGGCAGCTGCCAAAATAGCGTTGACAACAAAATCAACGGGAACGATATCAAGAATTATATCTGGATCTGCAGGAAAATCTGGGAGCCGTCCCTTCCCGAAACCGACGATCAGAGGTTCACACATCCGAAACCCACCGAGCCACCCGGGTTCCGGTTCACTAAAGCTGCTTTCAATAATTGAAGGACGTATAATAGCCGTTGGCAGGTCACCTCGCAATTCCATCACCACCTGTTCGGCAAGGAATTTCATGTAGGTGTAGGTATCATTCCACCCGCGCGAACGGGCGTGTTTCAATCCTTCTTCAACCAAGCGGTTCTCAAGCCATTCTGCTTTTAGTTCTTCAATTTGTGCCGCAAGTCCTTTACGCGTCCCTACGCCTTTTTGCTGTTGTTCGGCTTCCCCCTGAAAGCGTGCCATATTTTCAGGGGAATCGGCTTCAGCGTGAATCTCGGTACTTAGCGAAAGCAGCCCTTCGATTTCATCGGAGAGCGTTGCTGGAATAGCCACGCCAGTCTTTTCTTCATGCTGTACAGCGTATTGTTCATAGGGCAGCGGAAGCTCTTCGGGAACTCGTCCCGGCTTGTCGCCGCAAACATACGCTGTTGAGATGTGAAGAAACACAGCATTCTGACAGCCTTTTGCAAAGTTAACGACGTGCTTAGCAGCGAGCGCATTTCCCCACAGAGAATCATCAAAAGGTGGATCAAATTGTACAAGTCCGGCGATATTGATAAAGACATCGACTTCGTCTTGAAACTGTTGGTACGCAAGATCGCTGAATCCGAGACGCTCGTGGGTGAGCTCACCTTCAACAGCTATGAGTTTCTGTAGTGCCCATGCGTCAAAGTTTTCGCCGTGCAAACGGCGCAGCGAATCAAAAACATCCGAGGTCAGCAGTTCATTTTCCAACCGTTCCTGAGCAGAAACACGTTTCCCACTGGTATCAGTGCGGCCTCGGATGAGGAGATAAATCTTTTCGACCTCGGGAAGCGCGGTCAAAATCTTAGCTAACAACGGTTGACCTAAAAATGCAGTACCACCGGTGATAAACAGAACTTTCCCTCGAAAAAAATCAGTTATTGACATAATTTTCTTTTCTATGGCAAAATAGTTATCGGTTTTTAGTTTTCAGTTATCGGTTTTCAGTTTTAAGAAAAAATAACCGTCTTGGTACCAGGTCCGGTAGGTTCGGTTTTGCGGCGTACGTGAAGAAACACCCAAGCAAAAACCCCAAATGCGATCTGCATTCCTAACCGAACCGGATACTACGCGGAAACATTGATGACTTCAAAAACCTCTTCAGTAACTTATAACTGACAACCAACAACCAACAACTATTAAAATACCACATTTTCTATAAAAAGTCAAAGGCTGAATCAACAATGTTAGCAGAAGCAGATAAACTACAGTTTTTACAGAAAACCGAACTTTTCGCGGAACTCCCACAAACCGAATTAAAAGCGATCTGTCAGATCGCGAGCGAAGTGACTTATCCGGCGGATGCGACGCTATTTGAAGAAGGGGACGAGGGCGATTCGCTTTACTTGATGATCGATGGCGAAGTCAGCATTATCAAGGCGGGAACAGAGGTGCTGTTCTTTAATGAGAAAGGTTACTGCCTCGGTGAAATCGCGCTGATTGATAATAAACCGAGAAGTGCCACCGTCAAAACCGTGAAAGCGACGCAGTTCCTGCGAATCACGAGACACGATTTTTACAATGCCATGGCGCGCGAGCCACGGATCGGTAGCGGTATGTTCCGCGTCTTAAACGATAAAATCCGACGGGATCTTGAGATTCAGATGAGTGCTATCCGCAAGGAGATCGCACAGGAAGAATCAATGCGTCTCGCCGCTGAAGTTCAAAAGTCTATCCTTCCGCATCAAGAAATCTCGCATCCGTACGTCTCTTCTGCTGGATATTGCCGACCCGCAAATAGTGTAGGCGGGGATTATTACGATTATTTGAACCTATCTGATAACCGTATCGCCATCTTCCTCGGTGATGTGATGGGACACGGCTATCACTCAGCGATGCTCGCAGCGATGACCAAAAGTTGCTTGCAAACCCAAATCCGTTTCGACGCTTCCGTGCCTGAAGTCATGAAAGCTATCACCCGCGTCGCAGAGGAAGATTCGCAAGCCTTTATCTACATGACCTGCTGTTATCTCATTATTCACCCGGATAACCGGTTCGAGTTCGCCAATGCAGGGCATCCGCAGATGCTCCTTTATCGCGGCAACAACAGCGACCCACTTGAGCTAAAATCCTCATTTATGCCGGTCGGTTTCCCAAGATTCGATGAATTGGCGGAACATTCGCAGTATTACAGCACCGAAGTCGAGTGGTACCCCGGCGATTTGCTTGTACTCTACTCAGACGGTATTACCGAAGCGTTTAACCCAGACGCTGAAATGTATGGACTCGAGCGTTTCAAAGCACTCATCTCAGAAAAGCGGCACCTACCGCCTACAGAGATCAAAACGCAGATTCTGTCCGATCTTCAAGCACATCAGCAGGGCGAGAGTGCAAATGATGACATCACATTAGTTGTAGCGAAGTTTCTTTAACGGTTATCAGTTGTCAGCACGCTTTTTTTCTCCGAAAAAAAGCTTTCAGTTTTCAGTGATCAGTTAAAGAGGGTTTCTGTGGCGGATACAGCAAACGTGCCTACCACAAGGTGACTCTTAACTGAGAACCGATAACTGATAACCGATAACCATTCCCTCTGAGAACTACTTCAATTGGCTGACAGCATAATGCACGATATTTTCTATGAGCGGCTTGTTGACTGAGGTTGTATATTGGCTATCGTTGCGAAGGCTTGTGATAATGTATAAACCCTTGCCATATTGTCTCGCACCGACAACCAATTCTTTGTTATCCTTAGTAGTGGCAAAAATCGTATCGTCCCGATCCCAGCCCATCCATGCATCATCAGCAAAAATTTTGCCTGACACGATCCGATTCGGCGTAGTGAAAAGGGAACGCCCTGCTTCGGTAACAACGAAATCTTGGGTGGGTGAACTCTCAACACCTATTAACTTATCACCTTGTAACCAACCCGTAGCACACGGTTTTTCGGGACTGCTGTCCTGTCCTGCAACAACAACAACGCCACCGTTCTTGACGAATGTCTTAACCTTCTGTTCGACTTTACTGGAAAGGAGGTAGCGTCCATAACTCGAAATCTCTTCATATCCGATCCATAGGATATCGGCATTTTTTAACTGCGGCAGCGCATGTTCTTTCGTAAGCTCGTAAACGATAGCACGTTTGCCAACCTCTTTTACCGACCGCAACGCTTGATATTCATACGTTGCAACGTTAGTATAAACCGGGGTTTGACCCCATGTCGGATATGTGCTATTTCCCGTCAGGACTAAGACTTTTACGGCGTTTTTCGGTGCAGCGACCCACATTTTACCCGCTAACATATCGCGAACGATCTTTTGAAACGCCTTCGTCTTACCCTCAAAAGTTCGCGACATCATCGGGTCAATGTGGGTAAATGTCCACCAACCGCCAGCACCGTATCTACCACGATACGCACGCATCTGAAACCACGTGTCGTCAATAAAGCACATGCTATCAATGCCGTAATGTTCACGATAGAAAACGATGATAGGCATTCCAGGTTTGAGCAATTTCACCAGTTTTTGTGGGGAAGTACCCCGTTTGTAATGCCCCGTGGCGAAATTCATCTTGATTTCTTTGAGTTCGCTTTTTCCTTTGACATCCTTTTCAACAGTGACAACACCCCGCAAACGGCCCCTGTCAACACTTTCTATTGTGCCGAAGACAATGTTCGTGCAGGCATCAAGGACTTCACGAATCGTATATTCTCGCTCAATAAAGGCGGACGCAGGTGACGCGAATAGCAAACCGATAAGACAGAACACAAGGTACGAAGCAATGCGGTTGGACATAAAGCGCATGGTGGAATCCTCTTTATATATTTGGATTGTATAGGTTAACGAATATTGTATTATATTTTCTCTAAATTTTTCAAGGACTATTTATTTTTCTCACGTTTATGCAAAAATTGAAACTCTCGTTTCCTTCACGATTCGGATCTGAAATAAACTTTGATACCGTTATCTACATCGGACTTCTGGTGTTCGTTCTCGCTTTACCTTTCGGCTACTCGACAGCATTCCTGAACATTGGACTTTCACTCGTGGCATTCGGATGGGTAGGCCGAATGGTTTCAGATCGGAAACTGAATTGGCAACGCACACCGCTTGACATTCCTATCGCCCTGTTTTTAGGATTGGCTTTAATAGCATGTATCTTCGCGCCACATCCCGCCACGAGTAGCCTCGGCTATTTCTGGAAACTGCTCCGCGCGATTCTGCTCTTTTATGCTATCGTTCAGAGTCGCTTGGGCTCACGCTGGCGACATGTCGTTATCGCCTTTATCGCTGCAGCATGCATATCTTCTACACTCGGACTCTGGTATTACGCAAATGACACCCGTTTAGCAATTGACTTTATGGGGAGGATTGGATTACAATTTCAGGAAGAACTCGATGCAGGCGCAGTGTTTTCAGATGAATTACGCGCCGAATTACGAGCATGCAGTGTACCGCTCTCCGAAAGTGCATCGCTTACACCTTCAAAACAACCAGATGAATGGCGGATTGATGATCCGGCGCGCCAGAGACGCTATGTGATTCGTCCCAATGACGCACACCTCAGGGTGTACATGATTGAACAACGGCTCACGGGTACCTTTAAAATGCCGAATGACTTAGGCGCGTACCTTGCACTCAGCCTTCCATTCGTGTTAGGCTACTTTGTAGCAAGTTGGCGACGGCACGCAAAACAGAAAAAAAATCCGATATGGGTAACCTTGGGGCTGGGTCTCGTCGTAATTATGATGGGCGCGAATCTCGTGTTGACCCTCACACGTGCCGCTTGGATTAGCGTGACCGTTGCCACAGTCTGGCTCGGGGTCTACCTTATTGTGGTGGTACTCAGGAAACCTGAGCGTATAGGTGGATTAAGGAGCGGCATCCTGTTAGGATCGGTTGCAATTATCGTGTTTCTGAGTTTATCGTTGTTTTTCATGCCTCAGCATATTAAAACACGCTTTCAAACGGTGCTTGAACATCCTATAGGATTCATGGGTGAACGTCCGCAGTGGTGGCAGACTTCGCTTGAATTCATTCAGAAATACCCACTCACCGGCATCGGGTTAGGTAGATTTCGCCATGAATATCAGACCAGTGGACCGCCTGAACAATATAACGTCCCGTATCATGCACATAACATCTATCTTCATATCGCTGTTGAACACGGTATTCCTTCGCTCTTGCTGTTTTTCTGGATAGTGGCGATTATCTGTCAACAGATTTTTGCTGGACGACAGGCAAACGCCCTTTTCGGTGCAGCTCGCAAACCGAAAATTTTCTATACAAACGTCTGGGGCAGCGGCACTTTCATCGGTGGCAGCGGATTCCTCATCTCAGCACTCGTTTATGGACTCGCAGATAATATACTACACCAACGCACAGTGCTACTTTTTTGGTTCATTCTCGGCATAATTTTTTATCTAACACTACTGAAGGACAAACAATATGAAAAAGCCTCGGAAACCGGTTGATATGTCTGCTGTGACGACGTATCCACTCCAGGATCGTATCAACAAAGTCTCCGTTCACGATTTTGCAACGCTACCGGAATCAGAGATAGACCTGTCCTCGTTTTTAGCGAGTCTTCCGAAGATCCTCAAAGCACCGGACTTCCTTGTACTCGTTGACGACATCGTCGCTGCGTACCAGAACAAGAAACCTATTATCGTGATGATGGGGGGACATGTCATCAAGTGTGGGTTAAGTCCATTCTTAATCGACTTGGCAAAACGCGGTGTAATTACTGGGTTTGCTTTCAACGGTGCAAGCAGCATCCACGACTTTGAGATTGCGCTCATCGGCGAGACTTCCGAGGACGTCTCCGCCTACCTTCAGACCGGCAAATTCGGGATGTGGGAAGAGACTGGACAATTGATGAATACCGCCATCCAGCACGCTGCTGACACAGGCATCGGGATGGGTGAAGCATTGGGCAAACAACTGATAGAGATGGACGCGCCTTATAACGCATATAGCCTCCTTGCTGCGGGTGTTCAGTACGATGTCCCGATTACAGTGCATGTCGCTATCGGCACGGATATTATCCATCAGCATCCGAGTGCGAACGGTGCCGCCATCGGCGCGGCGAGTTTCACTGATTTTCAGTTGTTGACAACCTTAGTGACGGAGTTGGAAGGCGGTGGTGTTGTCTTGAATTTGGGTTCGGCTGTGATTCTACCGGAGGTTTTCCTGAAGGCGTTGACGATCGCGCGGAACTTAGGGCGGACGGTATCCCATTTTACCGCTGCTAACTTCGACATGAATCAGCAGTATCGTCCCGTAGAGAACGTCGTCAAACGCCCGACAGAGATGGGTGGCAAGGGGTATACCTTCACAGGACATCACGAGTTGATGATCCCGCTTCTGACACAGGCGATTAAGGCACGCTTGTGAAGTATTTATCGGAACTGAGCAAGAAGGTCCGCTGCTTTGACAATAAGAATTCCCTGATAACTTTGAAGAGGGAGTAGATGCTTCCGGTCGCCAGTGACGACATGAGTAGCACCCGCGACAACGGCACATTCTATTACCTTGTCGTCGTCAGGATCAGGTGTGACACCCTTAAGTCGGTGAGCAATCTTAACTGTCTGGAGAAAACTGAGGAGAGTAGTAACTATTTCTGAAGCCTGCGATGAAGTAAAATTTAGTTTAATAGTTAGTTTTTCTTCAAACTCATCAAGTATTTCAGCACAAGTTATACCTACAACACTGCCTTTCTTCGCGAGTTCAATACAATCATAGGGGACCCCTCCCCACACCATACCTGAAATCAAAACATTTGTATCATAAACCGCTATTGGTTGCATTCCCTGTCCTCATGAACAAGGTCGTCAATAAAGTCTTCTCGCTCTTCTTCTGTCATAGTGTCCCAATTCAACCCGCGGGATGCACAGAGTTGTCGGACTTGTGCCTCGGCATATTTCATTCGTTCTTCTTGCCCTACACTTGACCTTTCCGCAAGGGCAACCAAGACTGCTCGTTTTTCTTTCGGTGGCATCTGCTGGATAAAATCAATAACCTGCTCGGTTGTTAGCTTAATAGTAGCATTCATCCTACAGTCTCTCCTTTGGAAGAAAAGAATTTTAAATGAACAATTTACGTGTGTGAACAAACTATCCAATACAAAGTTTACCATCACTAATTTCAAAATTCAAGTAAAAACAGTGAAAATGTTGGCATAGGCGTAGCAAAAGAAGAAGCGCGCTGTCAAAGCGCGCTTCTCAGGATACGCAATTGGTTTATTCTGGACTTGGTGTCATGTTATGGAGGAGGATCTGTTGTGCTATTTTCCGTTTGAAAGCGGTATCAACGAACCATTTCGGCAGCTAAATGTTCTTTTAAGTTCTGCCAACGATGCACGGATAGCCCGTAATCTCGGCAATGATGGGATGTGTAAATAGATTCTCAGGAGTTTGCTCCGTTTGATACTATCCACACCTTCGTATCCCTCTAAAATCTTCTGATATGTTGAATAATCCATCTTAGATCCTCCCAATTTTCGTGAGGCAGGTGTCCCCGAAATCGGCTACGACCTTTTTTCCATAACGAGATCAC
This sequence comes from Candidatus Poribacteria bacterium, assembly GCA_003635255.1. Lineage (GTDB taxonomy): Bacteria > Poribacteria > WGA-4E > WGA-4E > WGA-3G > WGA-3G. The sequence goes on along the minus strand of PYJC01000089.1, from coordinate 6,337 downwards.
TATAGGAGACAGCAACCGGGTCGGCAGTGCCTAAATGCAGTGTATTTTTAACGTGCTGATGTTCGTCTATTGCTTCGGCTTCCGTTTGTCCTTGAAACACCGTTTCCAATTCAATAAATTGCCCCAAATCGGTAACCGTATCAAGATGGATACGGGTGTTTTTGAACATCCAGACCTCTCGTTGTTTTTTTACCATGACTTCAATCCCCAATGCAGTGGTTAACAACGCTTTAAGGGTCGACGGATTCGCTATCTCGCTGAGTTGGTACTGACTATAGCGCGACGCGTTGTGATTCGGACGTTCATAGTAGATGAGCCAGCCCTCACCCGTCTCACCGATCTCACGTAATTTAAGACGTGGTTTGCAAACTTCCGATATAGCGGGATCTTTTACCTGCGTCACATAAAAATACGTATCAACTTGATTTATGGTTTCACGATGTGTAGCCTTTAAATCAGAAAGTCTCGGATAGAGGCTTTCAAGCGACTGATACTGTGCTTTAAATTCTAAATTTGTTGCCATATTTTTAAATATTAGGTTCTTGCTCCGTTTTTTCCGATTTGATCATCAACTCGTGCCTTTCTATATTATGTTCGGAGTCGAGTTGATGGTCAAAAAAACGGGTTTCCGATCAAGCAGACAGTAATAATCACGTTAAGTAACTTGAGCCACCGCACCCGGTTCATAATCATAGACACAAGATCGGTTGCAGGGTTCACCGTTTTTAAGCAATGCACACACGGGGTGCCTTAGCTGCAACGCGCTTCGCAAGCATGTACGCAACTGTTCAGGATCAAAGTCTTCACCCCATACGTAACTATAGCCACCGCCCTTCATCGTTCCCTGCGCACGCGCTTCGCTCGTGACAAGAACAACGATTTTGATGTGCTTTTTATGCCGACGGACATCGTTAAAGATCCGCCAATACCCGCGTGAAGTCCAATCAAAGATAACCAAGCGATACCGCGCGAGTTGTAAAAAACGGGGCGCATCCTCAGCATTAACAACATCATAGCGGTAGCCTTCACCGCGAAGTACTTCTTCCACGCTACGCCGGACATTCGCGTGGTAACTAATAAAGAGCACATCGCCCTGAACCTGTGAAATGCCGCGGGTCTCCTGAATATCAAGCGGTCCGAGTGCCGTCTTAACTTTGCGCTGAAGCTGGTAACGGGCAACGTGGGTCTGGCGTTTTACCTGTTTCAGTCGCTGCTGTAGAGTTGGATGGGTGTTCGCGCGTTGTTTCATTCAATCTCCGCAAAATCTTCATCGGACTGGAAATCGTCAACGCACGACCGGTTGCAACGTTCACCATGTGTTAACAACCAACAGGCGCGATGATTCAATTTAATAGCGCTCGTGAGACATGTACGCAGCTGCTCTGGGTCGAAACCGCGTCCTAAGAGGTAACTGTAGCTGCCAGATCTCATTGTCTGCCGTCCCTCGTTGTTATTACGGACAATTGAGACAATTTTGATATGTGGCTGATACTTCTTAATAAACTCAATGAGTCTCGACCGTGAGAAGCGGGCATTGTGATCTACAATTACCATCCGATATTTGCGCATCTTCAACATACCGATGGCTTCCGAACTTCGTTCTGGGAAATCACACCCGTAGCCTTCGGATCGGATGAGGTTCCGAACCTTGTCATGTAAATAGCCATCACGTGAAACAAGCATCACATCGCCTTCCAATTCAGAGACACCAAAGTCCTCTTGGATATCAAGCGGGATACGTGCTTCTCGAGCACGCCAATCCAAAGTTCTGCGTGCCCGTCGCATGCGTTCGTTGACCTGATCAAGTCTCTCATCTAAATCTGGGAGCGGCTTAAAAAACTTTTTCATCTATTTTTCCCTGCCAAACTTCTAATGCTAAAAGATACTAACTAAAGAACGTTACGCTATTCTATCCTATATGTAGGACAAATAGCAACCGATTTTTGTTGCTAAAAACCGCGAAATTCTATAAAATTCCGTCACAGTAGTAGGCACGCTCCGTGTGCCGCCACAGTTATAACTACACCACCAGCAAAAAGGATAGAAAAAAATGTCTGCACCACAACTTCCACTCCCACAACATTTCGATGCTAATCAGGTAGACCAAGTTTGGCGGATCCCCTATCAAGAACGCCAACGGGAGGCACTGGCATGGGCAGCGCAACATTCAATACCGCCAGCATCTGATGACGATCTTCGGACCTGTCTGCTCCTGGTCGATGTCCAAAACACATTCTGTATCCCGGGTTTTGAACTGTTCGTCGGTGGTAGGTCGGGAAATGGCGCAGTGGAGGACAATATCCGGTTGTGTCAGTTTATCTATCGCAATCTACCACATATTACCAAAATTGCTTGTACACTGGACACGCATACAGCGATGCAGATATTCCACGAAGTCTTCTGGATTAACAATGCCGGTGAGCATCCACTCCCGCTACAAACACTGATTACACAAGAAGATATTGAGACAGGGAAATGGCGTGTCAACCCAGCTGTCGTTAGTATTCTAAATCTCCCGGACCAAATTCCAGCATCAAACCAATACGCGTGGCTCAAGGCATACGGCAAACACTACGTTAAAACACTTACCACGGATGGAAAATATCCGCTCACGATATGGCCCTACCACGCGATGCTCGGTGGCATCGGACATGCCGTCGTCTCTGCTGTTGATGAAGCCTGCTTTTTTCATACGATCACCCGTAAGACCCAGATTCATTATGAAATTAAAGGACAGAATCCGCTGACTGAAAACTATTCGGTCTTACGTCCAGAAGTCCTTAACGATGCGGAGGGTCAACCAATCGCAGAAAAAAACAGGACGTTCCTCCAAATACTTCTCAGATACGATCAAGTGATTATCGCAGGGCAGGCAAAGAGCCATTGTGTCGCTTGGACTGTTAACGATCTACTTACAGAAATTGAGCAAACCGATATAGCGTTAGCCAAAAAAATCTACCTTGTGGATGATCTGACTTCACCGGTTGTTGTGCCAAGCGTGGTGGACTATACAGAACCCGCAGATGCCGCGTTTGCGAAAGCTGCGGACGCGGGGATGCACGTGGTGCAGTCAACAGCACCGATAGCACATTGGAGGTAAGCGACAGTCGTGAAGTCCCGCGACCAATTTTAGAAGCAAACAAAAGAGGAGATGCATTATGGAAGATAGACGAAGAGAATTCGGAACCTTCGCGCGGCTGTCCGGGATGATGTTTCTGCAGTTTGCGATATGGGGGGCATGGGCAGTGCTTATCGCTGGACACATGCAAAATCTTGGGTTCAGCGGCAAACAGATTAGCTACGTCTTCGGCACCACCGCCATCGGTTCGATAATCTCCCCTATCATCGCTGGATGGATTGCGGATCGTTTAATGCCAGCACAAGTGTTCGCAGCGATTTCTCATCTACTTGGGGGTGTCTGTCTCTTTATTGCGTGGAAGCAGACCTCCTTCCCAATGATGTGGAGTATGATTTTTCTGCACGCCGTTCTCTATATGCCGACCATCGCACTGACGAACGCGATTGCTTTTCACCACATGGGACAATCCGATAAATTTGGAAATATCCGCGTTTTCGGAACGCTCGGATGGATCGCGATTAACTGGATCCTGAGCCTGTACCTCCGGTTTTGGGAAGGACAAGAGACAACGCTGCCACACGTCGGCGACTGTCTCCTCTTTGGTGCCGTGCTTTCATTTATGATGGGTATCTACTGCTTCACACTCCCGAATACGCCGCCAAGCAAAGCGGCGAAGAATCCTTACGCTTTCCTTGAAGCCTTCTCCCTCGTCTCAAATCGAAACTTCGCAGTGCTACTGATTATCTCCTTTGTCGTCGCTATTGAACTCCCTTTCTATTATAACTTGACCTACCTCTTTCTCACTGAAGCAGCGCATGGGGTCGAACTTTCAGGAAGCAGTGCTAATTTTGCGATGAGTCTCGGACAGGTTGCCGAGGTGCTGCTCATGATCTTACTCTTCCCGTGCCTACGTCGGTTTGGCATGCGGTTCACTATCTTTTTAGGCATCCTTGCGTGGCCCGTTCGGTACGCCATCTTCGCTATCGGTCAGCCTGTGTGGTTGGTGGTTGGTGCGCAAACATTGCACGGCATCTGCTATTCGTTCTTTTTCGTCGGTGGTATGATTGCAGTGGAACGATTGAGTGCGCAGGACATTCGCGCGAGTTCTCAAGCACTGCTCCTCTTTGTCACAAACGGGTTCGGCATGCTGGTCGGGCACATTGTCAGCGGGCGCGTACATGATTACTTCGCTTACCCAGACGGCGGACATGCATGGGCAAAAATATTTATGGTGCCGATTGTCATAACGGTTATCGCTGCAATCGTCTTTATCGTGTTGTTCAATGAACAGAAATATCAGGCGGATGCCGAAGCAGTGGAACAAGACACTGCAAGTGCGTAATTGAGGAGGAATTATGTCAACTCAGAAAACACTCATATTTCAACCTACTGGCGGCGATTTAGCGATTTCAGCGATTCAGGATTGGTGTATCACTGTCTCCGATGACGCTTCTGCTTCTGAAAAATACGCCGCTGAAGAGTTCCAAAACTGGTTCGACCAAGCAACTGGATTAACGTTACGGCTTGTTGCACAGGATAACGCCAACGCTGATAACGGACAGATCGCCATCGGCGCAGTAGCCACGTTGGGTGATGAAGACATCCAAATCACCGTTGAAAGTGGATGCGTTCAGATACAAGGTGGTCTCCCGCGCGGTGTACTCTATGCTGTGTACCAGTTCCTTGAAGAACTCGTCGGTATCCGATTTTTAACCGCCGATCATACGCATATACCTGATGCATCTGCGTTGGAAATTCCGTGTGGAAGTTACACCTACGCGCCACCTTTTTCGTTTCGTTGGAGTTATTACCGCGAGAACGCTGAGAACCCAGCATTCGCCGCGAAACGGAAAGTTAATACTGTTACGGATGCAGAAAACCTCGGTGGGAAGACCCAACAGCAGCTGATTAATCACTCATTCCACGCGTTAGTACCTTATGGTACATACGGTGAGAACCATCCTGAGTACTACGCACTCGTAGAAGGGAAACGGGATACGAATACGCATGGCGGCGGCCCGCAGCTATGCGTGACGAACCCGGAAGTTATTGAGGTCGCCGCGGGAGCTGCAATCCAGCAACTCACGGATCGTCCAGAAGCGACCAATATCAGTGTAAGTCAGGCAGATACAGCGGCATATTGTCGGTGTGAAACGTGCGAAACCCTCAACGAAACGGAAGATTCACCGATGGGATCACACCTGACCTTCGTCAATGCTGTCGCGGAACGCATTGAGAAAGCACACCCACACGTCAAAGTCGGGACACTGGCGTACTGGTATACCCGCAAACCACCGAAGACAATAACACCGCGCCACAACGTTCAGATTCAGCTCTGTAGCATTGAATGTTGTACGCTTCACGCGATTGATAACCCGGATTGCGAACAGAACCGAGCCTTCTGTCAAGATACCAACGAATGGGGAAAAATCTGTGACGACATCTGGATTTGGAATTATAACACCAATTTCCGCGCTTACGATCTGCCCTTCCCAAACCTACGGAGTATCGCGTCCAATGTGCGTTATTTTTTCCATAATAATGCCAAAGGTGTGTTTATGCAAGCAAACGGGAACGGGTTAACAGGCGAATTTTCGGATCTGCGGAATTACTTAATTTCGCACCTGATTTGGAATCCGCATCTTGACAGTGAAACGCTTTTAAACGAATTTGTGAATCTCCACTACGAAGCCGCAGCACCACCGATTTTGGAATACATCAACTTCCTCCACGACAACGTTGAGGCGAGAGGTCTCCATCCGCGATGTTTCCCGACTCCCGAAGATGTGGGTTTAGATGCCGAGAGTTCCCAGACAGTTTTTGACTATTTCCAGCAAGCGTTAGCACTCGCCGAAAAGCCTGAAATTCGGGCGCGCGTCGAAAAAGCCGCTATTCCCGCCTACAAAGCGATGCTCGTCGCTGGAGGCGACATGAAATCCCAAAAACGGCAGACGTTGATTGATGAATATATCACGTTGTGCGCACGTTATAACATGTCACACGCCGCAGAAACGCAGGCAGCGGAAGCATACTTTGAAGAACTCCGCAGTTAATTGAGGGTGTTTCATAAATTATCACCATAAGTGTCAATTTTAGAGAAAACAACCTCGTGGCCCCAAGACCGGTAGGTGCGGTTTGGAACCGCACCATAGGTGTCAATTTAGTGGATTTTCAGTAGCCTCTTGGATTCTGCGTAAGGTTGTATTTCTTCCAATGCTTCTCTGGAAAGAGCCACCGTTTTCAAATGAACGTTTTATG
>PYJC01000088.1:36855-60296 GCA_003635255.1 Candidatus Poribacteria bacterium | reverse complement strand
ATTTGACGGGCAGCCCAAGAATCCAACTCCCGCCAATGGGCAAACATATCGGGATGTGCGTTACGCAGTATCGTAAACTCACGAGACATTTCTTTGTAGGACATATACGGCAGCCCAAGAGCATATCGCGTGCGTTGCCAACCGAGGAAGTAGTTCCATATTGTGTGTGCGATCCACGCCTTTCGCTTCAGATTGCGATTGCGTGGCGCACGAAAGAGTTTGTAAAGTGTGGTATACATCGTGTTCCTTTTACATCGTGATACCGCTATGAAACGGAGCAGTGGCACTCCCAAGCGGGAGGTCATATCCACTGCCACGATGTATGAATATGATACCACAAAATTAGGTAAATGTCAAATCTTTTTTGACACAATCATAGGCGGTGTCTACATCCCCAACCTAAAGGATGGGGTTTTGACACCGAAGATTAGATAATCACTGCTCATATCCATTCTGACTGAAAGCCGCTGAAGCTGTGCCTTCATCACTTTCGGATTTTTCAGCGTGGAAGGAGCATATAACACGATCTTCATGAATTATCAGTAATTTGCCGTTAGTGTCATACTTTATACTCGCTTTGAATGTGTCGGTTTGGTACACTGTTGCAATGATGTCATATCCTAATGCGTTTATATCTTTAAGACAAACACTTTGCTTTTGCATTGTTAATTTCCCTCCGCCCTAGCGATAAGTTTCGTAGGATCGCCCAAATTAAATAAAATTATACCACAGATCACCGGTAAAATCAAAGTGATACCGTTCTGTAAACATATCGTCCCGACAGGAGCAAAGACCATAATTGCAGAAGATTCGTGAAATCCGCGATTCAGACGACAGACAAACCGCCTAATCTCGATACAAAATCATTGTTGCTAAAATTGACCCCTATGGCGCGGTGTTTTTGCTGGGGTGTTTCTTCTAGGAAGCCGCACCTACCTTATTAGGGGTATCAATCCAATGGAAACAGCGGACGACGGACGTTGTGATATTCAAAATGCAACGGGTTCACCGCAGTCAAGCCGGGTGTGTCTACTTCGATAATCTGCCCTGCAATCGGTTCGTAGGCGGCGCGGTAGGCGACTGCAGCTTTAACGACAATCATCCGCATCGCTGTCGGATCAATGCCGAGACTCAACAACTGCTGAAGACTAAACGGGGTCTGCCGCCGACTCGTCAGCACGACCAGAGAATCACCCACAGCGATGACGGTTGTTAACCCTTGATCGTGGTATCGCTGCCCGCCGTGCCGAGGTTGGGTCTCCTCGTAGCGACCCTCGTGGATGAGACGTACCTTGCCCTTGATTGCAACAGGATCGCCGTGCAGATTGTCCGCTTTCCCGCCGACGTTTAAGGCGACATCCGCACCGATACCCGCCTGAATGCAACTTTGCACACCCTCTGGATCGTACAGGACGACGACGAACTCCGATGCTCCCTGTCGTTGCAACTCCGCTAAAACGAAAGTGCTATCCCCGGGTGAACCGCCGCCGATGTTGTCCCCCATCTCAACGAGGATCACGGGCTGTTGTTCGGATTGGATGGCTTGCTCGACGGCTTGCGCTGCATCGGGGAGATCAAGCGTGAGTTGCCCGCGGGCGTTCCATAACATATCGGATAATTGATCGGCTTCCCGCTGCGCCAATTGTGAATCCCCGTCAGTGACAACAACGAAAGAAGGACCCACTTCATGAATATCAGCATAAGGATACCCCAAAGCGACGCTCGCGACGAGGACATCGGGACGTGCTTCCAGCTGTTTCGCTGCTGTGAGGATGGGTTCCATCGGCGGTGTGTCAGTGGTATGATACAGGATATTGAGGAGCATCGGGGGTTTGACGAGTGCTTGTGTCGGCGTAACCTCGTCTCGGAGTATTCGCATCATAAGTTCTGCTGCCTGTAGTCCACGTTGACGTTGATCAATGTGCGGCGTTGTCTTGTAAATTACGAGGGCAGTCGATTCGGCGACCATCTGCTCGGAGACGTTGGCGTGCTGGTCAAGCGTGACAACAATGGGTAGGTCTCGACCGAAGGTATCCCGAAGCCGTCGTAAGACTTCACCATCGCCATCAGGGTAACTTTCCACGACCATCGCGCCGTGGAGTGCGAGCAGGAGTCCTTCATGTTTTGGTGCGGCTTTGAGGTGCTGGATTAACATCTCGGTGAGTCGGTCGAAAGCGTCATCTGTTACGCGTCCTGCTGGTGTTGCCGAAGTCATGAACATCGGGTAAGCCGTATAACCGTACTCCGTTGCTCCGTGAATAAACCCTCCTATTTCGTGATGTGCCTCTCCCCAAACTTTGCGTATATTGCTGGCATGGACCTGAGGGAACGCAGCGAAATCGGTGGGTGTGTCGCTAAACGTATTCGATTCGTGCATGATGCCGCCGATAGCAATTGTTGTCATAGTATTTTCCTTGTGAATGGTTATAAGTTATAGGTTATAAGTTAAGAGGGTTCTTGGAACAGTTCCGTTCTTTGTGAAGGTTTCCACAGAAAACCTCTTTAACTGTTAACTAAAAGATTTTTCGCATGAAGATTAAGAATTTAATCGGGTAATTTTTAGGGAAGTCCGGTTCGGTGTTTTTGCTGGAGTGTTTCTTCTAGGAAACCGAACCTACCGGGCCTGGAGAAAATATAGAATTACCCAAATATTTTATTAAACTTCATCAGAAAAATCGTACTGACAACTGAGCACTATTCCAAAAATACCTTGACGTTACACTGGAATTAGTGTATCATTTAACAATGTTTAAGTCTCCAATTTTCTACCAAAGGTTGGGTCTATAGGACCTATATTTTTATAGAAGTATGACGCAGAACGGTACTGGGAAAAATCAGATCGAAGAAGCGATAGAAGTCGCTGCTGAAGCCCACCAGGGGCAATATCGGAAAGGCACCAGTACGCCTTACATCACACACCCGTATGCTGTCGGACTCATCTTAATGGAAGCGGGATGCACTGAGACAGTGATTATCGCGGGCATCTTGCACGATACGGTCGAAGACACTGATCTGACGTTGGAATTCATTCGGGAACGTTTTGGTGAGGACATCGCAAATATCGTTGACGGTTGTTCAGAGGATAAAGCGTTGCGGTGGCGCGCCCGGAAAACGGAACGGATTGAGGCGTTAAAAACCGCCAGTCCTGAAGTCTGCACTGTGACGTGTGCTGACAAGCTGCACAACCTACGGACTATCATTTCGGAGCACGATCTCATCGGCGATGCTGTCTGGGATCGGTTTCACGGCGGTGTCGAGGACCAAGCATGGTATTATCGGAGTGTTCTTGGTGCGATCGCAGACCGAGATGCCACTTTACAAAAAAGGGTGGGACGTGCTAAACTAACTACGCATGATAACGGTGCGCGTGCTATACCCGATGCCAAAAACACCGCACCTCAGCGCGAACTATCCGATGGTAATGACGCTCGAAAGATGCTTGCAGCAGTAGACGTTGTAAACGCTCAACTCTTTGAACAGTTTCAGCAGGCTGTGGCCTATCTATTCGACGGTGGTTCATAGATAACGAAGTTACACCTGTGAAAGCGGCGAGGTTAAGAAACCTCACCAGCGAAGGACAAAGGAAGGAATCCATGAAGATTGCGTACGCTTTTAGACGATGTACATCATACCCTTACAACGGTGGCGCGCTACCCACCGATGCAACAGATCGCCAACGCTTTCTGGCACATGCTAAAAAGATTGGCTTCGATGGGATTGAACTCCCTGGGATGAATCTCTCTGACGCTGAAGCCAAAACGTTCCGCGCAGAACTTGAAGATGCAGGTATGCCGTGCGTCGCCATTCGCGGTGGCGGTGGTGCCGCAAGGGATCCACAAGTCGCTGCAGCGAACAAACAACGGATGATAGATGCCGTCCAATTCGCGGCGAAGATGGGCGCGGGTATTGTTAATTCTACGGTCACGACACCGCCCGATGATCCGGGTGGAAAAGGCACGTATCGTGGCGAATCTGTCTCACAGGGATCCAGCCGTCAAGCGAATGATGAAGATTACGTACGGACTGCGAGTGCCGTGAGCGAAGTCGCTGTTATCGCTGCGAATCTCGGTGTCGAGATCTCTATAGAAATCCATCAAAATTCAATAGCCGACAACAGCCAGGCGACGCTACGACTGTTAGAATTAATTGACGCGCCGAATGTCGGCATAAACCCGGACTTGGGTAATATCTACTGGACTTACGACATCCCAGAAGAGACGTGTGAAGCCGCAATCGCCGCGGTTGCACCGCATGTCAATTATTGGCATTGCAAAAGCCTTTATCGCGTGCATATCCCGGATTTGGAGACAGCGATTTATGTGCAAGTCCCGCTGCCTGATGGTGAAATCGACTACCGGTTCGCAATCGCGGCGGTGCTTGATGCTGGTTACGATGGCTATTTGGCGATTGAGGGGATCCGGGACGGCGACCAGTTCCATCAGGATGGTCGAAGCGTGGCGTACGTAAAATCTGTCTTGGAGGATCTGCAGTAACAGTTAACAATTATCAGTTAAGAGATGGCTTGGTTAAATCGGAGTCTTCTTTAACTCTCACTGCGAGGCAAACTGACAACCGAAAACTGACAACTCTATTATGACACAACAGAAAGTCCGTTTAACTGCGACCGTGAAATGTGCTGGGTGAGCATCAAAACTCGCTCCGGGGGAGCTTGCGCACATTTTAGATAACATCCCGAAATCCACTGACCCGAACCTCCTTGTCGGCACTGAAACCTCCGATGACGCAGGGATCTATCGTATCTCCGATGATCTCGCGCTCGTCAACACGGTGGACTATTTTACACCTATCGTTGACGACCCGTATACATTCGGTGCGATTGCCGCGACGAATTCGCTGAGTGATGTCTATAGCATGGGCGGTGTTCCGAAAACGGCGTTGAATATCACCTGTTGGCCCAAGGCGGACCTGCATTTATCAATCCTCGGCGATATTGTTAGAGGTGGTACTGAAAAAGCCATTGAAGCGGGGGCTGCGCTTGTCGGGGGACATACGGTGGATGCACCGGAATTGATGTATGGACTCGCCGTAACGGGGACCGTGCATCCTGAGAAATTCGTTAAGAATTATGGTGCGCGTCCGGGGGATGTCCTCATTTTAACCAAAAACCTCGGTATCGGTATTCTTACCACGGGGTTGAAGTTTGATAAGATTAGCGATGCGGTGCTACCAGAACTCGTTGAATCGATGACTCGGCTCAATGCGTCTGCTTCTACAGTGATGCTGAAGTATGGTGCGAGTGCCTGTACAGATGTTACGGGTTACGGGTTATTAGGACACGCTTCGGAGATGGCGGCAGGCAATGGTGCCTGTCTTAAGATTGATAGCCGTGCCGTGCCTTACTTTGAGGACGCGCCTGCACTCGTCGCGCAGGATACCTATACGCAAGCCTATCTTGCGAATATGACGTTCCTTTCGGACAAAGTCACATTCCATACCGATAGCGAGGCGATGCATCATATCTTGATGGAGGCGGAAACCTCTGGCGGTTTGCTGTTCTCACTGGCTGCCGAAAACGCTGACACAGCTGTAGCAGAACTCCGTGCCGCGGATTGCCCAGAAGCCGCTATCATCGGAGAGGTCGTAGCAGGCGATACGGCGCATATTGAGGTGTTTTAATAGTTACCAGTTTCCAGTTACCAGTTACCAGAAAACAGGGTGTTTTTGCTTGGGTGTTTCCCCGCGATTGAATCTTATTCCGCTTTAACTGGCGACTGGTAACTTCAACACTGATAACCAACAACTGAGTACTGACAACTGAAAGGTTTTCGTAGAAAACCGTACTGAAAACCATATACAATGACAAAAACAGAACTCGCAAAACAGATGCGTGAGGTTTCGTATCTCACAGGTGAATTCAAACTCCGTTCAGGGAATATCAGTAATTTCTATTGGGATAAATACCGATTTGAGAGCAACCCAGTGCTGCTCACTGCGATCGCTGCGGAGATGGCGAAATTGCTGCCGTTGAGTTGTGACGGGTTGGCAGGTTTGGAATTAGGCGGGATACCGCTCGCGACAGCACTCTCTCTGCAAACAGGGATCCCCTGTTTTTATGTACGTAAAGAGGCAAAAACCTACGGCACTTGTAATTTGATAGAGGGTGGCGTTGAAGAAGGGTGTACGCTCGTTGTAATAGAAGATGTGATTACAACTGCGGGACAGGTCTGTACATCAATTGAGCAGATCCGCGCGGAGGGGTACACAGTTGAACATGTTGTAGCAGTCATTGATCGGCAGGCAGGTGGTGGCGCAAAAATTAATGAACTCGGATGTTCGTTTGCATCCGTGTTCACGCTTGCGGAATTAGAAGGATTTTAATTATATCTTGCGGAGTAACGACGTGCATTTAGACTTTGAAGTGCGTTCCTCAAATACGCCGCAAAATGGAGGGCGGATATACGGAAAGGAACGTCAAATTTGAAACCGACCTGACCGAACCGCAAGGAACATTAAAAATATGAAAATACTGTTTATCGGAGATATAGTTGGAAATCCGGGCAGAGCAGCAACAACAAAATTTCTGGAAGCACATCGCGACAAGTACGATTTTATTGTCGCTAACGGGGAGAACGCAGCAGGTGGAAAAGGGCTGACGTTTGACATTGTTGATCAACTCTTGGCATCAGGTGTCTCCGCGATTACCACTGGCAACCACGTCTGGGATAACAGAGAGATTTTCCGTTTTATAGAAACAACACCGCAACTGATACGTCCGGCGAACTATCCGACTGAAGTGGCCGGGCGCGGTGTGACCATTGTTCCCTCCGCAGACGGACAGACACAACTCGGTGTCATCAACCTCGCCGGACAACTTTTCATGAACCCATATACCAACCCATTTCACGCCCTTAATGCAATCTTACCTGAGATCCAAGCGGTGACACCTTATATCCTGCTCGACTTTCACGCCGAAGCGACTTCCGAGAAAATCGCAATGGGTTGGCACGCTGACGGTAGAGTCAGTGCGGTGATGGGGACACATACGCATGTTCCGACAGCAGATGCGCGTGTCCTACCGCAAGGCACAGCTTATATTACAGATGTTGGGATGACGGGCCCATACGATTCGGTTATCGGTGTGCGAACGGATCGTGTGCTTGAACGGTTTCTGACAATGATGCCAGCGCGCTTCACTGTCGCTAAAGGCAATGTGAAGCTTTGCGGTGCTGAGATTGAATTAGACGAAAAAACTGGGTTAGCAGTGAGCATCGTGCCGCTGCAAGCACAGTATTAATTGGCTAAGTATTGATATGCAATTAGAATTTTCGATACCAACAAAAGTTATCCGTAGTGTCAGGGAAATAACAAACCTGCTGAAAAGACTGATAGAAAAAGAACCCCAATTCCAAAATGTGTGGGTTCAGGGAGAGGTTTCCAATTACAGTAAGTCTGGTGCAGGGCACGTCTATTTCACGCTCAAAGAAGATAATCATCAGATCTCGGTTGCCATTTTTCGGGGTAATGCAAACCAAATCAAATTTTTACCCAAGAACGGTGAGGAGGTCATTGTACAAGGACAGGTGAGCCTCTATTCCGCGAGGGGTCAATATCAGATTATCGGTCGAAATGTGGAACCGATTGGGATCGGTGCGTTGCAGAGAGCGTTTGAAGCGTTGAAGCAGCGACTCGCGGACGAAGGGTTGTTTGATGACATCCATAAAAAGCCGTTGCCAAAATTCCCTAAGAAAATCGGTGTGATTACGTCAGCGACAGGTGCAGCGTTCCAAGACATTTGCGAGCAATTGCGTAAGCGGTATCCATTAGCCGAAGTACTACTACATCCTTCCCTTGTCCAAGGTGACGGTGCAGCACAGGAGATTGCCGACGCACTGCAGGCGATGGATCAGCGAGACGATATAGATGTGTTAATTGTGGGTCGCGGTGGCGGTTCAATTGAGGATCTTTGGGCATTCAATGAAGAGTTGGTTGCGCGTGCGATTTTTGCCGCTACGATTCCGGTTGTGTCGGCTGTCGGACACGAAACGGATTATACTATTTCGGACATGGTAGCGGATCACAGAGCACCGACACCATCGGCAGCAATTGAACATATCGCCCCGGATCAGGATGAACTTTTCGCGCAATTAGACGGTTTTGATGCATGGCTGCACACAACAATTCAGAACCAACTGAATGGACATAAAACGCGGATTCAGGAGCTTGAGACGCGCCTGGCACCGGAACAACGTAAAGACAAAATTTATCAACTTTACCAAACAGTAGACAACTTAGACACAGCATGCCGTAACGCTGCAAGACGTAGCCTCACGGATAGTGAAAACGGGCTTCACACACTCGCACAACGCCTCAATGCGTTGAGTCCGTTAGCCACATTGAAACGCGGGTATAGCATCAGTCGAAAAACAGACGGTGCGGTATTAACTGACGCTGAACAAGTATCCGTCGGCGACAGGATTGAGGTTCAACTGGCACAAGGGCATCTCGCCTGTCGTGTTGAAGAATTTTTGTCTGAGCAGCAACTGAATGATAAAGCGATCGATTTCCCAACGAACGGAGATAAAACATGACTTTTGAAGAAAGACTCACAAAACTAACAAAAATCGTTGAAAAATTAGAAGCAGGCAACGAACTGCCGCTTGAGGATTCTCTCAAACTCTTTGAGGAGGGCGTTAGCTTAGTCTCATCGTGCAGGGAAATGCTTGAAAAAGCCGAACAGCGGGTCGAAAACGTTCTCGAAACAGATAACGCATAGATAGTTAATAGTTATTGGTTATAAGTTGTTGGTTAAGAGGAAAGTCGTTCCTTTTGAAGTCCACTTCTTAATAACTTATAACTTATGACTCCATAGGATTAAAAAAATATGTTCTTAGAAAAAATTAATAGCCCTGCAGATCTGAAAAAACTTGAAATTGATGAACTCAAAATGCTTGCCGAGGAGATGCGCGCTTACCTACTGACAGTCCTCTCTGAGCATCCAGGACACTTCGCGCCGAACTTCGGCACTGTCGAGTTAGCGATAGCATTACATACCGTATTTGATACACCGCGCGATAAAGTCATCTGGGACATCGGACATCAGGCGTATCCGCATAAACTGCTTACCGGTAGGCGAGAATCGTTTCCGACCCTCAGACAAAGCGGTGGCATCAGCGGTTTTCTCAGTAGAGCTGAGAGTGAATATGACGTTTTTGGTGCCGGGCATTCCAGCACCTCCATCGCCGCTGCATTGGGCATCGCCACTGCTCGCGATCTGATCAACGAGACCTACAAGGTCGTCGCTATTATTGGGGATGGTGGGCTAACGGGCGGTATGGCATTTGAAGCGTTGAACGCCGCTGGCGACTTCAGGAACGACATGGTCGTTATTCTCAATGATAACAACATGTCCATTTCCGCGACTGTCGGTGCGTTCTCAAAACACTTTCATAAACTCACAAGTTCACCGCGATATAATCTGCTCCGGTCCGGGGTCAAAGAGTTACTGAACTTAATGCCAGCAGATGCAAAGCAGATCGCGCGTAAAATTGAGGGGTCATTGAAACCGGGGACGTTGTTTGAGGAATTCGGGTTCCGTTACTTCGGACCCCTTGATGGAAATGATTTAGAAGCACTCGTTCCAGTGTTGACGGGTATTCGCAGTCTCACAGGTCCGATCCTGCTCCACATTGTAACCGAAAAAGGGCGGGGTTATACCCCAGCTGAAGAAGATCCGGTGGGATTCTATAGCGTCAGCGGTCCTTTCAATCTGAAAACAGGGAAGACGCTTAAACCGAAGCCTGAAACTCCCTCTTACACGGAAGTCTTCAGTCGCACACTCATCGAATTAGCGAAACGCGATGCCCGGGTCGTCGGTGTGACGGCAGCGATGCCGGGTGGGACGGGGCTTGACAAATTTGCCAACGCGTATCCGAGTCGGTGTTTTGACATCGGCTTGGCAGAGCAGTGCGCTGTCACGTTCGCCAGTGGATTGGCGGCACAAGGGATGCGTCCTGTTGCTGCTATCTATTCGACGTTCCTGCAACGGAGTTATGACCAAGTGTTACACGATGTCTGCATCCAAAACCTCCCTGTCATTTTCGCACTGGATAGGAGTGGACTTGTCGGGGCAGACGGTCCGACGCATCACGGTGTTTTCGATTTGGCATACCTACGTTCTATTCCGAACATGGTCGTGATGGCACCGAAAGATGAGAACGAATTACAATCTATGGTGAAGACCGCGTTTGTCTACGAAGACGGTCCTATTGCCTTCCGCTATCCGAGGGGGACAGGTATCGGCGTAAAGATCGCAGCGGAACCACAAGTACTACCTATCGGAAAAAGTGAAATCGTCAGAGAGGGTGAAGATGTGCTTGTGATCGCTATTGGCAACAGGGTTTATCCCGCGCTTGAAGCGGCGCAAACATTGGCTGATAACGGAATTTCGACGACGGTTGTCAACGCGAGATTCGTAAAACCGTTAGATACTGCAACAATCCTTCCCCTCGCTGAACGTATCGGTAAGGTGATTACGATTGAAGACGGTGTGATAATGGGGGGTTTCGGGAGTGCTGTCTTAGAGGCACTCGCCGCAGCGGGTATCACAAACGTGCAGATTACAAATCTTGGAATTCCAGATGAATTTATTGAGCACGGTGATGTCAAGCATCTTTACGCATTGTACCAATGCGATGCTGATGCTGTTGTTCGCACCGCACAGGCAATGTTGGGATGAAGAAGTCGGTTATAGGTTATAAGCCTGGGTTGTGCCTTATTAACAATTTCTTGTAGCGACCACAACCAAATTGGGGATGGGTATCCACAAGAAGACGTTGGTCCAGCATAAACTCACTAAAAACTTATAACTTATAACCAACAACTTATAACTATTATGCAACGGATAGATACTTTTCTGGTAGAACACGGCTTAGCGGAGAGCAGAGAGCAGGCGAAACGGCTTATCCTTGCTGGAGCTGTCACTGTTAACGGAAACTCCAGAATCAAGCCGGGACAACGGATCCCTGCCGATGCTGAGGTCGTCGTGCAGGAACAGCAAAAGTATGTAAGTCGCGGTGGGTTCAAGTTGGAAAAGGCATTATCTATCTTTGAGATAGGTGTGCAAAATCGGGTTGCACTCGACGTAGGCGCGTCAACGGGGGGGTTCACAGACTGCCTCCTTCAGCACGGTGCGAAATTCGTCTATGCCGTTGATGTCGGTTACGGGCAACTCGCGTGGAAACTCCGGACGCATCCACAGGTTCAGTCAATCGAGAAAACGAACATCCGACATTTAACCCCAACACTTTTAAGTAGGGGCGAGGGTACCTTGAAGAAATCCGCAGAAACACCCAAGCAAAGACCCTCAAGCAAAAATCTCCTACACGATAGCGAAAATTTTATCTCTATTGCTGTGGTGGATGTCTCTTTTATCTCTTTGAGGACGGTGCTACCGAGCGTTATTAAGATTTTGACACAGGAGAATAGTTGTCAATCGTCAGTCGTCAGTCGTCAGTTAAAAGGGAGACCTTGTCAAAACGATAACCTCTTAACTGAAAACCGAAAGGTTTTTCGCAGAAAAACCGAACTGACAACTGATAACCATTCCTATGATATTATTGCACTGCTGAAGCCGCAGTTTGAAGCCGGAAAGGAGCATGTGCAAAAAGGTGGCGTTGTGCCTGATAAACGGGTACACATCCAAACGATAGACAACCTCAGGACTTTTGTTGCGGCGAAACTCGGAGCCACAGTAAGAGGATTAACCTATTCACCGATTCATAAAGACATCGGAAATATTGAGTATTTACTTTGGATCACAATTGATCTCGATACGCAAACGGGTGAATTTAGGGATTACAGGCAACCCAAACAGACGACTGCAGAGGTCGTCGCGGAAGCACACAAATTTTTTAGGAGTCGTCAGCCATCAGCGCATTAGCCGTCAGCCATCAGCCGTCAGTAGTCAGATAGAGAAGCACAACTTCATCAGAAACCTCTTTGCTGAAAGCCGATAGCCGATAGCCATCTTGCTGAGAGCCGATAGCGAAAAAGGATGCGTAAAAGAATCAAAAAAATCGCTATTTCCCTCGGAATATTCTTTATTATTGGGTTATGCGGTGCCTTTTTCTTTATCCATTCAGATAGGTTCCTGAATTGGGTAGAAACACGGCTTGCGACCGAACTTGAACATCTCCTAAAAGATGGCTATACGGCAGACATCGGTGATATAGAAGGCAGTATCTTAGGAAATGTTACAATCAACGGTGTTACAATTTCTAATAGAAACACACCAGACGAACCGGTAATCTCTACAGAGAAAGTTGTACTCGAATATCACCTACTCGGGCTGTTGACGCGCAAATTTGAAGTGACGCAGCTAACGGTGACCAAACCCCGAATCGCCGCGAAGTCCGACACCGATGGTGCCCTCAATCTGGCACATATTTTTAAGTTTAAGGGAAGCACGACACAAGACTCCCCGAAATTCGTTTTTGCAGTCGAACGTATCGAATGTAATAACGGCATCATCGAGTACATTGATACACAACGCGATATTCACATAGAAATTACAGGTGTTTCTATTGACGTGGAGGGTCCCCTCAACACTTGGAGGCATAAGGGTGAACTCAGGATCGGGAGCGGTAGTCTCAGTTTCAACGGTTCCCAAACGGCAATTGATAATTTTCAAGTCGATTTCCAACTTTTAGCCAACCGCAACACATTGGACAAACTCCAGTTAGAATTTGGCAACTCAAGTTTGGCGGTTACAGGTGAATTTCCGCACCGAGAAACGGGAACGCCTTGGACAATTAAACTCGATTTGCAACAACTGAATGTCGCAGATGTAGCACCATTTTTCGGCAAAGGTGCTGAACTTGAAGGTATTATAAAAGGGTATCTGACGATGAACGGCACGGATGCCACCTTAGACGGTACGCTCTCTGTGGAAGCCCCAGTGTTTTCTATGACCCAGGTAGAGAATAACAGAAAGATTTCGCTGACAGATCTAAAAATTGATGCCAGCCTCAACGCCGAGCCTACGCCAACATTTTCGTTAAAAACTTTCAGGGCACAGATTGCTGATGGCACTTTGACCGGGAAAGGGAGCATCGGATTACAAAATCGACTTGAAGACAATCTGCTCGCGCAGCTACAGCAACTCACGCAACACCCAATTGTCTACGAGGGACAGTGGGATGCTACGGACATGCAACTCATGTCGCTGCTATCCATGTTTGCCGAACTCCCTGATTACCTCGCAGAAAGCACTGGACGCCTTTCAGGGACTGCTACGTTTGACGGAAACAGCACCGACCTTTCAACATTCAAGTTGGACAGTACAGTAGAGATAACCGAGACAATCCTCAACGAGGTAGCACTTACGGATTCAGTACTCAACTGCACAATCGAAGCGGGTGAATTGAAAGCCGAGGGCAACCTTGATGAAACCGAGGTTACTGTCACAGGTCCCTTTCCTTTGGCATCGGAAAATGCTTTGGACATCCGTATGTCAGGGATCAATTTTGACGATCTGACGAAAATCACTAACAGTGCCGATTTTGGTGGCACCGGAGAATACACTGCGAAATTGTCATCAGAAGGTACGCTGAAGGGGTTTATGGAAATCCCGAATGCGAGTTTCGATGGCAACCCAATCGGTGAATTGTCAGGCGACCTCCGCTATCAAGATGGACAGGTATTTATTGAAAACGGATACCTCACGAAAAACACGAAACGCGAGACTTTGACCGAATATGAGAGTCGAGCGACAATTAACGGTGTTGTGGATGTTGAAGACGAATACCCTGCGGCGTTCAGTATCGTTGCAGATCCTGTCTATATCCAACACTATCGGAAAACACTGTTGGGGGCAGACCATCCGGTAAATGGTGAAATCAGAGGTGAACTTAAATTAGATGGAACACTCACCAACCTTGATGGCAGTGCCGATTTCAGCGTTACCAAAAGCACAGCATGGGATGTCCATCTCGATCCGCTAACGTTCCCGCTACGAATTGAGGATTACAACATCACGGTTCCTAATTTTCAGGTGACCACGCGTGGTCAGAAGTTTACGCTCAACGCTTCGGTAGATTCCAAAGGCGACTTTGACCTTCTGCTTGAAAGCGACGCGCCCATCCGTTTAGAGGAGATAGCGAAAGCAGCAGAGATCTCCGACTTTCCCTTTGAAGCACAATTCAATGTCCGTTTCGTCGGAACACATAAAAAACCCGATCCTGTCGATTTTCAGGTTGAACTGGATTTCTCGGATATAACCTTCTTAGACGCCGGACGCGGCACAAAACACCCACTCGGTGATGCTGTCCTGCACGGCAAACTTGTAGAACTCAAAAATATCACGGGTCAACCAGATCGTTATGATTTTACGGGGCGTGGGTTTAACGGTCAGATTCGCGGGCATGTTAGCACGGCTCCCGATAACCCTTATGCGTTTATAGTAGAGAGTCAGGCACTTGAGGTTACACCAATCCTGCGTATTTTGAACCCCGCACTTGAGGCTATTACTGGCACCGCCGATGGACGTGCGCGAATAGAAGGCACGGTGGCAGCCCTGGCACCAGCGGATGAGAACGACGGTAGCGGGTCTGATCGACGGGTCTATCCTTACGATGTCAATATCGAAATTGATACCAGCCAACTTCGCTACGGAAATTCGGCGGGACAAGAAATAGCGTTCACAAATCCCGAACAGATTCGGCTACACTTGAAAGATGACAAATGGACCATTGATGCGTTTTCGCTCAGGACATCAGCAGATAGCTCCAATTTTATTGAACTGACGGGGACATTTGATGCAAAAAGTGAGATGATGAATCTGCACGCGAAGTCAGATAAATTCGCGTTGCACCCCTTTAGCGCAGCATTGGGATTTCCGGTTGATATGTTACAGGTTGGAACGGGACGTTATACGCTGAAAGCAACCGGTACGCCTAAGCATCCGAGAATTGTTTTGGATTGGGCAATTCCAGTGTTGGATTTAAAAACAGAGCTTGGCGATATTCATATCAGCGATGCAGGCGGTGCGATAGAATACCGAGATAACTTGATGACCCTGAAAGAGAACACCTTGAAACTCTTCGGTAATGTGGTGGATATAAACGGAGAAATAACCGTTGATCCCGAAGCCATTCGCAATTCGCGACTGAACCTTAGTGCCAACGCACCTGAATTGAAATTTGAGGCTTTCAGGGAATTGATAGCAACGACTTTTGCAAACAACATCAAGGCTGCGGATTTAACAGGTGGCGCGTTACAGACTTCAATAGACATCACAGGCACTTTCGCCGAAACTTCAATTGCCATGAATGCCCAAACAGCACCGCAGCAACCGATCCGTCTCGCTTCCTTTGCTGATCCTATCACATTGGAAAATCTACGTACAAATGCCGTTCTGAATTCAGAATTCTTACACATCCGATCGGTGGAAGCGGACGGATTGATAGGTGATGGCACCTACAGTGTACAAGGGGAGACTTCGTTCTCAATCCGAGATACGGAAGCGATGCAGTTCACTATTGATGTATCAGTATCCGATCTGGAGGTCTCAAATTTTCTGACGCTGCTGTCAGCTCAGACCTCACCTGTGCGCGGCACCGTTTCCGGACACGTTAAACTTCAGGGTACGGGGACCCATCACCATCAGATTTCAATAACGGGTGAAATAGACAAACTGAAGCTTCGCGGCTACGATAGCAGTGCGACCAACGCAGCATCGCTCCAATTCCGATCCGAACGCGGTAATCTCGTTGTCCACCTTCCTTTAGAATTAAAAGGACCCGGCATCACAGCAACAACGCACGTTAATATCACAGGCACTTTTGACGCGCCAAAGATTACAGCAGAGTGGGACGGATACATCAACCAAACAGAATGGAACGGCAAAATCCGATATGGTGATGAACGCATAACAATCGCCGGAATTGAGTTAAAAAACCGTGTGGGTATGTCAACTATTACGGGGGCTATTCCGATTAATTTGGCGTTCACAGCGATAGATATATCGGATCGATTTTTGGAGCAACCGATTGATGTACATTTCCGAGGGAGTGAATTGCCGCTTGCGTTTCTTCCGGGTATTGATAGGCTTTTCTCTGAAACAGATGGCACCGTTGACATAAATTTAGCACTACACGGCACGAGCCGCGATCCTCAGATAGCCGGGGAGGTATTGCTTGAGGCTTCACAACTCCAATTGCGAAATTTCCACGAACCTCTTCGGAATATGAAGATGCAACTCAAGGCACGCGGTGACACGATTGACCTATCAGAACTCGGATTTGACATAGGTGCCGGCTACTGTACACTCCAGCAGGGACAATTGGTATTAGATGGATTAATGCCTAAAAATTTCACATTGGAAGGATTGAAACTTGAAAAATTTCCGCTCGGTTCGATGGTTCAGCATACCGTATCACCAGAGGTCCTGGGAGCAGTTGAGGGACATTTAAGCACCGTACTCAACGAACTCACGATCCCTCTTGATAGTTTTCTAACAAATGGGGAAAACATACCATTTCCACAACTCCGGGAGGTCCCTTCATTCTCGGATATTGTAGCTGTTTCAAGTGCAAACGTTTCGATTAACAGTGTTCGCCTCGCCTTCAAAGCACTGGATCAAGATTACGACTTCCAAAATCCACACTCCATTCAGATACACCTCAATGCTGGCACAGTAACTTTATCTGAAGCATTTACCCTTGAAAACCAGTTCCCGTTCCCAGTCGAGCAGACTTTTACCGCTGAAGATGAGAAACCAGAAGGGGTCGTTGGTGATGTCCACACAGTTGAGGATGCGAAAACAACACTCAGCATTGATGCCGGAAGTCGATGGTCAATGAATGGAGAATTTGATGCGGCACTACGACTCAAAAATTTCGATGTCTCGGTAATAACGGACCCTTGGCCCGCGCCCTATCGGATTAAAGGTGCATTGTCGGGAAGCCTACAAATGAGCGGTACCAGTGAAAACCCGAAAATAACTTTGCGGCGACATCGGTCTGAACCGGCGGAACTCTATTTACACGATGTCCCTATTGATCTCCGATGGAGAGTCCGCTATCAGAACGGGAAATGGGAAATTTCAAAGAGCCGGTATGTTGAAGTTAATTTCGGTGAAAATCTGCTTACCTTTTCATGGACGATGCCTTATCAACTCAAACTCATCCCATTTTTGATGGAACTGCAACAATCACCGGAAACGGTTTGGAACGAACTCCAAAAAACCGGTATGAATGGTATATTGGACATTGTGGTAACTGATCTTGACCTCTTATCATCTGTGGTACCGGGGCTTAGATCCGTAACAGGGACAAGTACAATCTACGTTGTACTCACAGGCGCGATGGAAACCCCACAAGCTGAAGGGAGAGTGAGTTTCAAAGATATTGGATTTGAACTTCCAGATGCCGGTATTCATCTTAAAGAGACAACAGGCGATGTCCAACTATCAGAGAGCGGCGCGACGGTTAAGCGGATTGCGGGTATATTGAATGATGGGAGATTTTTAGTTACGGGTGAGGTCATGGCACCCGAAGATGGACGGATATGGGAAACATCACCAACACTGGATTTGAGCACCAGCATCTCATCAGCGATCTTTGAACAACCGGGGAAATATCAAGTCAACTTGGGTTCCGACCTCACCGAACTCCATCTACGTGGTGGATTTGATGACCCATATTTAACGGGTGATCTGAATATAAGCGAGGGGGATTACCAACAAAATTGGGAAAGTGTTCGAGATTGGCTTGCGGGTGCCTCAGTCAGTGAAATGGATGTTGCGTTGGATTACCCTATTTTGCGTCATTTAAATTTGGATGTCGGGGTCAATATTCCCGATAATTTCCGTGTGCTTTCATCCATTACGGGACCCACAGACATTGTAATCGCGAGTTCGGGTAGACTCATTGGTCGAATTCAAAACCCAGTTTTCAACGGAAACATTTCCATCCGCAGAGGGAAATTTTTCTTTCTACAGCCTTTTGAATTCATTGAAGGTTCAAGGATTACCAACCGAAGCACCGACGAATTTGACCCAGAACTCAATATCACGCTCCGGACACCGAACCCTATTCGAGGGGTGCTGCCAAGAAATCAGAGCACTGTTGACCTTGAGATCTATGCGAGGCTTACGGGCACCTCAACAAATCCAGAGTTCGTCCTGAGTGCTCCGAACGCACCTGAAGTGCTTTCGCACGAAGATATTTTCACGTTCCTTGTGCGGAACGCCGCATTTTCACAGGCACTCGGCGGATTTACCTTTAATTTCCACCGTCCCCTCGATGAAGAAGCACGCTCTATTAGTGCAGAATATCAACTCAGAGAAAATATGTCTATAAAAATTGAAAGCAACGAAAAGGGCGAATACGGTGTCGATTTTGGGATAAAGGGACGTTTTTAATGGTTATAAGTTATAAGTTATAAGTTGTTGGTTAAGACGTGAATTGTTACCATCCGCCTCTTTCTTATAACTGACCACCTCTTATCAAAACTTCGGTGCTAAAACCGCCATGCTTTAGTTGGGTGAGTATGTCAGGACTTACGCATTTTTCTATGATAGTTACGTATTACGCACTGCAGGGTTTTTGCTTGGGGTGTTTCTTCAGGGTTTTAAACCCTGAAGAAATACGCAGAAATACGCAGAAATACCCAAGCAAAGACCCCAAGCAAAAACCCCAAGCAAAAACCCTGCAAGGGGGGCTGCGTAAGTCCTATATGTCAAAGAAATACTTATGAGCTCTGCAAATTACAATACATTCATAGATAGCGTGATTTGTCTTGTTTTGATGTTCTGCTGTTTTTTTTCGCAATCTGTAGGGGCGAACGAACCCGCGGAAACTCCGAGCGATACAGGGACAGAGAAGTTCCCGCTCACAGAAGCATCGGATACGACGCGCATCGTAAAAATTGCGTACTACATCGACACGGAACCTATAGAGGGTACCACAGAAGAACTCAATCTACTCAGAGATCAAACTTTGACGCGTGTCGGCGATAGGTTATCCCGGCACGCTATCCAGCAGAGCATTAAAGCCCTCTACACGACACAGCAGTACGCCGAAATCCAAGTCTACGCACAGGAGGCTTCCGATGGCGTTGTGTTAAGTTATAAGTTGACATCCTTCGCGCGGATCAAGGAAATCGCAATTACCGGTATTCCTGCCAACAAATTCAAGCAGGCTATTGAAAGTGCAATGAAATTGAAGCCTGGCGCGAAGTATGTGCCAGCGATTGCCAAAACAGATATTAATGCCATTAAGCGGATTTGCGAGGCGTATGGGTATTTTAACGCGCAAGTTACAGTTTCCGACGTGCTTACTGAGGGTGGGATACTAACCTATCAGATGACCATAGGCGATCCGTCAACTATCAAAAGGTTGCAAATCCAGGGCAACTTCGCCATCACAACCGAACGTCTTAAAGCTGCCTGTCGTTTTAGCCTACTCTCCCCGGTTTACAACACCGCTGAAGTTGCCACGGATGTGGCATCAATGGAAGACCTCTACCGTGAAAATAATTATCCCACCGCTACTATTGAACCGAGCTTTAACCCGGGAACCGGTCTGCTGCAGTTCCACATTAACGAAGGTAGGTATGTCGAGTTTGATTTTGTTTCGGATGTCGGTGCGCGACAAGCCACGTTTAAAAAAGAGATAGCTGAGCAGATAAATACTGCAATTCCGGCGATGTGGGAGCGAAGAATAAAGTCCTATTTTCGGGATCAGGGGTACCATGACACGACCGTGCATGAAAAGGTTCTTGATGCATCAAAGGTTCGGCTTACGATTGATCCTGGCACGCGGTATAGGGTCGCGCGCGTCACTTTTTCCGGGAACCGTGCTTTCTCAGATAAGGAACTGCGGCGAGAAATGATAACAAGACCGATAGGGGGCGCGTGGCAGCGTTTGCGAGCCAATATCACAGGGCTATTGTTAGGCGTGAAACGAAAAACTTTCTTTTATGAACAAGACCTTGATACAGATAAACACCGACTCAAGATCTTATACGAAAAAGCCGGGTACCCCAACAGGGTCATTGAGGCAACATTTCAAAAGCAGAACCCGAATAACCGAAGCATCGGCGAAGTCGCAATACATGTCTCAATTGTTGAGAACTATAAAGAGATCATTCACCGATGTGACATTAATGGTAATCGCGCAATAGATACCCCTACACTTCTCAAACGCTTACAAAGCGAACTTCAACTGCCACAACCGAACGCCTCCTTTGAAACAACGGTCTACCAAAATGCTATTTTAAAAGCCTATGGTGAACTCGGATACATTGACGCGCAGGTTACGGACGCTTATATACCGGAAACAAAGGACCCAGTTTTTGAAGTTCAAGGTAATTTCTCGGAGGCACTCGCGGATGGCAAACTCCCTTTGGAGATCCGTGATGAATTTAAGGAACACAAACTTTCACTCACAGGATTCTTCGTAGCGACGAATATCGGTAATCGCTGGAGCATCCAAGATATTAAGGGGAATCCACGTTATACGCTTAAACAAGAGACTACACATCTTGAGGTCTTTGAACACGGTATCCTCCAGCTTACCGTGCTAACAGAGGGTGAACGCGTGGCTTTCGGTAAATTCTATTTTCAGGGCGATACGGATATAGTGAAACCCCATGTGCTCGAACGGGAAGTCGCGCATCTTGAAGATAGCCTCTGGACTCCGGGAAAATTAAGCCGCGCTTGGCAGAATCTCTACGGTTTGGGAATTTTTCATAGTGTTGAACCTGAACGTATCAAAACGGTTCGGATAGAAGGGGACAGCGAAGGAAAAAAAGGAAACAGTGGAAATCCACACCCTGCTTTTAAAACCTATGACGTTTCAATAAAGGTCGAAAAGCAGAAATCCAGAACCTATAGATACGGGGGCGGTTACAGTTTTGCAGAAGGGTGGCGCGGGTCACTGGAGTTAACGGATAGCAACTTTCTCTTTAAACGGAACATCCAAGGACGTTTCCTCGGTAGATTAGGGTGGCGTGATGAATTAGGTTACCTTGTTGATGCAAGGCTCACCGAACCGTGGTTAATTGGCAGGACGCGGGGAACCTTACAGGTATCTGCTAAGAAGTTAGAGGTAGATGACAATGTTCGCGCCCTACAAGGCAGTTTTATCCTCAGTCGGAAATTAGGCGAATTGCATCATTTGGATTTGCGATACAGTTACCGAGACTTGAACCAACCGGTCGTCTCAATAATGCAAGAGACACCAACAGAGATCGGTTTACTGAAGGAACAGAACCCATTTAGCACAACCGTCAGTAGTCTTCGTTTTTCTTGGACGTATGATAGCCTCGTGCAGCGCCTGAATCCTATAGGCGGCATGCTCAACGAAATCACGCTTGAATACGCAGGGGGTGTTTTGCAAGGCGAGACCAGTTTTATAAAAACGACAACGGATACCCAATATTACCAAAAACTCATCGGTGATTTTGTGTTGGCAACCGCCCTTCGATTGGGTATCACCACTGGATTGCGTTCAAATCGCCGCGCGGAACTCATCTCTTTTGAACGGTTTTGGGCAGGCGGCAGCACAACGGTTCGCGGTTATGCTGAGCGTTCCCTCGGTCCTGAGGCTACCCCGGGTATCTACCGCGGTGATGTGCAACTCATTTTTAATACAGAGTTACGTTTCCCAATCTATTCGGTGGTCCGCGGTGCATTCTTTTTTGATGCTGGCAACGTCTGGAATTCACTGGTGGACATTGAGACCCTCACGCGTTTACCATCCTCTGTTGGTGCTGGACTCTATCTGGATTTTGGCGCGCTCACAGTTGGGCTTGACTATGCGATCCCACTCGTATCCGTTCCGAGCTCGCCAGATACGAGGGTGGCACATTTCCGACTCGGTAGCCCTTTTTAACTTAAGGCATAACCGATAACTATTCCCCGTAGGGTTTGCCCAATGCGAGAGGTGCTTCAGCACGCCCGACAAATCCCGCCAGTACTGCCAAACAAAGCAAGTATGGTAACATCAACCATACCTGATACGGTATACCCCAACCCAATGCTTGGAACCGCGCATCCAAGGCTGAACCGAGTCCGAAGAGCAGTGCTGCACCGCACGCCTTCACAGGATGCCATTTCCCGAAGATGACTATTGCTAAAGCGATGAACCCGCGTCCGACTGTCATCCCTGGTGTGAAATACGGGACATCGGCGAGGGAGAGATAACCGCCTGCTATACCAGCCATCGCACCTGCGAATAGCAGGCACATCGTTCTCAAACGGAGCACATTCGTACCGACGGTTGCAATCGCCTTCGGATGTTCACCACAAGCACGGATTCTCAAACCCAGCTGCGTATGATAGAGAAAAAAATAGACACACGGCATCAGCAAAAACGCAATGAAAACGAGGATATTGTGTGAAAATAGCGCGTGTCCCAAGAAAGGGATTTCGGAGAGCAGTGGAATGTTGATTTGCTGAAACGCTGGCACGCCTTGTGCGATGCCTGTTACACCAAAGAGCCGTTGGTAGATGACCTCTGTCAAACCTAATGCTAAAAGCGTCATCGCTGTGCCGATGATAACCTGATCGCCACGCAACCTGATCGCGCACAACGCAAAGAGGGCAGCAGCGATAAGACCGCTGAGTCCTGCCATCAGCAGCCCGAACCAGGGTGCGAACATCACGAAGTCCGCCGTGTAGAATGAACCGACCATCCCAAAAAACGCGCCGATGAGCATCATCCCTTCGATGCCGATGTTCAGCACACCTGCACGTTGGGAGATGACCTCACCGAGTGCTGCCAGTAGAAGGGGTGTCGCCCCACGAATCGTTGCCGAAAGAATTTCTTCAAACATATTTTTAAAGTTATAGGTTATAAGTTGTTGGTTATAAGTTAAAGAGGTTTCGGAAGTTTCCCAACGCCCTGCACTTATAACGCTTTAGAGGTCCCAAAGTTCCCATCAGACTTCATTTCTGTAGCATAGGAAACCGTTAGCCTGTGAGCCAACAGAGTTATGGTATCAAAAAATTACTTCCTTATCAACATCTTTCGCGTTGCTGTGAAATCTCCGGCTGTTATAGTAAATTCCTTAGGTTTTGTATATTGATGAATAAAAACTGCAATCCCATTAAGCGACTTCCTCAAAATCTGCTAATTCACGTACGTAATCAAGACAGGCTCGGATCTGAACTGCTTTGAGATCAGGGAATTCGATAATAATTTCGTCTGGTGTATAACCCGCTGCCAAGTATCCGAGGAGTAGACTTACTGGAATTCTCGTTCCTTTGATACGTGGTTTACCGCGCAATGTGTCTGGTGTGCTAACAATATAGTCTCTCCAATGAATTGGCATGTGTACTTCTCCGTAATGCAGAAACTGTGTCAAATGCAAGAATTATATCTTTGCTAAAATTGTAGCGTCTTTGAGAACGCTTGTCAAACCACTTCCAGATCAAATATATAATAGGACTTACGCAGCCTCCATTGCAGGCGGGG
>PYJC01000088.1:36761-36835 GCA_003635255.1 Candidatus Poribacteria bacterium | reverse complement strand
GGGTCTTTGATAGGTGTCTTTGCTTGGGTGTTTCTGTGGATTTCTGCGTATTTCTGCGGATTTCTTCTAAGCAA
>PYJC01000088.1:0-36741 GCA_003635255.1 Candidatus Poribacteria bacterium | reverse complement strand
TATCCACTGCCACGATGTATGAATATGATACCACAAAATTAGGTAAATGTCAAATCTTTTTTGACACAATCATAGGCGGTGTCTACATCCCCAACCTAAAGGATGGGGTTTTGACACCGAAGATTAGATAAAAAAACTTGAACAATTTCATTTTTTAATGTATAATATATAATGTATAATGCTGAAATAGGACTTGCAATATCACTATCAGAGTGGACGGTATTGCAAGAGAACGTTGGGACAGATGTTTAGCAGCAGAAGCCCTAACCAATCCTCTTATTTTAGTCCGTAGTACTATAAACCATGACCAGGTCTACAGACAGGACTTACGCAAATTTCTTTGCTGGCATCACCAGCAGCGCGCTATATGGTGTATAGCGCGGAAAATTGTGTAAGTCCTGTTTATAAAATATAAACGCTGATTCTCCCCACCGATAACTGACTGCTGATGGCTGACCGCCAAATACCATTGGACATATTTTTTTTCATGTGATAATATATACACCAATTATCTATTGTGCACCTTCCCACGTGCACAAACTACGTTAGACATGGAGGCATAGATATGTTAGGCCTTGGTCCCTTGGAATTAGCGATTCTATTGGTCATCGTGTTACTCATATTTGGCGGAAAGCGTCTTCCTGAATTGGCACGCGGTCTCGGCAGAAGCGTCACGAACTTTAAAGCCGGACTTAACGAAGAACAGGGAGATGAAACCGAAACAACAGCACAACAAGAAACAGAATCACCGTCAAAAGAGAAAACCGGATAGGATGGTGCCAGTTTAAGGAAAAATTTTGATGAACGACAAATTACCCGATTTTCTTCAGGATGTCATTGAAGAATACCCTGAAGTCTGGAAAGCGTATCAGGCACTCGGTGAAGCCTGTGGCACCGCTGGTCCAATTGAACCCAAAACTGTGAGGCTTGTCAAACTCGCATTAGCGATCGGCGCAAAGTCTGAAGGGGCAGTGCATTCGCATACACGGCGCGCACTCCGAGAAGGGATCACACGTGAGGAATTACAACAGGTCGCACTACTCGCAGTGACTTCTATCGGTTGGTCGTCGAGCATGGCGGCACTGTCCTGGATCCAGGATGTAATTGATAAACAATCGCAGTCTGATTGAGGAATCAGCATGGACGCAGGTTACCAACACCACCAGATGTTTGCAAAACGCGTCTGCGGCGTTTTAATCCTTACGACACTCTTATCACTTACCCCGTCTGTGAGTAGAACTGAAACAACCTCACCATTTCAGGAAGGCGTGGAATATGTTAAATTGCGACTCTATCCACAGGCAGTAGATACCTTTAAGTCAATTGTATCACAGCACCCAACGAACGTAGACGCACTTTTCCAACTCGCAAACGTCTATAAATTGCAAGATGAATTAGAATTAGCGATTCAGACTTTTAACAAAATCCTTGCAATCGCAGGTTCAAAAAATGCCGAGATAACGGAAAGGCTTTACGGATTAACGCATCTCGCGTTATCCGAAATTTATTGTAAGCAGAGCAAATTGGACATCGCAGAACAGCACGCCAAGGAAGCCGTTCAGAGTCGTCCAGCGGAAGCGGATACACATTACCGACTCGGTTATATCTACACGCATCAGGCAAATTTTGACGAAGCACTCGCTGCATTCAAGCGGACCCTCACACGCAATCCCGATTTTTCAGAAGTTTATGAATGGCTCGGCTTAATTGCCCTCATGCGTAATGAACCGCAGCAAGCAGTGACACATTACCAGACCGCAATTGAGAAAAAACCCTACGTCCAGAGTGCCTACTACAACCTTGCTAAGGCGTACCGACTGCTCGGCGATATGCCAGCCGCCAGAAAACAGCTTAAATTGTTTCATCAGATGAAAACCTATTACGACCAAACCTACGCCGTTGAAAGTGCTTTGATAGAAGCACCGATGAACACGACGCTCCGGTTGAAATTGGCAGAAATCCATCTCGAACACAAGCACATTTCCGCAGCCGTCGCGACCTATCAAGCACTGATTCGGTTGCACCCCAATCTTACAGTCGGATACGACAAATTAGGGCGGCTTTATATGAATCTCAACATGCCTCAGCACGCCATTCCATTCTTCCAGAAAGTGCTCAAATTGGATCCTGATGCCGTAGAAGCACATCTCCGATTGGGGTGGCTCTATACCCAGTCAAAGGCGTTTGACAAGGCAGAATCGCATCTACAAGCGGCTATAGAGAAAATGCCAAAACTGAGCTTGGCATATCACGGGTTAGCCGAAATTTACACGCAACAAGGACAACTTCAAAAAGCAATTGAGGTCTACCAACATATCACAAAAATCAAACCTGACGATGACGACGCTCGGAAAGCCTTGCACGAGTTGGAACGTCTGAAGAGGTCGCAAACGACGCGATAAACCTATATGCCCAAAAATCCCAGTAATCATAATTCCTATCACATCTTCGGATTCGCACTCATAACTATATTTATAAGCCTCCTCTGTCCCACAGTCGCATCCACAGAACAAATTTTCATTGATGTTACAGAATCTGCGGGATTAACCTTTGCGCATACCGACGGTAGGAGCGGTTTAAGACTTTTCAATGAATTCCTCGGATCCGGGGGCGGGTTTTTCGATTATGACGGCGACGGCGATCTCGACATCTATCTCGTCAACGGCGCAATTCAGACAGAAAAAACACAAGGAAACACACCGCATAACGTCCTCTACCGAAATAACGGGGATAACACCTTTACCGATGTTACCAAAGAAGCAGGTGTCGGAAGCACGCGGTACGGCACAGGTGCTACCGTCGGTGATTATGATAATGATGGCGACTTGGACCTATACCTCACTAACTTCGGCACAGACGAACTCTATCAAAACAACGGAAACGGCACTTTTACAAACGTAACAGACCGTGCCAAAGTCGGTAATCCAAACTGGGGCACCAGTTGTGCCTTTGCCGATGTCGATAACGATGGACACTTAGACCTGTACATAGCGAACTACGCCGAATATGCAACGGCGCATGACAAACGCTGTGAAGAACGAGGGGTTCACGTCTATTGCGGCCCGCATTCATATCCCGCGGTTCACGATACTTTTTACAAGAATAATGGAGACGGCACATTCACCGACGCATCAACTTTATACCGTCCCGCAGACCTGATCCCGCAGCACGGGTTAGGCGTAACCTTTGGCGATTATGATACCGATGGGAACATCGACCTCTACGTCGCTAACGACCAAGACCCGAACTTCCTATTCCAAAATACGGGGACTGGTAATTTTTTAGAGGTTGCATTAATCTCAGGTGTATGCTATAATGATATGGGGAAAGAAGAAGCCGGTATGGGGACTGATTTCGGTGACTATGACAACGACGGAAAACTTGATCTCACTGTCAGCAATTACCAGACGGAAACCAATACCGTCTATCGCAATCACGATAACACCTTCTTTACCGACAATACCATTACCTCAGGCATAGCGGAGGTAACACACGGCTATTTGGGATGGGGCATCCGATTCTTTGATTACGACAACGATGGATTCCAAGACATCTTTGTCGCGAATGGACACCTGATGGATAACATCAATGTCCTTGAGAAACATGTAACCTATCCGCAAAGAAATCTGTTATTTAGAAATTTAGGCGATGGAACGTTCGCCAACATCACATCCGAGACCGACGGTTTAGCACTAAAAAAAGTCAGTCGTGGTGCTGCCATCGGCGATTACGATAACGATGGAGACCTAGATATCCTCGTCACCAATTGCAACCAACGTCCAGACCTGCTCCAAAACGCAGTCGGTAACCAAAACAATTGGATACAAATCCAAGTTGTCGGAAAAAAAAGTAACCGTTCTGGAATTGGCGCGAGGATCAAGGTTGTAACCGGAACACACGTCCAATATCGAGAGGTGCACAGTGGTGGGAGCTATCTCTCTTTCCACGACCTGCGCGCCCATTTTGGTGTCGGCAAATCGGAACAGATTGAAATCATTGAAATTCGCTGGACCAACGGACATATTGACCAAGGGATACGTCTCCCTGTCAACCGAAGGTTTATCGCAGTTGAAGGAGAAAAAATCGTTCCGGTAGATTAGGAAATAAAAAATCCCGCTAAGGGAGACTTTCATGGAGGTAAAAATGAAGAACCTATCTATTATTTTAACCCTTATCACGTTTGCGGCATCTTTTGCCTATGCAGCAAACGAACCGGAGGATTCGATGATCCTCTACTTCTCTTTTGATGAACTCGATGGCAAGACCGCTATCGATCATTCAAAGTATGGAAACGATGGAGACATTATAGGTGCCCCGAAGCATGTTGAGGGCAAATTCGGGAAGGCACTCGAACTCAATGGTCAAGATGACTGGGTAGTTGTCCCACACGACGAGATCCTCACTGTTGACAATAGCGTAACCGTCATGGCTTGGATTAATACCGAACGCCACCAGGGTCCCGCTGGACAGCGGTGGCAAGGTATCGTTGCGAAAAGCAACAACCCGCGTTCCTACAGTTTCTATACCGAATTTCCGAGCGAATGTTTGCACCTCTCTGTCGGTGGCGGAAGTGTTTGTAACAAAAAGGTCCCCTTAGACGAATGGGTGCATGTTGTTGCACAGGTGGATGATGGCACAACACACAAGTATTGGGTGAACGGTGAAAACGCTGGCGAATTCGGTGGTAAAAACGCGCCCCCGGGTAAAGCCGATACAG
Organism: Candidatus Poribacteria bacterium; assembly: GCA_003635255.1. Classification (GTDB taxonomy): domain Bacteria; phylum Poribacteria; class WGA-4E; order WGA-4E; family WGA-3G; genus WGA-3G. The sequence goes on along the minus strand of PYJC01000088.1, from coordinate 32,024 downwards.
CCGATGTCCTTGTCGGAAGAACGCACGAAGGCAACCGTGAATTCCTCGGTTTGATCGACGAAGTCCGTATCTGGAACCGAGCACTCGACGAAGATGAGGTCATCGACCAGATGGAAAAAGGGTATTTTGAACTCTTTGCTGTGGACCCGCGTCAGAAACTCACAACGACTTGGGGACAACTGAAGAAAACCTCACATCGATAATATTTTCTGTCTGCGCGCTTTGACGTTTATAGATGTTTAAGTCTCATGAAATCCAAGCGCGCAGATGGCTGTTTCTAAACAAAAGGAGAAAAAATGAAAAATCTCTTTCCTGTGTTGGCAATTATAGGGCTCATGACATCTTTTGCCTACGCTGCGGACCCAGCCGATGACTCACTCATTCTCTACTTCTCTTTTGATGAACTCAATGGTGATACAGTTACCGATCTCTCACAATATGGCAACGACGGCACCATCGCAGGCTCCCCCGAATTAGCCGCAGGAAAATTCGGGAACGCACTCAAACTCAACGGTCAGAGCGATTGGGTCGAAGTACCGCATGCCGATATCCTCACCGTTGATACAAATGTAACCGTCATGGCATGGATTAACGCTGAGAGACACATGGGACCCAATAACCAGCGGTGGCAGGGGATCCTTTCAAAAGGCAATAGCCCACGTTCCTATAGCTTCTACACCGAATCCCCAAGCGAATGTTTGCACCTCAGTGCCGGCGGCAGCGGTAGCGTTTGTGAAGGGAAAATCCCTCTCAATGAGTGGCAGCACGTTGCAGCCCATGTAGAGGACGGGACGCATCGATACTGGCTGAACGGCGAAAATGTTGGCGAGTTCGGAGGTAAAAATGCACTGCCGGGTGCCGCCGACACGGCCGCCGTTCTCGTCGGGAAAACCCACGAAGGCAACCGTGAATTCCTTGGACTCATTGACGAGGTCCGCATCTGGAACCGTGCCCTCAATGAGGAAGAAATCCAAGCAGAAATGAATTCAGCAGCAACACCTGTCGAACCGATTGGGAAGTTGTCTACAACGTGGGCGATACTCAAATCCAATAGGTAACAGGATCGAATCATTTTTGTAGGCGCGCTTGGAAAGCGTGCCTATACCGCCAATGAAAAGGAGAACCCATAACGTTATGAACGGAAAATTTATCGCATCAGCCAACGTAGAACGAGACGAACTCGACTGGGGAACAATCGGTTGGCTCAGCCGTCCAGAAAGCACCGGCGCGAAAGACATCGTCGCTATGGAGGTTAGCCTCTCCCCCGGTTATGGACACGACTTTCATAAACATCCCGACCAAGAAGAGGTGATCTACGTTATTGAGGGCAGCGTTGAACAGTGGCTCGAAGATAAGAAACAGACGCTAAACGCAGGCGATTCTGTCTTTATCCCAGCGGATATGGTTCACGCCTCCTTTAACGTCTCTTCCGAGTCAGCAAAGTTGTTCGTTACCTTGAGTCCTGCGAAAGGCGCAGAGGGATACCAACTTATTGATGTTTATGACGAGGCACCGTGGAACACACTCCGCTCTTGATCTACTCGGATACTTGAAGGATTTGGTTGGATAAATATGCTCGGAACGCCAGTCTCGGAAACATCACCATCAATCCGGCAACGGATGCGCGAATTCTACGAAACATCGGAAACCTATAAGAATCTTCTCGCCGCACACGACGAAATTTATCTCCGACACTACGTAGAATTGGTAACCCACTACGCGCCCCCGCACGCTAAGATACTTGACCTCGGATGCGGGAACGGTATCTCCGCACGGCTGCTCAATCAAGCTGATTTCGATGTCGTCGGTACCGATATTTCTCCGCTCTTTCTCAAAGAAGCACAGGACTGGGAAAATTCGAGGCTCCGATACCAAGTCTGTGACGTGATGGAACTCCCTTTTGAAAATGAATCGTTCAATGTTATCTGTTCAAATGAACTCGTTGAACATCTACCAGACGTGGAGACAGCGTTAACCGAAATGATCCGGGTCGTGCGCAAAGGCGGACGTATTGTGATCTCTGGACCGAATCTCTGTTCACCCTTAATTCCACTGCTTGACTGGCTCAATCTCATGTCTGGCAAATCCGGTAGACCCGTCTGGGGTGAGACGAAACGGCAAGCCCTGCAGCAATTTGCACGAAACTGTAGGCTTTATCTAAAGAAACGGTTCTTGACGAAAACACCGCATTTCATCTACCGAGAACCCGATTTACAGGCGGATGCCATCGGCGGCGATGCAGACAGTGCATACTATGCCAGCTCGGTTGATCTTGCCCAATTTTTTCGACTGAACGGATTCACAATCCTTAAAAAAGCTGTCGGATTTGGTATAAAAGGTAGAATCATCGCGGATGCGTTTCCGTACCTGAGTCCTTATATCACCATGGTCGTCGAAAAATGAACATTCGTCCAGACGATTTTGTCTTAGAGATAGGGAGCGGTCATAATCCGAAAGCACGTTCGGATGTCTTGTGTGATAAATTCATAGGCGATGACGAACAGCGCGGCGGGGCAATCGTTACCGACCGTCCGATGGTGGAAGCGGATGGACAATTCCTGCCGTTCGCAGATCGGGCGTTTGACTATGTGATCTGCTCACATGTGCTGGAACACGTCAAAGACCCTGCGCAATTCATTGCCGAATTAGAGCGCGTCGCATGCCGTGGGTATATTGAAACGCCTTCTGAAATAGGGGAACGAATCTACGGGTGGCACTATCACAATTGGGTCGTCAATTTAGTCGATGGCTGTTTGATGCTACGAAAGAATGAAAAAAATTCCCAATTTGGGCAACTTTTCCACAGATTGGCGGTAACAGATAAGCATTGGAAGCGGTTTCATATTACGCATCATAACCTCTTTTTAGTTCAATACGAATGGGAAGAGAAAATAAACTATAAAATACTTCTCGAACATGAGTCAGCACTGGATTTAGAATGTCCTGATACGCTTGACAGGCTTACTGCATCAGATAATCATGTTCAAAACGAGTGGTTATTGCTTCTTAAAAGCGCAGTGCCGCGAGGCATCGTCTCCCGTGCAAAATCGTTTTTGGCGCAGCTTGCAAGCCAAAACTTGCTGTCAAAAGTGGCAAAAGGTAAAAGTCGTCAGACGAAAACATTGCAAGAAATTCTCGTCTGTCCGCAGTGTAAAGGTCAGATTACATGGGAAGCACACAGTCTTCACTGTAAAATGTGCGAACAGACCTATCGGATCGTTGACGGAATTCCGCGTTTCACTTTTTAACGGAGAGGCAGTTCATTCATCAAATCTACTTGACCGAACCGCAAAGAAACTTAAAAAACTTTTTTCGTAACATCAAAAACTTAGCTTGAAACGAAGTGGAAAGCGACTCTACGGAGAGGCAGTTCATTCATCAAACCTACCTGACCGAACCGCAAGGAAACTTAAAAAAATGAATGTAGTACCGAAAGAATTTATCCGTGTGATGCCTGATGCAATCCGCAGCTTCGTCAGTGAAGCCTTCCAGAAAGCAGGGACTTCGGAAGAGGATGCTGCACATATAGCACATCTATTAGTGCTCACAGATCTACGCGGTGTGTTCAGTCACGGCACACAACAAACGCCGGGATATGTCGGGATGATGCTTGACGGCAAAGTAAACCCGCGTCCAAACGTCCGCTGCATCGATGAATCCCCGACAACAGCCGTCTACGATGGTGATGGCGGCATGGGACATTTCGCCTCGTATCACGCTGCACAAGCAGCGGTCGAAAAAGCCAAAGAGATGGGACTCGGTGCCGCAACAAGTCGGAACCATTTCCACTTCGGGAGCGCCGGCAAGTATACACGACTCGCGCTGGAAGCAGATTGCGCCGGGTTCGCCGTTTCTTGCCACCGTTTTCGACACGGTCCCGGGAGTACGATCGCCACCGCAACGGGAGCGTCGCCGATGAGCTTCGCGATCCCAGCAGGCGACCAGCCACCCATAGTCGTCGATATGGCAACCGGTATTGATGCCAAGCTGCCATTGGAACAGGCATTTGAACAGAGTCCTGCTGCGTTTTTTAAAATGTTGGGTTTGAGTCATGTGAGCCATGCACTCGGTGGATTTATGGCAGGCATCTGGCTGTTCGATAAACCGCCGGATCCGCCAACAATCTGGGAAGGTGCCAATCAAGGTGCTTTCATTGCAGCGATTGATATTTCCCGATTCCGACCCATTGACGAATATAAAGCGGAGATCGACCAACACATCCACGATGCACGACAGATGCAACCCGCACCGGGCTATGACCGAGCCGATCTGCCCGGCGGCTTAGAATGGGAGCGCGAACAGGAATGGGCTGAAATCGGCATCCCGATTGGCGAAGGACATCAGGCACAATTGAAAACAGTTGCAGAACGCGTTAGCATCCCGCTTCCATTCTAACTCAAATTTTTTAAGAATGCCGTAAGCAAGCTAACAATGGCGGCTTGCGGAACTTAATCGAAAACCTTTGTAAAACTGAGACTGCAAGTTAACGCTTGGCGAATAATTAAAAATAAAATTATGGATACTAATACAAACAACATAGAAGATCGAAACATCGTGATCATTGGTGGCGGGACTGCCGGTTTCGCCGCAGGGGTCTACACATCTCGTGCGATGCTTGAACCTATCCTGATTACAGGCGACGCACTCGGTGGACAACTCTCTTTGACGCTCGACCTTGAGAACTACCCCGGCTTCTTCGGCAACGAAGCAGGGATCTTTATACAAGGCATGCAAGAACAAGCAGAACGGTTCGGTACCGAGGTCAAATTTGATACCGTAACAGCAGTTGACTTCTCGCAACATCCGTTTGCTGTTACGACTTATGAGAAAGAGTACCGTGCGAAATCCGTGATTATCTGCACAGGTGCCTCACCGCGCACGCTGGATATTCCCGGCGAAGAGGGGTATGGCGGACGCGGTGTCTCCTACTGTGCAACATGCGACGGATTCTTTTTCCAAGACCAACGGCTCATCGTCGTTGGTGGCGGCGATGCAGCGTTAGAGGAAGGTATCTTCTTAACCAAATACGCCTCCGAGGTCTACATCGTCCATCGACGCGATCAACTCCGCGCAAGCCAGATTATGCAAGAACGCGCCTTCAAAAACGACAAAATCAAGTTCATCTGGGATACCATCGTCGAAGAAATCAACGGCGACACAGACAAAGTGACAGGGGCGACCCTCAAAAACGTCAAGACCGGTGAGACGCAACTTTTCCCGATTGACGGTGTATTTATCTTTATCGGACATATTCCGAACACAGAACTCTTCACAGATGTCATAAATATGGACGACCAAGGCTATATCATCGTAGACGAGATGCAGCGCACGAATATAAACGGTGTTTACGCCGCAGGCGACGTGCATGACCACGTATTCCGTCAAGCGATCACCGCTGCCGGTGCAGGTGCTGCAGCCGCCATTGCCGCTGAAAAATTCGTCGCAGAATTAGAGAACCGTGCCTATCCGGGGAATTAAAATAGGAGAAATTTGTGCCAAGAGAAAGACTCGCACTCGGTTTAGATTCAAGCACGCAAAGCCTTTCTGCTATCGTCATTGATATCGACACAGCGGAAAAATACTTCGAGCATTCGCTTGACTACCGCACTGACGCACGCCTCAACCGATTCGGTATCGGGGAAGACTATATCTTACCACCGAGAGAAGAAGGCGAAGCCGAACAACCGCCGCTAATGTATCTCGCCTCACTTGATGCCATGTTCGCCGACATGCGAGAAGCAGGCGTACCGCTTGAATCCATCCGTCTCATCAATACGTCAGGACAACAACACGGACACGTCTATCTCAATAGCGACGCGGAGGCACTTTTCGCACAACTCGCAAACCTTCAAAACGCTGGAGAAGATACACCGGATCTGCAAGCCCTACTCAAGGACGCGTTCGCATATCCCAACGCCCCAATCTGGATGACCGCGAACACCGTCGCACAAACCGATGCCGTCCGAAACGGAGTTGGGGGTAAAGCAGAGATGATTAACCGCTCAGGTTCCGATGCACCGCTCCGGTTCACAGGTACTGTCGTCCGGCGCGTCGGGGAACAGTTTCCAGCACACTACGCCGCAACAGCAAAAGTTCAGTTGATTAGCAGTTTTATCCCCGCCGTGCTAACCGGTAACGCAAACGTACCCATCGACTACGGAAACGGATGCGGTATGTCGCTCATGAACTACCGGACACAAAGGTGGGATGATGCCCTGTTAGCAGCAACAGCGGACGGTTTACCGGGTAGTGTCGAAGCACTCGAGTCGAAATTGCCCGTGCTCTCGCGTCCAGATGCTGTCGTCGGGAATCTCGCTACATATTACATAGAAAAATACGGTTTTGATGGACGCTGTGCCGTTATAGCAGGTTCAGGGGACAACCCGCAGGCGAAAGTACCCGTCGCCGGCGATCTACTGAGTCTCGGCACCAGTTTCGTCAACATGGTATCAACCGATGGAGATACGCTCGACCCAGAAGGATTCGCGAACGCCATGTATGACGGCATCAATCGTCCCTTTATGTTCGGGTGCCGGACAAACGGGGCTATGGTATGGGATGCGGTGAGAAACAATTACGGCTTAGCAAAAGAGGAATACGCACCCGCTGAAGCAGCATTGCAGGAGGTCGCACTGGGACAGTTTATGACGTTCTGGCAACCCAAGACCGAATCTTTTCCGGTCTCCGGTGCGTTTGACCTGATCCGTTCTGACGCACAACCGACACTATCAGAAGACTATACCGGTATCATTGAGACGAGCCTCGCTGCCGTCTACGTCTACTCTGCCGTTTTCACGAAGCAGACGCAAGCACCGCTGTTCGTAACGGGTGGCGCGACCGATAGCCCTGAAATTATGCGGAGGGTCGCTGGCATCTGGAATAGACCGACACTGCCGGTGGAAAAGGGGGGTGCAGCACTCGGTGCAGCCGTCGCAGGCGTCAAGGCACTCCACGACGCAGAAAACGAACCCTTTGACATTGAAACGTTCAGTGCTTCCGTTTTGAAGCGTGGTGAACCGATTCAACCACATCCAGAAGATGTCGCCGCCTATCACGGTGACGGGAAATATCTCCAGCGGTTTCGTGAAAAATACGAGCAAATCATGACAGAACATCCAGTATAAATACATCGGAAAGAATGGAAGACTGGAAGGAAGATGAAACTTCCAACCCTCCTAGGGGAAACACCCAAGCAAAAACACTTGCAATCTTCCAATCCGCACGATGAAAAGAAGCGAAGAATTTGATGAACAATTCCCTAACACACTTCGACGAAAAAGGCAATACACGGATGGTAGATGTCGGTGGCAAGGAGGAAACATTGCGCATCGCCATCGCCCGCGGGCATATTACTGCCCGTCCAGAAACACTCCGATTAATCGCTGAACAGAAGATGAAAAAGGGCGATGTATTAGAGGTCGCACGACTTGCCGGTATCATGGCAGCGAAACGTACAGGCGAGTTAATCCCGCTGTGTCATCCACTCGCATTGACTTCAATCCGCGTTGAACTCGCAATTGCAGATGATGATAGACCAGAAATAGAAATCGAAGCAGAAATTCAAACGATCGGTCGCACAGGTGTAGAGATGGAAGCCCTCACCGCTGTGTCAGTCGCAGCACTGACCATCTACGATATGTGCAAAGCAGTAGACAGAGAAATGGTCATCGGAGACATCAGACTCGTCAAAAAGACGGGTGGGAAAAGCGGTGATTTCATATCCGACTCCGAGACGCAGCTACCTTAAAAAGGATAGACTCATGAAGAAGAAAACGCGCCAAACACTCATTGTCCTTCTCACAACTATTCTAATTTCTACAACAGCATTCGCGGCAGATTACGTGCTGATTATTGGCGGTGCTGCCGGTGAGAAATCCTTTTATGATGCATTCTGGAGTGCCACCTCGCGCTTCCATCAACTGCTCATCGATGAATACGGGTACACATCAGAGCAGATTACCTTTCTCTTTGAAGATATGGGTCCCTCAGAAGAGACACAACTCGTTGATACTGAAGCAAAGCGGGATCAGGTCTTAGCAGCGTTCACCCAACTCGCTGAGACTGTTCAACCCTCAGATCAATTTCTGCTCTTCATGCTTGGACACGCATCCCGCACCGGTAGAGGAGATATGAAGTTCAATTTACCCGGACGGGACATTACTGAAGCAGAATACGTGACGCTCATTAACAGTATCCCTGCCGAGCGTCAAATTTTAATCTTCGGCTTCCCTTATAGTGGTAAACTTGTGCCACAACTTAGCAAGTCAGGACGAATTATTATCACCTCAAGCTCCCCAAATGAGGGTTACTCGTTACAGGCAGGATTTGGCAATGTCTTCGTTGATGCCTTCTTCGCCGCAGCAAACGATACCGACAGAAACGGCGACATCTCTCTGTTAGAGGCGTTTCTATCACTACAAGCGCGGACGAAGGATTTCTATGAAAAAGACGGGAACGTCCAATCCGAACACCCGCATCTTGACGATAACGGCGACGGAAACGCGACCCGAAATCTGACAATCGTCCAAGCAGAAACAGATGACGGCACACTCGCCGAAAAAACGTTCTTGGGAACACGACGCTCGGCTCTACAAAGTCCGCCGCCCGAACCAGAGGTTTTAACCGACGCACAAAACTCACAACCGCGCACGCCTCCATCTTTCACCGATGCAGTGCCAACGGTCCCATCCGAAACCGACGAATCCAAGCGTGAACTTATACAGCTAAATCCGGATGGTTCTATCCCTTCCCAAAGCAACGAGAATCGTGGATCATCACTGCCTTATAATTATATTAGTGAAGCAGACGAACAAGCGATCCAAGCAGCCATTGACAAACTGCCTTCTCAAGAAGCATTCCCCGATGATGGTGCCGTCATTCTTTGGGACAGTGTTGATATCAATATCGATGAAAAGAGTCGTTATATCTACTCTACACGGCGGGTTGCCAAAATCTTTAACGAAGATGGCAGAAATCTTGCCGAGGTCAGCATCCCTTATATGCGTGGCAGAGACGATGTCACTATCCATCATGCCCGAACGTTGACCCCGGATGGCAAAATTGTCGAACTCGATACTGACGAAATTATACGCGATGTGCTACCACCGAGTGCCGTGGACGCAGGGTTGCGCGTTGATGCACGCTTGATGTACTTCACACTCCCTGAAGTTAGCGACGGGTGTATCATAGACTACGCCTACTCCACGAATAACCTCGGACACGTCATGCGCGGCGAATTTTGGCGGCAAGTCTATTTCCAAGGACAGCAGCCCGTACAATATTATCGCTTCACAGTACATATCCCTAAGAAAAAGCAGCTCTATTATCAGGTTTCAGGGGCACCCACGACTTCCACAGATACCCAATCCGGTGGCTCTTTCCTTGATATTAAACCCACAATGACAGAGAATAACTACACCCGCACCTATATCTTTGAAACGCGAGATGTCCCGCCATTAAAAGATGAATATCTGATGCCCGCACCGCAAGACCTCGCTTATAATATCAGCATCTCCTCCCTCGATTCTTGGGATAAACTGGCGACATGGTACGCAACACTGATTCGGGAACAGGATGAGATTACACCTAAAATTGAAGAGAAGACAAAACAACTCCTCAGTGGCACCTGGTCCCGAAAGGAAAAAATAAAACGACTTTATGAATACGTCGCTACCAACATTCAGTACCTCGGCTATGAACTCGGCATTTGGGCGATCAAACCTTATCCAGCGGATTTCGTTTTGAAAGTAGGGGCAGGGGATTGTAAAGACAAAACAACACTCCTTTCCACAATGCTTGAATATGCAGGCATTAATTCCTATCCTGTTCTCATCTCCGCTGGCGATATGCGGGGTGTCAACGCCCATCTTTATGACGGCGGTTCAGAGGTTGAAGCCGTCCCGTCGCTCGCCTATTTCAATCACATGATCCTTGTCGTTGAAGGCGACAAAGACGATGATCTTATCTGGCTCGATCCGACAGCCGATACGTGTGCATTCGGTGACCTACCCGCCGGGGACCAAGATAGATGGACACTGATTATCAATCCGCGTTTCTTGGAAACCGAAAGCGATCCAAAGTCTAAAGAGGATATTGGCGACCTACAGAATAACCTCTACCGCTTTCAAAAAAGTCCCGCTCTGAATGCCAAATCGAATCTTAAACGCGTCCACACCCACGTCAAGGTGAAAAAAGACCTGAGCGTCTCTGTCCGCCAAGAATTGACGGTCACAGGCAGTTTCAACATGAAACTACGCAGCCAACTCAGACACTTTCAGACCGCCGAGGAGAAATCGGAGTTCCTGCACAAAGCATTGGAGTTAGATGCCCGCGCCAAAATTGAGAATTTCACGGTCTCCAAACTTTCGGAGTTGGAAGGCGAATTGAAGGTTGAACTTACGTGGAATTGTAAGGAATACCTCTATGCGATCGGCAGTCAGTTTGTACTTGAGTTACCGCTCGTCAAACACCCTTACGCCGAATTACTCAGCGAGGAACGCCGAATGTACCCCGCCGCTATCGGCAAAGCACTCACCCTTGAGGATAAAATCACTGTCAGTACGGAAGCTCCCTTTAAGATAGATATTGTCCCTGAGGAACAGACCCTAAAAACCGATGTCGCGGAAATCAAACTCCGATACACCAAATCCAAACGTAAAGCCGAAATGCATCAGACAATCCGTTTCCTGACCCCACGGGTCACACCGGATTACATCCTGCATCTCAAAGATGTCGTCAGAATCGCTGCAAACCGAGGCACAAAACGGTTCATACTAACACAAGAGTTCTAATAGTTTTCAGTGCGATTTTTCGCAGAAAAATCGCACTGAAAACTGTTCTTCTGATAACCATAAATGAGGTAACCAACAAAAAATGCCAGCAACAGAAGAAGTTCAAGCGATAGAAGAATTGATGGAAAGCCAAGAATTAATCTTGGCACAACTGAAAAAAGTAATAGTTGGGCAAGAGGAAGTTATCAATCAGATGTTGATGGCACTTTTTGCTGGAGGGCACTGCCTGTTAGAAGGTGTCCCAGGACTCGCCAAAACGCTCATGATTCGGACTTTGGCGCACATTCTGAATTTAAAATTCAAGCGAATCCAGTTCACCCCAGACCTGATGCCTGCCGACATCACCGGCACCGATGTGCTTGAGGAAGACCGAACAACCGGACACCGCTCAATTCGGTTCATTCAGGGACCGATTTTCGCGAATATCCTCCTCGCCGATGAGATTAACCGGACACCCCCAAAGACGCAAGCGGCACTCTTAGAAGCCATGCAAGAATATCACGTCACCGCTGGCGGCAACGAATTCCAATTGGAACAACCTTTCTTTGTCCTCGCAACACAGAACCCGATTGAACAAGAGGGTACATATCCGCTGCCAGAAGCACAGTTGGACAGGTTTATGTTCAAAATCGTCATCAATTACCCGACAGAGACTGAGGAGACAGACATCGTTTCGGCCACAACTGGCGCGGAGATCCCTGAACTTGACACCGCACTTTCTGGGGACGCTATCGTAGCACTTCATAACATCGTGAGGCGCGTGCCCGCCGCCGATAACGTCGTGCAATACGCCGTGAAAATCGCGCGGGCGACCCGTCCAAAAGAAGAAGATGCCCCCGATTTCATTCAACAATGGGTCCGATGGGGCGCAGGACCGCGGGCTGGTCAGTATCTCATTTTAGGTGCCAAAGCCAGAGCCATCTTACGGGGACGCTACAACGCCTCTTGTGAAGACGTGAAATCTGTCGCACCTTCAGTGTTACGCCATCGTGTCTTAACCAACTTCCACGCCGAGGCTGAAGGCATTGACTCCGATACCGTCATCCAACGCCTACTCGACACAGTGCAAGAACCCGCTGCGAAACTGTAGCACGCACCTTCTGCAGGCGGGGTTTGTAACCCCGCCATGCTCTATTGGTCCATCATCCTATCCTTGAACCACTGTCAATCAACGGACTGAGGAAAGAGGGACACCATGCCAACAGTCTCCGTCATCATCCCAGTCCTCAACGAAGAGGACGCCATCGCCAAAGTCATCGCCGATATTCCCAAAACAGGGCACAACGAGACAATCACAACCCAAGAAATCATCGTCGTTGACAACGGCTGCACGGACAACACCGCCCCAATCGCCGAACGAAGCGGCGCGCGGGTTGTAACTGAACCGCGGCGGGGATACGGATACGCCTGTCTCGCAGGCATCGCCGCACTTCAGACAAAACCGCCCGATATCGTCGTCTTTCTCGACGGTGACTACAGCGACTATCCAACGGACATGCCACGCCTCCTACAACCGATATACAATGGCGACGCTGCACTCGTCATCGGCGCAAGGACACAAGGCAACGCAAAAGAGGCATTACTACCCCAAGCACGCTTCGGCAACTGGCTCGCCTGCTTCCTGATACGACACTTCTTCGGGGTGCGCTACACAGACTTAGGTCCCTTCCGCGCAATTCGATATTCAGAATTGCTTACCCTAAACATGCAAGACAAAACCTTCGGCTGGACAGTTGAGATGCAGCTGAAAGCCGCGAAACAGGGGATCCCCTCATGCGAAGTCCCCGTCCGGTATCGCAAGCGCATCGGCACCTCCAAAATCACCGGCACCCTCACCGGCACCCTCAAAGCAGGCTACAAAATCCTCACCACCCTCATCTACCACCGCTTTTTGGCATAGAATAGAAAACAAAATTCACAGTATCTTCAGCGAATTTTGGCGTTGACAATTAGACTATTAGCGTGTATAATTAAGGTGCTGAATTTTGTTCAGGATCATTTCGCTTTCCTTTTCGGAGAACCTAATATCTCTGCTCCGAATTAACAATAGGAGACAAAAGATTATGAAATCGAAAAAGATAAAAGCAACATACAGAAATGGCGTTATTGAACCGTTGGATAGGATTGACCTTCCCGACGGACAGGAACTTGAGGTCGAATTCAGCGTTCTCCAAAAAACGCCTCGTGAACTTACGCCTGAAGAAGCAACGCAAACCTACACGGCTCTTATCCGGCAGAGCGAGGGATGGTGGATCGGGTGGATATTGGAAATCCGTGGGGTTACGTGTCAAGAAAGAACGAGAAGTGAATTATTAGATACACTTCAAATCACACTTCGCGAAGCATTAGAATTTGACACGCCGGAAGCGTCTCGCCGAACTGAAAGTGAGGTTGAGGAGATAAAAGCTTCTGACATCTCAGAGTTCGGCATTCAAGGAGCATCGCGTCAAACTGAAAGCGGGTTTGAGGAAGTAAGTATTGCTATATGAAACGTAGGCGGTTGATCAGGCATCTTAGCAAAAATGGATGCAACCTCGTTCGAGAAGGTAGCAAACACTCGTGGTGGGGTAATTCTGAACGAGGCACTCGTGCCGCGGTGCCGAGACACACCGAAATCTCTAATGACCTTGCCAAGGAAATCTGTAAGGAATTAGGAATCCCTCGTCTATAAATCATGAAAAACAAATTTTCCGACAACACCTTAAACATAGATAGTTCGCCTGAACGCAATCAAGAATCTACAGAAAAAGGCGAAATCAAACTTCTGGATGTCGTCGCGCTCACACAGGATATCCCCGAGCATAATCTCAAGCGAGGAGACATCGGCACGATTGTTGAAATCCTTTCAAACGGCGAAGCATTCGAGGTCGAATTCAGCAAGGTCTACGGGCAAATGTACAAGTGCCTTAGTTTCCTCGCCTCTCAACTTAGAGCGCTTCCTCACGAACAGATAAAAGCGGATTCCAAACTTCAAAGAGATAAACAAGTAAAAGGAATTACAGAAAACGGAAAAAATGCCGCCGCACAACGCCTCATCAAAGCGATGGAAAAACCACCACACCTCACCGATGAAGACATTGAAGCACTGAATCGATCAATCAAAGACGGAGAAATACCTATAAAATTTGATTCGATCTTTGAACCGGATGAATGCAATGAAGAATGAACAAACTCACGTAGCACAATCAAACACCGGTTCGTAGTAGTGCGATTCATCGCACGTCAAGAAATCACTTCCCACAACAACCCCAGACACCCGCCATTTTTATTAACACTACGCAAACTTCGGAAAATAAATTTGCCTTTACAAATTATATATGTTATCATATATAATCTATACTAAAATTAATACGAAATACAAGTATCCTATAATCTCGTAAACCCCGGTTCAGACAAACAAAATGTTACACTTTCTACCAAATTATTTTTTTTTCGCAGCAGAACGCCAGCACTGAAAACGCCTCAGAAACCAGACACCACGTGGGTTTACACGGACAAACAAAAAACATGCAATGTTACACTGGTGTAACATTTTAAGGCATCCACAAGTTGAAAACTGAAAACCAAATACCTAAGTCCTAACCCAAGGTCATTCAATTGTATTCCTCGTAGGTGTTAATACTTAATATATGTTATGTTTTTAAAAAACCGCAGAAATATTCGCAGCACATCGCAGCATTTCGCACTGGATCATGAAAAAAAGACGTCCAATTCAATAATTTAAATTGAATGACCCTGACCAAAACCGCTATTTTCCTTGATTTATCAGCAATATACTGATATAATTAAGGACAAAGCAGACTGAAACTTTTCGACGAGCGATCACAGTCCATAACCCCAAAAATACACACGTTTAACCAGAAACCAACGGAACAACCACAGCATGGCGGTACGAGAAGGAACTTTAGAGAGATTCTGGTGTGTTAAACAGATAGACATCTTCCGAGATCTCTCCGAATCAGACGCAAACGCCCTCGAACGGATAACGACCTTCAAACAACTGAAATATGGCGATACTATTTCTACCGAAGGGGTCTATCTGCTAAAGGAGGGACGCGTCAAAATCTATGAAACACCGCCTGAAGGGGAAGATGTCACCTTAGAAGTGCTGGAATCGGGTGAAATGTTTGGAGCAGTCGAATGGGACGAAAACGAAGCAAGTCGGAAAGTCACCGCTGAAACGCTTACGGAAGCCGTTATTGGTATCATCAGTGCAAAGAATTTCCAATTCTTTTTGAAACGAAAAATGCATTTAGCGGCACCCTTCAAACGTCCGCTGCATCAGCGCATCCGATGTGCTATAAACGCTGTAATTTGTAGGCTAAAGGTATCCGAAACCTCAAAACCTAAATTGACATCTGGCAAAACTACAGAAGCTATTAACTTATTACACACAGATCCGAAATCGCGAGGCGGAATGACGAACCCGTTTTCAAACATTGCGTTTCGGAGTCCAGCATCACGGCTCGCGCTTCTTTTACAAAACTACGCCGACGCGCCGAATCAAAATCGCAAAATAGTCGGACACGGCGCACAATGCACCTTACGCAAACTTTCGACAAAAAAAATAGCACAATTAATCGGTTGTGCTGTCGAAAATACAGAAGCACTCTTCAATCAGTTTAAAGCGTACAAGGTCCTTGAGAAACGGTATCGACGCATTCGGATATTAGATCCGTGGCAACTCAAAAAGATTGCCAACGCAAGAATGGTATCGTTACCACCTGAAACCGTCAAGAATCAAGAGAACACCGAAACTTATGAGCAAAACGAACCCTTACTTGCAGCTCGACCAACAGATGGTCGGTGATATCTATACTTCGCAAGAGGTGATGGACAACCTGACCGTCTTATGCGATGAATACGGTGCCAGATTCGCCGGAACACCGGAGGAGTACGAAGCCGCCAACTACATCGCAGACTGCTTCAAACGATACGGACTCCAGAACGTCAGACTCGAAGATTACCCTTACGCCGGTTGGACACGCGGCACGGCGACACTTGAGGTGCTGGAACCCATACGCCGAACATTGCACTGCATCTCGCTCCCTTACTGTCCAGCTGACGACATCACGACTGAATTGATCTCCGCTGGACACGGAAGCCCCCCGGAATATGAGGCACTCGGTGATACCTCTACGAATAACCTTGTCATGGCAAAGAGCTCTTCACCACCCGACCTTGGGAGATGGGTACACCGCAAGGAGAAGTTTGAACGCGCGGTCCTTGCTGGCGCGAGCGGATTCATTTTCGTCAGTGAACACCCCGGTGTCGGACCCGAAACAGGGAGCCTTCAAAACGATAGACCCGCACCGATTCCGGGTATATCTGTCTGCAAAGAGGATGGCGAATTTTTGACGCGGTTATTGGAACGAAAACAAGGAAAAGTAATACTGAAACTCCAGACCACGGACATCAACGAACCCCGTACGTCATGGAACGTCGTCGCGGATCTGCCCGGTTCTGAAAACGGTGAGGAGATGGTGATTGTCGGTTGCCACTACGATGGACACGACATTTCGCAAGGCGCGCACGACCCTGCCTCTGGTATGGTCTCTGTAATAGAAGCCGCCCGTGTCCTATCGGCGTATGCCGGTGATTCGCTCAAACGTACCGTCCGGTTCATCGCCTTCGGAACAGAGGAAATCGGACTCACAGGCGCGTTTCGTTATGTTGACGCGCACGACTCGGAATTGGATAACATCCGGTTCATGCTGAATATGGATGCCGCGGGTGGAACAAGTCGCAAAGGTATAGTTCTACACTGTTGGGACGCTTTGGGACCGTTCTTTAACACCGCACGTGAGCAGATGCATGCCGAAATGCCTGTCGGACAGAAAGTGCATTCCTATTCCGATCACTTTCCATTTTTCCTGAAAGGTGTCCCTTCAAGCCATATAGGCGATCCAGAGGCACTACCCGCTGGGAGGGGTTTCGGTCATACGGCTTATGATACACTCGAAAAAGTAAAGTTAGAAAACCTACGTGCCGCCAGCGCAGTCGGTGCAAGGATAGCACTCCGATGCGCGAATGCCGACGATTTTCCCGCGAAACGACGGACACCCGAAGCCGTCCAAGAAATCGTTGACACTGATCCAGGGTTAGAGGGGTATCGTATTTCTCTAAAGTTGACACGCTAAGTTCGGAAATCAGCAAGTTGGAATAAAAAGTGGATTATGATACGTTTATGTCGTTACTATAGTTGTATGATCCCGCTGTTCTTGTGTCTGTCTACTATACTCGTAGGCACGCTTTGTAACACTGCCGACAGCGCGGAATTCAGCAAAACAGACGTACAAAACGCAGTAACTGCATCGCGGCAGACTGCAATCGTTACGGCAGTCGCGAAAGCCAGTCCTGCGGTCGTCAACATCAGTGCAGTCCGGAACGTTGAGACACAGCCCGCCTTTGAAGATTGGTTTTGGGGCGAAATCCCCTATTCGCGCAGGCGTTCATTCCAGACAGTCGGTTCGGGGGTCATTGTTAACAAAAAGGGACATATCCTCACAAACCGCCACGTTATTGATGGGGCAGATGACATCACTGTCATTGCCTCCGACGGACGGGAGTTTACAGCGCAAGTCTTGGGATATGACTATTTTTCTGATCTTGCCCTTTTGGAAGTGGATACAGATACAAATTTACCAGAGATTCAGTGGGGCGATTCGGAATCTCTTCTGATAGGAGAATGGGTCGTCGCAATCGGAAACCCATTCGGTTTATCAATCGGGAACGCGCAACCCACTGTTACCGCTGGCATCGTGAGCGCAACGCAACGCTCCCTGATCGTCAACAATCTTTATCACGAAAGCCTGATTCAGACAGATGCTTCCATCAATCGCGGTAACAGTGGCGGGGCATTGGTAAACATATATGGTGAACTCATCGGTATAAACACCTTTATCCGTTCAACCAGTGGAGGCTCACAAGGTGTCGGTTTCGCCATCCCTGTCAACAAGGCGAGAAAAGTTGTTCAACAGATTACCGAATATGGCAGCGTTATCCCGCCCTATCTTGCTGTGGAGGTGCAAACTATAACCGAAGAACTGGCAGAAAAATTGTCGATACCGATGAATACCGGGATTCTGGTGTCAGAAATAGAGAAACAGAGTCCTATCGCTAAGGCAGGCATCAAACGCGGTGATGTTATTGTCCGCATTTCGGGACATCAGATCAGAGGGGAAGAGGACTTTCACGCACTCACACGCCTGCTTCCACTCAATCAATGTATAAAATGCGAATTCAGCCGTCGCGGTAAAAAACGACAAACGGAATTCACGCTAAAAACCCGACAATGGAACTATACACCCCCCGGATGGGGTATCACATTTGCACAACCTGATAAGGAAATGGCGCGTAAGTATCAGATGCCCGGCGTTATCATCACACACGTTGATAAAGAAAGCAGATTGCGGGACGCACTTAAGCGTGGAGACTTCGTCTATCAAATCGGCGATACGCAAATTCATTCGCTCGAAATTTTTAAATTCGTTGATGAAAACATCCGTTCTCAATATAAGGCTTTACTCTATTTTGAACGAGATGGTGTTCAAGAAGCAATTCCCGTTTTTTTTAATAGAAACAATCGGCGGAGATAAGTGTTCTTATAGTCGTCAGTTAACAGTTATTAGTTTTGAGTTAATCCACCTCACCGAACCGCAAGGAAAATTAAAAAAATGAAATTGCAACTACCAACACTCATCGCCGTCTGCCTTGCTATTCTGTTGGTCGGCAGTATCTACTTTTTCGTCGGAGACAAGCCGCAGTTGGGCAGCGCTGTCAATTTGGAAAGTGAAGAGTTCAAACAGCTTCGCACCCACGCTACAGATGCTTTCAATGCTGGAAAACTTCAACAAGCCATTGAACTCTACAGCGAAGCATTAAAGATGCGTCCCGAAAACGCCGAAATCTATAACGACCTCGGCGCGGTTTACTACAAACAGGGACTCGAATACGCTGGACCCCTTTGGCCCTCATGGGAAACGGAGTTAAGAGAGGAGTCCGCAGACAAAGCTCTATCAGAACTCAAAACCGCTATTGACAAAATAACCTCTGGGGCAATCACGTTCAAAACACGCCATGAAGCCGTCGCTGACGCGATTGAAGCAGAGGCGAAACAACTCGGCGGCGAGGTCTACAGACAACGTTGGGAAAATGAAATCACGCTTAACGTGCTTATTGGACAAACGAAAATTTACCTGCTGCGCGCCAGAGATCACTACTTGCGTGCCGTGGATTTGAAACCCACACATAGCGTCGCCTATCGCAATCTCGGCTCCTTCTATATGAAGGTCGGTAGAACGGATATAGCACTTGATCACTATCAGGAAGCATACAAGTTGGATCCACGCGATGCCGAATTAGAAGAATATCTGAACCAGTTCAGGAAGTAGAGCGTCCCATATAACGACCCCAAGTCCGGTATAGAAACTCTCTCCGCATCACAGCTCAGCGGAGGAATCGCTTATGCAGCACAAACCCTGCGCAAATTGTGGGTTTTTGAATCCGCCATTCAAATTTTGCGGTGAATGTGGTACGCCGCTTGAGGGTACCTCGCGTGCCCACGAATTTCCAGCAACAGATACAGTTTCCATCGAACAGACATTGCCACACGGGGCTGAACGCCGCCAACTCACTGTCCTCTTCTGCGATATTGTGGACTCCACCGCCTTCACTGAAAAACTCGACCCTGAGGAACTCCGAAATCTGTTAGAGGTGTATCGGACATGTATTATGGAGGTGGTGTTAGCACAAAATGGACACGTCGCACGTTACTTCGGAGACGGTATCCTTGTTTATTTCGGTTACCCGATCGCACACGAAGATACAGCACACCGTGCAGTGAGAGCCGCGTTAGGCATTGTTGCAGCTCTGGAAACCTTGAATCCTTATCTTCACAATTCCTTCGGCGTAGAAATTAACGTTCGGATTAGTATTGATACAGGGCGCGTCGTCATCTGGCATATCTCAGCACAAGAATCTCCCGAAGCAATCGACATCGTTGGTAAAACACCGAATCTCGCCGCGCGGATGCAAAAACTGGCAGCCCCGAACAACATCGTAATTGGCGACACAACACATCAATTGGTTGAAGGCTTTTTTAAGTGCGATGCACTCGGTGCCGCTGAACTTCGGGGCATCTCGCAGCCCGTGAACATCTATCAAGTGTCCGGTGAAATCCCCGCACAAAGCCGGTTAGATATCGCCAGTATGACCGGATTAACACCGCTTATCGGACGCGAACGAGAAGTTGAGATACTCAAACAAGGTTGGACACACGCACTCGCAGCTAAGGGACAAGCACTCCTTATTGAAGGCGAAGCGGGCATCGGAAAATCGAGATGTGTCCAACTGATTCAGGAACACGTCGAGAACCATCCAGAGGTGGTTACCTTAGAGGGGAGATGCTCGCCTTATTACCAGAATAGCCCACTATATCCTATTCTTTCGCTGTTCCAAGAACACATTGTGCAGTTTACAAGCACCGATACCGCACAGATAAGACTTGAAAAACTTGAAAATCTGTTGCGTGATTATAGCATTTCAACTGTCGGACAGGATACAAACTCAGAAGATAGCGAAACGCAAACGGATACCTCAGAAACATTGCCACTCCTCGCTGAATTACTGGATATACCTTTTGAGGTCCAACGCCAAACGGAAACCCGCATCGGCGCACGTCCATATGGCAGACCGGTTGAACAGGACATATATCCATCCGGATGGAGAGGCAGTCAACGACGACAACAGACGTTGGAAGTACTTGTTCAAGTGCTACTGAAAATGTCAGAACAGAAACCCATACTCTTTGTCGTGGAGGACCTCCACTGGATTGATCCATCCAGTATAGAATTCCTTACACTCTTAATCACACGCATCGAAAACGCCCGAATTTTTACAGTCTTGTCCCGGCGTTCTGACACGCAACATTTTCAGCGTAACATACAGTCTAATGAAGATGAAAATCTACAGACCGCACCTGAAAATAACCTAACAAATTCTGCACTCAATAGAGAAATCTTGGAGAAACTGCTGCAACCGGCATGGGCGAACACGCTTCCGTTGACGACACTCACACCGCCACAAGTGAAAACAATGATTCAGCACGTTGCAGGCGATACACAACTGCCACCAAACCTATTAACCCAGATCGTCGAAAGGACTGAGGGAGTCCCTCTGTTCGTTGAGGAACTCACCCAAATGATGCTTGAAGGTGACACAGCGGCACTCTCTTCTGATGCATCGGACATAACGCGACCACAACCGCAAACGATGCAGGTACCTGTAACCCTACAAGATTTGCTAACAGCGCGACTCGATGAACTCGGTACTGTGAAAGAAATCATCCAACTCAGTGCAACCCTCGGCAGAGAATGGACAGCGGAACTCCTTCATCAGATCGCATCCGGCGTCAATCTGGAAAATCATACTTTCACCGACCTCGCATCTCTGAAAGCTGAATTGGACAAATTAGTAAGCACTTACATTCTCAACCGCAACGAGCTACCTGATAATCAGTTCCGTTATACTTTCAGGCATCCACTGCTACGCGAAACCGCTTACCAATCCCTACTCAAAAGCAGACGCCAACAGTACCATCAACAGATCGCTGAGGTCCTCCAGCGCACAGACAGTTTGCAACCGGAACTCGTCGCTTATCATTATACCGAAGCCGGAATCCCTGAAAAAGCGGTTGATTATTGGCACCGCGCGGCACACCGAGCCTTAGAACACTCCGCAAATGTGGAGGGTGTCCGCCACATCATGCAAGGACTTGCCGCACTTGAAACACTTGCGACAAACGGCAACACGCCCGTGCAGCAGGTCGCCGTCGAGCAGCGCGAATTGGAACTACAGACGACACTCGGCACAGCACTGATTGCGACCAAAGGATATGCCTCCCCGGAGGTAGAAGCCGCCTATACACGGGCACGGGAACTTCTTGAAACACTCGAAAAAAGAGAAGAATCTCACGTAGAAGACGCATCCGATACTTTGCTTGATCGGATAAAAGATCTCCGCTTTCCAGTCCTGTTTGGATTATGGCTCTCTCATCTGGTACGCGGACGGCTGCTCTCGGCACGGGAACTCGGTGAAGCGTGCCTCGCTATTGCCAAACAAGCAGAAAATCAAGCATTTGAAGTTGAGGCACATCGGGCACTCGGCGCGACACTCTACTATCTAAGTGAATTCAAAAACGCTCTGGCACACTTAGAGGCAGGAATTGAACGTTATCAACCGCAACACCATCCGGTCCCTGCGTTTCTTCACTACGTCGCAGAACCCGGAATGACGCTCCTCGCCTATTCCGCTCCACTCTTATGGGGTCTCGGTTACCCTGTCCAATCAGAAGAACGGATTAATAAGGCTGCGATTATCGGAAAGAAGACGAACCATCCTTTTAGTGACGCTGTGTCCCTCCATTTTAAAACCGTGCTTTATCAATACCGAGGCGAAGTGGAGCAAGTTGACACCTCGGCAACACAGATGCTACAGATCTGCAAGGAACACGGGTTTTCCGTCTGGGAAGCCGCAGCAACGGTGATGAAAGGTTGGGTACTCGCAGAACAGAATCACCCTGAAGAAGCGATCACGATGATTCGTAAAGGGATCACTACGTGGGAAGAAACGAGGGCTGAAATGCTCCTGCCCCTCTTCCTTGCACTACTCGCACAAGCATATCAACGCGCAGGACAACATAACTTAGCCTTACAGACCCTTGACTCAGCGTCATGCGTCATTACACGCACTGGGGAACGCAACTATGCAGCGGAACTTACGCGACAGAAAGGCGAACTTTGTCTTATCCTCGCCAAAGAAGTTGAGGCTGTTAGTACGGAAAATACCCAGCCAACCGTTGCACAAGCTGAATCTTATTTTCAGGAAGCGTTGATAATAGCACGACAACAAGACGCAAAATCATGGGAACTCCGAGCTGCCCTCAGCTTAAGCGAATTATGGCGCAACCAAAATCGGGGTCAAGACGCATACAATCTACTAAAACCGATATATGCATGGTTCACAGAAGGTCTTGATACAAATGACCTTCTGCGTGCCAAAAATCTCCTAAAGGAATTAGAGGAATAGTTATCAGTTATCGGTTTGCCTTGCAGTGAGAGTTATCGGTTAAAGAGTGCCTCGCAGTGAGAGCTGTGGCAATAACAGAAAATGCACCTGACACAACAAACCTCTTAACCGAAAACTGAAGACCGAAAGGTTTTTTCGCAAGAAAAAACCGAACCGACAACTATTAAAAAATATGAGACTTGGCGTTGTTGGACTCTGCGGTGACTTCCGCACACTTACTTCAGATGAAATCGCAAACATCAAAGCATTGGAATTTACAGGCTTGAGTTTCCATTTCCGTAGCGCGGAGATTCCGTCTGTACCCCCAGACGCTTGCACACGCTGCGTGCAAATGTTAGAGGCAGCGAAACTTGATCTTGTGCAATTCGGCATAACCTACGACGAGTGTCTTTTTCATCCAGACGCCGCCGTCCGAGAAGCCGCAATTACAAGCGTCCAACGCGGTATGGCAACCGCTGTCTCTCTCGGTGCGCACCACTATCTGTTTCGTCCGGGCAGTCTCAATCCCGATGGCGCATGGACATCTCATCGGGATAACCATCTTCCAGAATCGATGGAACGGTTGATTGAGACTTTGAAACCAATCGCAGAACACGCCGAACAACACGAACTCACACTCGTTATGGAGACACATGCCGTCTCTATTATGGGCTCACCGGAAATTTGCCGCGATGTTGTAGAGCAGGTCGGTTCAGATAGACTTCGCATCGTCATGGATTTCGTCAACCACTTTCAAACACTCCGGCAGGTCTATGATAGCGAAGACCGCCTGAACCACATTTTTGACGTGATGGGTCCCGTCGCACCGATGGCGCATATTAAAGACATCAGTGTTCAGAACGGTTTAGTCCTCCACCTCAATGAAGAAGTTCCCGGCGAGGGTGAACTGGCACTCGATGTAGCACTCAAACGTTTCGATGCCCTCTATCCAGACGGTTACGGATTGATAGAACATTTACCCGCAGAGAAAATTCCGCTCGCGAATGCCAATGTCCGGCGAATCGCCGCCGAAAACGGAGTTAATATCCACTAACTTCGCCGCTGATGGTTTCTAAAATAAAGGGGAATTGACACATGTTTAAAAATACAAGGATATCATATCTGTTAGCGCATCGCTTTCCATTCTATATGCTAACGACTGTTTTGTTGTTCCTTTTGCTCTTGCCCGCAGCGTTTGCTCAAGACGACGCGGTCACCGACGCAGTGAATGAAGGCACAAGCGGTATTTGGGAAAAGGTACAACTTTACGGTGGCGTGACCTTAGTCCTCTTCTTTTTTTCCGCGTTTTTTTATCTCATAGGACTGTTCCGGAAAGATAAACTCTTGAAGACGCTCCTTAACAAATATGTCGTCTTTCAGATGAAGGAGAACAATACACGTTATCGTGGCACGATGCGACTTGAACTTTCAGGTATGGAAATTATCTCCGAGGAATCTCGACAACGCGGGCAAGCCCCGAGTTACATCTTCACAAATCAGGAACGTGAAGATCAAATTGTCGCATACATCCGCTATCATGACGCGATGAACGAACGTGAACTACGGGAACGGGCATGGGAACTTGAGCGCGTCTACCACCCACCCTTCATCTACAAAATGGGGCGGAAAATCCGAAATATGTTCATCGCACTCAAAGAAGCCTCAAAGAGTGCTATCAACCTGGTACTGCAGAACGTCAAGAGAGGCGTTAGCGGGCGATTTAGCAGTTACAGTGCAGCATACCAAGAAGCAATGGGCAGCAATAAAGAAACTGACATCACAGGTATTGACGAACTTAAGGCGAGCGATATTTTGTCGGATCAAGAAAGATACGAACGGCTCATTGAGCGTTTAGTCGGCACCCGCATCAAAGTCCGCACAGCAACTGGCGAATACACCGCTATCCTTAAAGACTACAATGAGAAACATATAGCGTTGATGGATGTCAAAGACAAGGACAACAACGGGTACAAGGATACGTGGAACTACGAAGTTGAGTATAAGCACGATATAAACGCTTTGAATCGTCGCGACGACCGAGGCTTACGGGTTCGAGCGGAAGGCAGCGATGCAGATGGCTATTCCCTTATTTTTGAAAACAATACACCCTACCAGATCCGGCTCGGACACGTCGTGCTCCATGACGGCCCACCCCAATGGGGACATAACTTCGAGTTTAAATACCATATCGCTGCCTTCAGTGTCCAGAAACTCCCGATTCGACCCGTCGCAAAGCATAATGTAGGTCCATTTCAACGTATCACCTCACATCAGCCACTTACAATCAGAAATTATAAAAAGATTAAACTCGATTTCCTCTCTTTTCGCGATGCAGACATCATTTTCCCACGGAAACCGGGATATTGCACCATCGTCGAAAGCGCAGAGAAATATCAACCCGAACTCTTTAGCCTAAGCGGCTTGACCGACACAATTTTAGATATGCGCGATACCGAGGATATCGCTATCGCAGACAAAGACGGTAAACCTATCCACGGTATCAACGTCGTTCACGGATACGTGACCAACGTCAACGAAGAACGTATTGATCTAAAGACAATCGACACCAGTTATGGTCGGCGGTGGGACATTGAAAACGCATTCCGCCGTTTCGATAATAAATTCCGCCGTGGATTCCCGCTCCTTAAGAGGCTCCTACCGATAAACCGCGCCAAGATTACGGCACACGCCTCCATCGTTGAACAGATACACGATAACGCCGTTCGCCACGAGGCATTGGCACCGCTTATCTATCCAGCACGTAGTTTAAACACAGCGGAACAGCGCGCACGCCGCCGAAAACTGATACGTAACCGAATCGTAGGGAACATAAACGCCACCTTTAACACCAAATTTTGGAAACCGAATGACGGGGTTCCTAAGACACCCGGTGTCACGCGTTCAGAGGTGCAAATGGCGATGCCGATCAGACTCATGGCATTTACTGGCAATACATCTTCGGTCGAATTCCCCGCCTTGGAACGTTTTGAGTATATTCAGGAACATCACATGATTTATAAGGAAACGCAAGATTTACGAACCGACCGGCTCCCGAAAACTGATATTTTGTGGATCGGCAACGGTGAAATCTATAAATCCGGTTATCGCCTGAACATTGATGCTGAACACCGGATCAAAAACTTTGTCAGTCAAGGTGGGGTCGCCATCGTCTCTGGACAAGATATTAAAGCCAGTGCCAAACAGCGCCGTGGCGCCGGATGGATCCCAGAACCCCTCACCGGCATCGAATGTGATGAAACTTATGAATTATTTCCTACATCACAAGGGAAACGGTCGCGGATCTTCCAATACCCAAACCCACTGAATGGAAACCATCACGATGATCCAGAAACGATGGACCAACCCTACATTCGATTGGATGACATGTGGCTCGACCCGCTCGGAAAATGGACCTCTCTCGCTAAAACCAATATCGCTGCAGCCGGATTGCCAAATGACGGGCTTGAAAAGGCATCCGCGCTATTGCTACTGCCTTTTCAGAAAGGGTTATACGTCGTCACCAGTTTAAAAAATGAGACAGAGGCGGATGTACGCATCAACAATAAGATCATGGAAAATCTGCTCCACTTTTCCGTCAAATGGCTTGACAAGCAACGTTCTCCGCGCAAGTTCCAGAGAGCCAGAACGTGACAACTAACGCGCAGATAATAACATTTCAGTAAATTTTTCAATCGTTTCTGTGATAACCAGCGCGATCTCCAGTACAACAATCGGGAGTTCTTGTTGTACCACAAGGTCCGCCAGTTTTTGCTCGTCTTTCTGTGTTGTCACAATCAAATCCGCTGCCGCAGCCTGAAATGCGGTGCCGATCTGCCTCATATCCGCCTCAGTATAATCATGATGATCGGGGTACGCCAATAATTCTACCTCTCTTGGAGAACACCGCATCAGTGTCGCGACAAATGTCTCTGGCTGCCCTATCCCACAGACTGCAAGGATCCGCTTTCCCTGAAGCACCTTCACATTAGGACGAAAATCTACCTCTTTTTTTTCTCCTTTCGGTACCAAAGGATAGACATGCATCGGCTGGTGGATGCTCTCCAGAACCAGAGCGTTCGGTGCTAACGCCTTCACCACTTCTTTAGCAGGCGGCGATACATGCGTTATATCTGTGTGTGTCAATAGGATAATGTCTGCACGTCGGAGGGCAATAGGCGGTTCACGCAAGGTCCCCGCCGGTAGCAATCTCTCCGGGTCTCCGAAAGGATGTTTTGTGGAAAGCGTGAGAATATCAACATCACGGGCAAGCTGCCGGTGTTGGAACCCGTCATCCAGAAGCAGGACATCTATATTAAAACGTTCAAGCACAATCCGCCCTGCCTGATAGCGTTGTCCACCCACAACAATCGGAATACCGTCAAGATGTCTCGCCATCATGTCCGCCTCATCGCCGCTCTCGCTTAGGGAGGCACACACTTTTTCACCATCTGAGACAATTGTTACTTTTTCACGAGACACGCGTTTATACCCACGCAACAGAATACCGACGCGCACATTCTTTTCTTGAAGGTGTTTCGCAATAGCAATAACAGCAGGTGTTTTCCCCGTTCCACCAACAACGATATTACCCACACTAATGACGCGACACGGCAGCGTGCGCGCTTTAAACACACCAAACGTATAAAGTCGATTTCGGATCCAAACACCCACACCGTAGAGCCAACTGAGGGGAATTAATAGGAAGCGTATCCGGCTGGAAAGAAGGCTTTTCTGGAAGGAAGCAAGGTCGACGGAATGTGTGAGTTTCATTAGCAATCACGCCTAGCGAATATTTAAAAACACCAATTGAGCAGTGCGTTCAGCGGCACCAGTCGCACCGAGCTGTGCGTAAACGGCTTGAAGCGCATCTCGTTGTTCTTCCCGTTTCTGCGGATTCCGTAGAAAATCGAGTGCTAACTCCGTTAAAGCAATCGGTGTCAGTTCTGTCTGTAGCAATTCTGGGACAATATCGCGTCCAGCAACAAGGTTAGGAAGCCCACTCCGGTTTAGCGGTGTCAACGCTTTTATGATGTGCCAATTGAGTGCTACCGTGCGAAAGAGGATAATCATCGGTGTACCGATACACGTTGCCTCAAGCGTCGCCGTGCCGGAAGTAACCAATAGCAGGGTTGATGCGCGCATCGCTGTGTAGGTCATCTCTTCCACGATCTTGATCGGAGGGACCTCAACATTTAACAAGCCTTGTTGGCATTCCGCAATGAATTCACGGGAAATTCCGGGGGCTAACGGAAGAATCCATTGTGCATTCGGATAGACCTGCGCAATGTTCGCAGCGGCTTCTAAGATGACGGGCAAGATGTGTCGGATTTCGGAACGCCGACTCCCCGGCATCAAGCCGATAACAGGAGCCTCCTGATCATCTCCCGTTCCACATAAATTAAGATGTTCCCGTGCTTTGTGCATCGTTAGAGGTGTCCGCGCAAAATCGACAAGCGGATGCCCGACGAACTCAGCATTCGCACCGGCATTTCGGTAAAATTCAGCCTCAAAGGGAAAAATTGCAGCAACAACGTCCGCCCATTTTGCCAACTTCCGCGCACGCTTGGCACGCCACGCCCACGCTTTCGGAGGAATGTAATAGACAACCGAAACGTCTTGTCTCCGAGCAAATTTCGCTAACGGCATATTAAACTCAGCAAAATCCACAAGAAGGAGGACATCAGGACGCTCCTCACGGATACGCTGTTTCAGATACGCCTGTTTCCGAAGGAACATAGGTAGGACAGTGACAACATCGGCAAAGCCCATAACAGCGGAATCTCGGATGTGCAGATCAAGTTTCACCGATGCCGCTTCCATCTGGTCGCCACCCATGCCGAAGAGTGTTATATCGGGACAGAGTGCCTTGAGTTGCCGGGCAACATGAGAAGCATGCAGGTCACCAGAAGGTTCTCCAGCAACAATCATAACTTTCGGAGTCATAGTTTTCAGAGGAATGGTTGTCGGTTTTCGGTCATCGGAGTACTGGTTGTCGGTTTTCGGTTAAGACATTGTGTTGGGGACGTTTCCTGTTCCTGCTACAACTCTCACTGCGAGGCACTCTTTAACCGATAACTAACAACCGAAAGATTTTTTGAAAAAAAATCGTACTGATAACCATTCTACGGCATCATCCCCGGCACCGTCAGTCCATCGGTTTCATCAAAACCGAACATCAGATTGAGATTCTGTACAACAGCACCGGCAGCACCTTTACCGAGGTTATCAATCGCTGCCATCGCAACGACGCGACGCGTCCGCATATCGACTTCAAGCCCTATATCGCAATAATTGCTGCCGAGCACTGCCTTCGTCTCTGGATATGCAGCCGACGGAAGCAACCGAACAAATGGCTCATGCTCGTAAAAGTCTGAATAGATGCTGAGGGCTTCTTCAGTAGACATCTCTTCGGTGAGACGCATATAGACAGTGCTGAGGATGCCCCGTGTCATCGGCACAAGGTGTGGCGTGAACGTTACCTGAACCGGGACGGAGGCAACAGCACTCAACTCCTGTTCAATCTCTGGCGTATGGCGATGCGAACCGATATTATAGGCGACAACGTTAGACTCTCGATTCGGATAGTGTGTATTTTCACGAGGTTTCGGTCCAGCACCCGAAATGCCGGACTTCGCGTCAACAATGATGGAGTCCAGTTCCACGGCACCCCGCGCGACTAAAGGCATCGCTGCCAGTGTCGCACTCGTTGGATAACATCCCGGATTCGCTACAAGTTGGGCATCCCGAATTTTGGCACGATATCGTTCCGGCAATCCATATATCGCCTGTTGCATGAGTTCCGCGCTTGTATGTTCAGTGTGATACCACGCTGCGTACGTCTCGGCATCCTCAAGTCGATAGTCCGCACTGAAATCCACGACGCGTAACCCTTGCGCCAGAATTTGTGGCACGAATGACATCGCGACTTTGTGCGGAACAGCGAGGACAACGGCATCCACCCGCTCTTTGAGGGAATCAAGGTCCAGCGGTTCAAATGCGGACGAGAGAAACCCGCGGAGGTTCGGGAGAACACTGTCAATACACTGCCCAGCGTAGGTTTCAGAGGTACAAAGCGCGACCTGTAACCCGCCAGAATGGTTAGCGAGAAAGCGTAACAACTCACTACCGCTATATCCTGATGCACCAACAATACCGATTTTTATCATTACATCTCACCGTATGTTTCTTATTACCAGGTCATAAATTATGTAGGAATTTTACTACATTTTGACTATAAAGTCAAATTAGCATGCGCCGAATCCCAAAGAAATAAATTGACAACCCACTGTATACACGCTAAAATATGACATACTTCGGCTTCTAAATTCCGCCGGAAAATCAAAAAGGAGACGACTATGAAATTTGCACGCTATGAATTAAATGGCACAATTGGCTACGGCATTGTCTCAGGAGAAAATCTGAACGTACTATCGGGATGCCCGTTCGGTGAATATAGCGAAACAGGCGACACCGTCGAGTTAGCGGATGTCCAACTCCTCGCACCGACAACACCGACAAAGGTATTGGCCGTCGGTCTGAATTATCGGAGTCATTTAGATGGAGCACCGGAACCAGAAAACCCCGAAATCTTCATCAAAACGCCCTCGTGTATCAACGATCCGGGTGGCAATATTGAACTACCTGATGGCGATGATGACGTACACGCCGAAGGTGAACTCGTCGTCATCATGAAGAAACAGACACGGAAAGCGACACCCGAAGAAGCAGCCGCCAACATCTTAGGCGTGACATGCGGCAACGATGTCAGCGCACGCACATGGCAGAGCAATGATATGCAGTGGTGGCGCGCCAAAGCATCGGATACCTTCGGACCCATCGGTCCCGTCATCGCTACTGATGTTGACTATACGGACGCGCAATTGGAGACCCGTATCAACGGCGAAGTCGTCCAAAAACAGACAACCGCAGACCTTATTTTCCCAGTGACGACGGTTGTGAGCTTCATCTCACAAGCAATAACCCTTGAACCCGGTGACGCTATCTTTACCGGTACACCCGGCACGACAACCGCTTTGAAAGCCGGTGATGTCGTTGAAATTGAGATTGAGGGCATCGGCGTTCTGGAAAATAACGTCGTAGCGTAAGAACGTCTGCGTAGATGCGCTTTTCAATCTCTCTGCTGGCGAGGCATTAATACTAATGAAGTCATATTGAGTAAAACATAAAAATGTAGTAAAATAGTGGAATAAAAGGCGATCCTTTATGTCCCTTTATTTCCACTTTTGATAGTCACTTACTTTATGAGAGGTGCTCTTATGACGGTCTCCGAGTCCGAAAAGTCTCCGAGATACAACGGTATTCCGAAGCAGGTTTCGCGTAAGGATTTTAATCGTTATATCTTGCCACATCTGAAGAAACGTGTTAAAGGTCCAAAGCCGAAACTCTCTTTCTACAAGATATTCAACTACATTCTCTATGTTTTGCATACGGGTATTCAATGGGAGCAACTCCGAACACGGCGGAATGAACTCCATTGGTCTAATGTCTATAAATGGCATCATCGCTGGTCAAAAGATGGCTCGTATCAGAACCTCTTTGAAGCGTCGGTTATACACTTGCTTGATACGGATCAACTTGATACGACACACCTTCACGGTGATGGTTCAAACACCGTCGTGAAAAAAGGGGCGACGGTATCAGCTACTCAGGACACAAACATCAGAAAGGCGAAAAAGAGTTGACGCTCACCGATAATCATGGGTTCATCATAGGACCGATAACGCTGAAACCCGTCAACGCACATGATACAACGATTTTGCCCGAAGCCCTGAGTGATATAATCGCTTTTAGCAAACGTATTGGCATGGATCTTTGCGGTTCGGCTCTGACACTTGATTCTGCCTTTGATTCTAAGGTGAATCATAAACTTATTAGAGGACACGGGTTGAGACCCGTGATTTATCCTAACCGTCGCAATGCTAAAGAACCTATTGTCATTGCGCGTAAGTTCCGTTGGTTTGACAAAAGGATATACAAAGACCGATATAAAGTTGAGCGAACTTTCGGGTGGCAAGACACTTACCGAAGACTTGCCCTGAGCTATGATAAACTCAAAGAGACCCGTCTGGGGTTTCGTCATCTCGCATATTCAATGATTAACTTTCGTATAACTTTCAACCATTCATAGCGCGTACTCGCTATGAGTTC
>PYJC01000087.1 GCA_003635255.1 Candidatus Poribacteria bacterium | reverse complement strand
GGTGATAGTTCCGTGCCACTGGCGGTGTTTATGAAAAGTATAGGCGACTTTATCAAACTGCCATTTACGTGTCTGCGGATTCCACTTGCGAAAAGTCAATGTCATACGATTATTAGACAAAGACCATCCAGCAGAACTCGGATACGTAATAGACTTAAACTTACGTCTCGGCTTAATATGCGGTCTACCGCCAAGTTTCTTAAAAAAACGGTCATACGCTTTATGAATACGCTTGAGTTCCTGTTGCATAGCTTGGCTTGGCAATGCCTTCCAATGCGGGTGTGTTGTCTCTTTCAAAAGTCTAAGGTGATCACACATGCCCTCATAGTCCACATACGGCAACCCGTCTTTATACCTTTGACGCTGCCACTCGTGGAAATACACATGCACCCGCCATATATCATCAAGCAAGTTGCCAATGCGGATCGTATTAGACTGATCATAAAGCGGATATTTATAGGTTTTCATAGGATTTCACAGACCACAGTTTTAAAACCGTTCAAGTAGGTAGGCAGACATGTAACCTTGCGATTACACTTGAACTGTCTGCCACTGTGATACTATAATCATACAATATTTTTAGGTTAATGTCAAATCTTTTTTTACAACAAAACCTAACGCCCGCCTACATCCCACAAGCTAAAGCATGGGACTTTGGTGGAAAGATTGGTAATTTCGTTCAGAATATAGTATAATATGGCACGCTTCCAAAGGCATTGCGAGAGTGCTGATTTCCTTATCCCTTTCTGGAGATGACTGATGAAAAATACGAGCTTGTTCCTTTTATGTGGTTTGATTTTGAATTTGTTATGTATAAGTGCCTGCCTCGTCTTCGCTCAGGCACCCGGAATCCCTAAAATTGCATTCTCATCCAACCGAGATGGCAATAGGGAAATCCATCTGATGAACCCCGATGGCAGTCGACAAATCAATTTAACGCACCACCCCAGTCAGGATTATATGCCCGCCTTCTCACCCACAGGCACCCAAATTCTTTTTGTCTCCAGTCGCGATGGAGAAGCTGACCTTTATCTCATGGACGCAGATGGCACAAATGTGCGACGCGTCTTTGACGAGGCGGCGCATAGAAGTGCTCCGACGTGGTCGCCCGATGGAAAATGGATTGCTTATCAGAAAGGTCGTTGGAACAACAATCGGGAACTCCACATTGCCTCGATAGATGACCGGGTTGAAGAGCGAATCACTTGGGTGGGGCACGCGGTGGCAGATCCGAGCTGGTCCCCTGATGGTACCGAGATCGCCTTTGTTGTGAACGTTCCGTTTATAAATGGAATTGGGCCGCTAACGAATACCAAAATTGTTTTTTTTAACGTACAGACACGTGTCGAAGAGACGTTTTTGCCCGAAAAACTACCCTTAATGGAAACACCGGCGTGGTCTCCAATAGGGGACGCAATCGCTTTTTCTTGGGGAAAGTTGGGACTTAGACAGGATAGCGCACTTTTCATTGCCGATCGTCACGGGCAAGAAGTGAAGCGGATTCTGGCACCGATTGGGGACCCTGCGCTTTCGGAAATCAATCCGGTGTGGTCTCCGGATGGTAGTGAACTTATCTACGAACATAGCGTTAAAAAACCGCCAAAAGAGGGCAGGAATGTTTGGGACATACAACTTTACAAAACCGACCGAAACGGCGGTGACCCAATACAACTGACACGACATGCGGTAAATAAAGATGCGGATTGGTTCGATCCAGCGTTTGCATTGCGTGTCCAGCCACAACCGCAACTGCTAACAACGATATGGGCTAAATTGAAACAGAAATAGCGTATTTTAGCGATGAATCACCTTTGGCCAGACCGAAAACAATAGCGCAGATACAATCCAATCACAGCTTCCGTTGTTTTTTCTCTTCTCAGTCAACAGTGAACTGGATTGCATCAAAACGACTTGACACTTTTGCCACCTTCGGCTTGAGTTCTTCAGGAGTCCCGCCGGAGAGTGCTGCGACAATACACTCCGCAATGTCCGAGGCATCCGCCGGTGTCATCCCCCATCTTGTAACCTCCTGAACGCCAATACGCAATCCAGATGTCCCGACTTCCGGCGATAATCCCGCTGCACCCGTAATAATATGGCACGCTTCGAGATGATTCGCTAATGCACTGCCCTCCCCATACTTATCTACAATTAGTATCAAGGTATGCGACTCCGTGAAGCCGAGATCGGCACCGAGCATCGGAACACCGCGTTCCGCCAACGCTTGTCCGAGTGCTTTTGCGTTCGCTACAATCGCAGCTGCTTGTGCCTCACCGCATTCCATCCACTCTATAAAGGTACCTGCTAACGCTGGGAGTCGATTCAAGTGATGATTGCTCATTAGCAAAGGGTAAACCCCTCTCGCAACCCGCTCAGCAATAGATGCGTCATTCATCAAAACCATCCCGCCTTGTGGTCCAGCGAGTGTCTTATGCGTGCTGGAAATGATAACATCCGCGCCCTCTTCAAAGGGTGACTGAAACCGTCCACCGGCGATGAGTCCAATAACGTGCGA
This sequence comes from Candidatus Poribacteria bacterium, assembly GCA_003635255.1. Taxonomy (GTDB): domain Bacteria; phylum Poribacteria; class WGA-4E; order WGA-4E; family WGA-3G; genus WGA-3G. The sequence continues at coordinate 50,948 of PYJC01000087.1, read as the reverse complement.
TGCATCGTAAATGAGGTAAGCATCTGGATTCGCCTCGCGCATCGCCGCCTTCAACTCTCGGACAGGCTGCGGGAAGAGAAACACGCCGGAGCCGACGTTGACGATGCTGGGTTTGTGTTTTGCAATCAGTTCAAGCGTTGCATCAAGGTCAATGTTTGAACGCCGTCCGTCCCACGGAATCGGAATCGACTGGAGTTCTATCTTGAGGGGCGAGGAGAGTAGTTTCTCGGCATAGTGGTGTCCGTTATGGACCTCTAACGCCGTATCGCCGGGCTTTGCCAATGCAAACGTTGTGGCAATCCCCGCGATGTTCCCTGATAACGGACGGAAATCGACGTGCGATGCGCCGAAAAGTTCCTTTGCTAACGCCTGCGTGTACCCTTCTATCTCGGCAATATAGCGGTTGCCTTTGTAATTCCGTTGGTAGATGTCAACGCCAGAATAATTCCCATACCGCCGTGCCAAGCGTTCGTCAAAAAGTTCTTCTACCAACGGCGAAGGCGTGTTCTCCGAAGCGATGAGATTGAGACAGGTGTCCCGATACGCTTGATGTTTATCGAGAAGTGATGTGAGTTTTTGAACCTTTGCGTTATGTGTCACTGGAAGAGACCTCCGTTTGATTGTAGAACAAGGGCAGAGAAATTGCTTGACGCACCACAGTAAATTAGTTAGTATGAAAGAAAATAGACAATCACGATGAGGGAATTATGCCAAAACCTACGGATATTCGCATCCTTGACGTTCATTACGATTTTGAAGAACACCAATACCGCACCCCACTCAAGTTCGGTGGCGTACCCACAGATCACTGCGTTCTCTTTAACGTCCGCATGCAAGTCCAGACCCGCGACGGAAAAGAAGCAGAAGGTAAAGGTTCCATGCCACTCGGTAACGTCTGGGCATTCCCGCCGCGCTATGTACCGTTTGATCAGAGCCTCGCAGCGATGAAAAAACTCGCCGAATTGGCGGTAGACGCAACACAAGATTGCGAACTATGCGCGCATCCGCTCGAACTCTCTGAAGTGCTTGAACCCGAATTCTTACGTATTGCTGACGAGTTGTCCGATGCCATGCAACTCGCGTCGCCGATCCCGAAACTCTGCACCGTCGTTACAACAAGCCCTATCGATGCGGCCATCCACGATGCATTCGGAAAGGCAAATGGTATCAATAGCTACAACGGCTTAAGTGAAGAGTTCATTCAGGCGGATATATCACACTTTTTGAATGAAGGGTTCACTGGAAAATATCTGGACCAGTACACTTCACGCCAACCGAAATCTAATATGCCGCTCTATCATCTCATCGGCGCACTGGATCCTCTTACCGACGCGGATATCACAGAACGCCTTAATGATGGGCTACCGGAGACGCTCCCCGAATGGATTGTCGCTGATGGATTAACGCATCTAAAAATCAAACTCAACGGCGATGACCTCGATTGGGACGTTGCACGTGTCCTCGCAATTGATAAAGTCACAGCAGAAACACAAGCGAAACGCGGTGTTGACACTTGGTATTACTCCGCTGATTTCAATGAGACCTGTCAAAACGTCGAATACCTACTGGAATTCCTTAGTCAGATCCAAGAAACAGCACCTAACGCCTTTCAACGCCTCGCCTACATCGAACAACCGACGGATCGGGATTTGAAAGCACACCCCGAAAATAAGATGCACAAAGCCGCTGAGATAAAACCGGTAGTGATAGACGAATCGCTGACCGACTTTGAGACTTTTCTATTGGCGCGCGAGCAGGGATATTCAGGTGTCGCGCTCAAGGCGTGTAAAGGGCAGTCTCAAGCATTGTTGATGGGTGCCGCCGCCGCAGAATACGATATGTTCCTCGCCGTACAGGACCTGACGTGTCCCGGCGCATCGTTTTTACATTCCGCTGGACTCGCTGCGCGCATCCCAGGGGTAACCGCTATTGAGGGCAACTCACGTCAATTCTGTCCGAGTGCGAACGACGGTTGGCGAGACGCATTTCCCTCAATCTTCGACATCACCGATGGCACCGTCGGAACACAAGTTCTTACTGCACAAGGGCTCGGCCACTAACATCAGTTGTTTCGGTTTCCTGCGCCGCGACAGTAATATTGGTGACGATGTTTCGCTGCTCAGGCAATCGGACAGGGAAATCTTTAATCGCCTCATCAATCAATTCTTCCACGACCGCTTTGACCGAGTCGAACGGTATACATTCAAGGACAATAATGGCACGATGTTTTGAAGGCGCGATGTTATACGTCAGCCCATACTGGAGTCCAAGTTGCATCAGTTCCGGTTCGACACTGATAGAAATCTGCCGACACTCCTCCGGCGTGATGTAAAAGCTATCAACGATGAAGTGCGTGTGAATCCACGCCTCTTTTTCTTCAACAATCTTCATATTTTTAATTTACCTTGCGGTTCGGTCAGGTAGGTTAGCAGCTTCACATTCCTTTCCGTATATCCGCTCTCCACTACGTTACGGGCTACACACCTTGGATCTTGAAAAAATAATCATCTCTTAATTCTACCTTGCCGTCCATTATAGTATCAACAACGAAAAGTGTCAATGCTGTGAAAAGGTTATAGATTGTCGAATCGGCACATCACCTAATTGCTGAACCTCGCCATTGTGCCAACGAATATTGAGGTTATCTACACGTGAGGCATCACCTAACCCGAAGGAGAGACGGAGGTCATTGCCTGACAGATAACTTGCCCCACAGATGATTTCTCGCAGCAATGTCATACCCTGTGCCTCCAATTGAATCTGTGCACCGATTGCATCCGTGTTCCCATCCGTTCCGACCAATTTCACTGTTAGCCACGCGTTTGTATTCCCAACCTCGTTGTTTAGGATAACCGCAGGACGGTTTGACTGACACAGCACAACGTCCACATCGCCATCCATATCTATATCCCCAAAGAGCATCCCTCGCACTACATAAGGCGTTTCATTCAAACCCGCTTCAGTGGTAATTTCAGTAAAGACCACACCGTTCTCTGAGGTCCCACCTCGGTTATGAAAAAGTTGGACAGGCTGTGCGTAACGCATCTTCGCGTCAATCTGCTCCACATTGTCCCAGATATGTCCATTCCCGACGAGTATATCCAACCAACCGTCGTTATCGAAATCAATGAAACGGGTACCGAAACCGAGTGAATAGAAAGATGGATCAGCAAGGTCTGTGTCAAACGTAACATCTTCAAAATAGCCATCGCCATCGTTCTGCATGAGGCAGTTCGCTTCCAACGAGAAATTCGACACCCAAAGATCAATATCGCCATCGTTATCGTAATCCGCTGCGTCTATCCCCATAGAGCCGTTCGCCAAACCATCACCGTTGTAGGCGACACCGCGCAGGACACCTTCCTCTTGAAAAGTCCCGTCACCTTGATTCATAAAAAGCGTATTCGGAGACATATCGTTTGCAACGTAAATGTCCAACCATCCATCGCTATTCACGTCTGTAAAGACAACGCCCAACCCACGCGTTGTCGGCTCATAGACACCGGCGGACTCGGTAATATCTGTAAACGTGCCATCGCCATTATTGCGGTAAAGCACATCGGCGATGCCGTGATATTCGTTGGGTCCACAGTAGATACGCAAGGTGTTCTTGTAATAGCAGGGAATATCGGTTTCAAGCGCGTATTCGACGTAGTTGCAGACATAGAGATCCAAATCCCCGTCCCTATCAATGTCAGCGAACGCCGCACTCGCGCTCAGTAGTGGACAACCGACCTGCGCCTCCTCTGTTACATCTGTAAATGTGCCATCGCCGTTGTTGCGGTAAAGCACATTTTTTCCCAAGTTCGTCACGTACAGATCGCGATACCCGTCAGAATTGTAATCTGCAGCGACAGCACCGAGTCCGTAACCTGTATCTCCGACGTTCGCAGCTGCTGTGATGTCAACGAAGACTCCAACATCGTTTCGATAGAGTCGGTTTTTGGGTAGTGATTCCGCTGATGGCAAGAGGGAATTGCCTTGAACGAGATAGAGATCCAAGTCTTCATCGTTATCAAAGTCAAAGAGCACACCGCCGCTACCCATCGTTTCTACGAGTCGGCGTTCCGCAGAAAAGCCGTTGACATGTTTGAAATCAAGCCTCATGGCATCGGTTACATCCCGGAAATAAGGTTCAGCACTACCGAGCAGTGGAAGCATGAAGAGGAGAAGCGATACCCACAATTGGAACTGGTAATGTTTTCGTTGGAACATGATAATAGGAAGGTTATGGTTTTATTGTCGGGCGTGGACGAACGACCCGAAATCCAATCGTATGTGTTGAATCCAGCGGATAAAATTTGAAGCGCAGCCCTGAACGGAGAAACGCTCTACCGACATCCCACGCGCCCCCTCGAATAACCCTTGAGCGAAGTACATCGCGGAAACGGAGATTGAGCGGATTTCGTGGCACATCTTTCCCGTTTCGTTGGTAGGCTGCTGGATTGTATTCATCAAGGCACCACTCCCAAACGTTTCCAGCGAGATCCGCGATACCGTCCGGTGATTCACCTTTCGGAAATTGACCCACCGGCATCGGACGATTGTAGCGGCGTGCGAAGTTGGCATGTTGACGTGCTTTTGGCGGTGTATCTCCCCACGGGTATACGCGTGCTTCTGTACCGCGTGCAGCGCGCTCCCACTGCGCTTCCGTCGGTAGACTCCCGCCAATCCACTCTGCAAACGCTTGTGCATCGAACCACGTCACACCGACAACGGGTTGTGTATCGCCGTTGAGCGTCTCATCCGCCCATGTATCTTCGCCATTGTGTCCGCGCGGTATAGGACGATTCATCGCCGCAACGAAGGCACGATATTGCGCGTTGGTAATCTCATACCGCGTGATTTCGTAAGCACTCAGATAGACCTGATGCTGTGGTAGTTCAGCATCGAAGGTATGCTGCTCCAACATGGAGCTGCGCAATTTTGCGTCCTCATAAGCAGCTTTTGCTTCCTCAGGCGTTGCGCCCATCAGGAACATGCCTTCTGGAATAGAGACCCATTCTATGGTAGTGAGGACCTGTTGAGCGGCACTGTTAACTTCGGCAACAGTAAAATCACTACAGATAGTAAGAAAGAGTCCAACAACTACAAGATAGACACATTTCATTCAAGCAGAACCCTCTATGTTCTCTGGACTTACACAAACGTTAACGATAACTCGGTATCTCATGTCGGCGTTTTAGGTCCCCCCAAGCGATCGGTAATTTTGCACGCGGTGAAACATCAAACGGCACGAGAAGGTCTTCAAAGTACTCATACTGCGCAATCTGCTTGCCTTTACCGTCACAGATACCGACGTAAATACCGACCTCAAGCGGTTCATCAAACTCCTGTTCGGTTTCGCCGATGTCGATCCATTTGTCGTTGGCTTTCCGTTTCCACCACGCTGTGAAGGCATCACCCTCACGACGGAGTCGCATGTAAATATCCATTTCACCTGCGGGGTCTTGAAAATTCGGAACCGTACCGGCGAGTCCTTCACCACCATCAAACTGCCGTTTCTGATACTGAATGACGGCATTATTCCCGTTTGCGGGTCCACGTCCCCAGAGTTTGATCGTCACCCATTCACCTTCACGACCTTGACGGTCCTTCGTCGTTGGGGAATAGGCAGCAATCCCCGCAACGACACACGCATCTTCGTAGTCCATATAGAGATGCGTCTCCACATCAAAATCACCTTCATGCTCCTGATAGAGCCGATTCGTTGTGTCCGAGGGCCAGAGATTCCGATTCAGTTCACCGGTGACATGAAGCCATCCAGCTTTCGTTTTGCCCATGTCCCAATCTTTGGGTTCAACGCCTGCTTCGTCAGAGGCCTTCCACTTCCAATTCGGATTTTTTAGCGAATTTCCATCAAATGGATCGCCAAGAGAAGGCGCAGCTCCTACGGAGAGAGCACCAAAAAGTATTGTAATACCTACAAGTGATAAAGTAGCTGCTATTTTCAAATTTCATCTCCATAAAAATGCTGGCGACATGGAAAGCCGCCAGCGATTTAGAAAAATTACGAACAACGTTCGCTTCTACTGCTTTTTCAATTCACCCCACGTGACTGCAAGCCGATCGCGCGGATCAACGGGAGTTGCGGGGCTTGAGGCTTCCCGGAAATAGTCAAACGTGACCGTCATCCTGCCAGCATCACTTTGCCCTTCACAGATGCCGACATAAATGCCAACTTCAAGCGGATCCGCGAGTTCGTTGGTCACTGTACCCACGGAAACCCAGTCGCCTTCTGCATTCGGCTTGAACCATGATTCATATTCATCGCCATTGCGCGTGACGCGAAGTTCAACCGGAATAACACCTTGATCTGGGTTGTAGTCAGGTTGTGTACCGACATATCCTAAAGCAGCATCATCATTTTGACGGCGTTGGTATTGGAGCACCGCATTATTGCCTTGCGCAGCACCGCGACCCCACAACTTCAGTGTCACCCACTGACCATCACGGTCCTGGTGATCCTTCGTCGTCGCAGAATACACGATGATGCCAGCAACAGTGCAAGCATCCCCATAATCGACAGTCATCGCCGTTTCGATGTCAAATTGCGCTTGATCCGTGATCTGGTAGAAACGTGTGCTGGTATCATCCGTCCACACATTCTGATCGAAACCTGCCTCAGCCGTGAGCATGCCGCCTTTCAACTCCCACGGGCTTTTGTCGCCATCCTTGACCTGCCAGAAAGATTGAAGGTCTTGACCGGCTCCGGTGAATTCATCGCTCATCAATGTTTGCGCGAAAACGCCGGGGATAAAGCACGCTGACAGAAGCATAATTGCAACTATACACGTAATCTGTTTCATTACATATCCCTTCTATTTTACGTACAGAACAACACCAATCGGTTTTGAGTGAATACTATCTTCTCTCAAATCACTTTTAGTACAGTCCATACAGATGGTTAATTTCAATATATTTTACCACATCAAGTCGGAAAATTCAACTTTTTTCTTGCTATTCCGCATTTAACAGCCAGCCGAAAAAAGATTGCAGATCTCCTTGCAATGCGTGTTATGAATATGTTAAAATTCAGAATTAATCAAGGTTTAGTCTCAATTACATGTTATTTCCTTTAGGAGGTAGATTATGAAGGTAGGTATTCGGGATGGTATGTTGCCCGTTTCCTTTGAAGAATCGTTTCAGAAAGCAAAAGATATTGGGTTTGATGGCATTGAGGTCTGTATGGGGACCAATTACCGCGAACATCCACTCTGGCAGGAGGGCGGAATTGATAAGGTGAACAGTTTAGCAGAAGCCGCAGGCATTGAGGTCCCCTCACTGTCGCCGGGTGGTTTCACCGCTTTTTCGTTCATGCACCCGACTGACAGCACGCGGAGCGAGGGGATCGCGAAGTTGCAATATCTCGCAGAGACCGGTCCACAACTCGGCGCGAAGGTGATTCTGGTGCCTTTTTTCGGGGGCGGTCAGATCCAAGAGGATCACATTAACGCCCCGCGGTTCATTGACGGTTTGAAAGCCGCCGCGGAAACCGCCGAAAAACACGGCGTCTCGCTCGCAATCGAATCGACGTTGAGCGCAGAACAGCATCAACAGATTATTGATAATGTCGGTTCATCTGCTGTGGGTGTCTATTACGATATGGGGAACGCGACCGGGTTCGGCTACGATTCGCCATCTGAGATTCGGAACTTAGGCAGCGCGATTACACAGATGCACATCAAGGACACTGGAGGCAATCATGCCGGTGAAGGTGATGTCGATTTTCCCGCAGTCTTTGATGCGGCACACGCCGTCGGATACGACAGTTGGTTCGTACTGGAAACACCCGGTAAGGACGATCCGGTCGCATCAGCGGCAAAGAATCTCAATTTTGTGAGAAGCAACTTTTGAAATGATGCCAAACCTGTCCCCCGTTAGCGTAGATTTGTACATTTCAAGATCAGCATTCGCCTTATATCGTATGGTAGAGGAGTTGGCATGAACAGTCCAAAAACAATAGTTCCACGCTCCGAAAGCGAGAAGCTCCTGTCACTTCCGACGCGTGAAGCAGAGCAACTCTTTCAAAGCTACGAAAAGCAACACCAATTGGAGATTCTCAGGGCAACCCGCAACCCGAAGGCACGGGAGCAACTTTATTATCTGGTTCCCGATTGCACAGAACTTATTCAGGACAGCCCTACCGAGGATGTGCTCCAAGTCTTGGACACAATGCTCGGCAGCGGGCTCGCCTCAGCACTATTGCCCTGTCTCTCAAACGATCAATTCGAGGAACTCTTAGACATTGCCGTCTGGCGCGACGGAAAACTTGATGACGAATCATTGGACCTCTGGCTCTTTGAACTTTCTGAATGTGAACGGGACGACCTCGGACGGTTTCTTAGAGAACTCGACATCCGCCTACTCGCAGCACTCCTCCACGGACGCATCAAAATTCAAGATGAACATGTTGGATTGCTGCTTGAAGCCGGACTTTTGGATCCGACTTCAGCAGTCCTTGATTACGCTGACGAACGCGCTCGGGCAATTTCCGACGCTATCTGGGAAGCGGATCATGAAATCTTCGAGATGCTCATCAGCGAACTCTTCGCTATTGATACCGAAGGGAATGTGGATGAAGAACTCGCCGCCATTTTCAGTGCCGCACAAGCCGACAGAGCCGAACGCGTCACTGAACGTGATAAAGCAGCAGGCATTGATGTCACCGAAGCCGACCTTATGGAAAAAGTTGACTTAGATCTGATCTCATTTGATGAAGACGAGGAAGCCGATGACGAGCACGACGAATAAGTTTTCTCTTGTCGCTGAGGCGAGTCTTGATGGCAGGCTATTCCTCGCGCGCGCATTCGCACACGCCGACACCCTCAGCCAAATACCGCGTGAGCAGATGGACACCCTCTACCAGAATATCGCCGCCATTGCCCATAAACTCATTACGATGAGGACAGCAGACCTTTCCGATGAATCAGCACTCCGGACGCATATCCAAACTGCCTTCACACTCACCAGTCTCGGGTTAGAATACGGGAGTAAAGGCGACCTGGACAGAGCCGTTCAACTCCTTCATAAAACCCGGATCGTTAAGTTTTTCCAAATCGGTAATACCTTAATGGAGAGATTATTGGATAGAGCACGCCATCTCTTAGAACATGCCGTGATTCTGCCACCGAGTCGGGATGAAGAACGTCCGCTGGGTGTCACGCACATAGACTTGGAGACCCAAGGGATCCAAATCTATACACAAGCAGAACTCGAATTTCTAAAGGCGTTGTTGATATATCGGACAACTATCCGGACATTTCAGGTAACAATCAGAGATACAGACATTTCGCGTCCACTCCTCCATCTCACTGAAGTGGAAATAATAGACCGGCAATTGGCATGTATCGAGCATCGATGCGATTACGTGAACGCCTTGCCGTTGGATAATCTGTTCATGCTGGATCCTCCGCTGAGTATCTTCCCGAATCCGATTGAACACCTCACCCTCGGATTGATGGTTAACCTTCTGCTTTATCGTCAAGTTGATTTCGAGTTCGATGAGGATGTGCGGGAAGATTTTCATCAATTGGCTTATGTTGATGGTAAGGTACGAGAATCATTCAGACGACAGTTACTCGACTGGATCGCGCAGTATCTCGAACAGGCACAGCAACCTGAACCTGTGAAAGCGTATGCTGTCTCTTATTGGGATGATTGTCTCCAGATGGAGGGACAGGCAGTTTCACTTCAATCATCTCAGCGATCAGAGGAAAATTGACGCTTCGCATCAGCGATGGCTCGGCGTGCTTCTGGCTTCTGGGGTTCCAATGTCGCTTAAAGCGCGTTCTGCCATGCGGCGAAGGTCAGGGTCATCCGAATTGAGTGCCTGAATTAAAGCATCAAGCGCGGGTGTCCCTATGGTAACCAAGGCGCGGACGACAAGGCGGCGGACGTTCCACTCCGGGTCTGTAAGTGTGCTAATGAGTGCGGGGAGAATTGTATCCAGTGGGGTACCGATCTCACCTAACGCGTAAGCCGCATTCAATCGAATTTCTGCCGATTCGGCACTTAAGGCATCAATGAGGTACGGTACAGCAGGCTCACCCAAATTCTGTAGCGCAACAGAACCCATGACGCGAATATTTTCGTCCGGATCGGCGAGCGTTGAAATAAGGGCAGGCACGACGCGGGCAGCAGGGGTCCCAATTTCGCTAAGCACCCACGCCGACATTTCACGAATCTGTGGATTCTTATCGGATACGCCTTGAATGAGAGCATCAATCGCCTCGGACCCCATTGCGACTAAGGTTTCAGATGCTTCAGCGCGGCGCACTGCATCCGTTGAACCGAATTCGGCAACAAGTGCTTTTGCGCGCTGTTCCTGCGATTGACAGGCTATCAGGCAGAGAAGTATGGGAATCAAGAGAAGGCGTTGCATAGAACCAAATATAGCACAGTTTCCCGCTTTTGGCAAGTTACAGTGCTATTTATGATGCCTGTAGGAGCGAGCTGCGCTCGCGATTCTTACTGAATGGTTGAATGCTATTTGCCGTAGGAGCGAGTGTTTTTGCTTACAAGAAATACCCAAGCAAAAACGGTGTTTTTTGGAGCTCGCGATCTTCCGATCTTTTTTATCAACGCTCAAAACGGCGAGATCAGAAACCTCGCCAGCAAATCCACGTTACAAGACCCAAAAGGAGAAATACGGATTCGCCACAATGCGAAAACCCGTTAACCAAAAGATGAAATTAGAGACAGCGACATTTGGTGCAGGCTGTTTTTGGTGTGTTGAAGCAGTCTTTTTGCAATTAGAAGGCGTTCACGAGGTTGTTTCAGGATACACCGGCGGCACGACTGTCAACCCAACCTATCAAGCCGTGTGTATGGGGATGACAGGACACGCCGAAGTCGTCCAGATCCAATTCGACCCGACGGTCATCTCTTACGAAGAACTGTTAGAAGTGCTTTGGCACACACACGATGCGACAACCTTAAATCGGCAAGGGGCTGATGTCGGCACCCAGTACCGTTCGGCAATTTTCTATCATACAGAAGAACAACGGCAAATTGCGGAACGATCTAAAGCAGACATGGATACATCCGATATGTGGGACGATCCGATTGTCACAGAGATCACGCCAATCGATACCTTCTACCCCGCTGAAGACTATCACCAAAACTATTTTCAGCTGAATGCAACACAGCCGTATTGTCAATTTGTGATTCACCCGAAGATGCGAAAATTCACAAAAGATTTCAAGGATAAACTCAAAAATGATTAATAAACATATTATAAAAACCCAGTTATCATGGCTTTTCGTTATCATCTGCTGTTTCAGTACGAACACAGGGATCGCGCAAAACGCAACATCACCCGTAACCGTATCGGTGACAACACCGCGGCGCGGGACGTTTGTCTCAGCGAAGGATTACACCGGACACCTACAACCCAACGCCGAAGTTAAGGTATTTGCCAATGTTTCGGGGAAACTTGTCTCCATCAATGCGAAAGTCGGACAAAGTGTCACGAAAGACGCTGTACTCGCACAGAGCAGCGCAAAAGAAGCCTCGCTTGCCGTGATACGCGCTGAATCCGCATTAAGCCGGGCAGCGTCGCAACTCACAACGACGGAAGCAAGCGCACAAGCACGCATCGAATCCGAGTTAGCAGTCGCACAAGAAGCGTTGATGGCAGCACAAGGGAAACTTGTAGAGACAAAATCTCTTGCCGAAATACGGATCCGTAACCAACTCACGCAGGCAGAAACAGCATATCAGGCAGCCTTAGCAACGATTGAACGCTCAAAAATAAATGCCGCACAGGCACTCGAACGTGCAAAGGTGGAACTCGATAAAAACAAATTGGAGTTCGAGCGGAATAAAACACTACACGAGAAGCAACACATCAGCGACAGTAACTTTGAGGGGGTCGAGCAACGCCTTAAGGTCTCACAAACCCGTTACGAAGAGGCGGTTGTTACCGCAGAACAGTTTAAAGAAGGCGCGATACACCCTTCCGTGGAAAAGGCGAAAGCAGATTTAGCGGTTGCTCAAAAAGTGGTGGAAAGTCGAGGTTGGGAACGCGAAATCGCTTCAGCAGAATCGAAGGTCACCCAAGCACAAGCCAGTCTCAACACAGCGCAGAAACTCGTCGAAGCAAAGTCTTGGGAACACGAAATTAGCATCGCAAGAGCCGCCGTGACGCAAGCCAATGAACAATTAAAACTGGCGCGCGAGCAGCTCAGCGATGCCACGATTAAATCCCCGATTGATGGCGTTATCACAACGCAACATCAGAACATCGGAGACCATGCGTTACTCGCCTCATCGCCTACAGGAAAACCGGTGTTCACAGTTGTCGCGGTAGATGTGCTCAAAGCAGTTTGGAACATGCCCATTGGAGACGCGCGTCGAATTAATAACGGCGACCTCGTCCTAATCTCTACGGATGCTGGTATTCGGAACATTGTCGGCACGGTTACTTTTATCAGTCCGACAGTTAGCGACAACACTGTGCTCGTTCATGCAACAGTGCCGAATTCCAAAAACAGTCTAAAACCCGGTACGGCTATTACGGTTTCCATCAAAACCGGTGAACGGAAAAACGTCCAACTCCTTCCGTTGCATTCTGTCCTGAACATCCAAAACGGGAGTGGCACTATTTTTGTAGTTGAAGGGAATGTGGCACGCACAAAACAGGTAAACGTCGGCGGCGTTTATAGCGGTGAAATTGAGGTCACCTCACAACTTACCAGAGGCACACGGGTCGTTAGTGATGAACAACACCGGTTAACGGACGGGATGCCCATCACCATTGCGAGCGACTAAATGCATCCAGACAAATCCTAAGTTGTAAGGGCGAGGTTACCTCGCCCCTACGACAACCCATATTCAAAAAAGGGTGTAATGCTCCGGGAAAGCTTCCGCTGATTCGGAGCGCGACCAATGTTTCCTGAATGTTCTCACACCTACGCCTAACGCTTCAGCCGCTTCAGTTTCGTCGCTGTATAGATAGGCGGCTCGACGATAAATCTGTCTTTCAATTTGCTCAAACGTCATTCCGCCGAAATAGATACAGCCATGGTCTCCACTCAAACGTCCGGATACCGATTTCAGTGCCAAATGGACGGCTCGTATCCGTTCATCCGGCCCTTTGACACGCCATTCCGGGCGTGAGAGCTGCTCCGCAACAAAGTAGTCGACCGGTTTCGTAAGAAGACTTTCGACTTCTCTATCAGGAAAAGATTTGAGCTTACTTAACGGTACTTTAGACCTCTCACGCGCGACATCCTTACCGACCCAACCGTCAAGCGTCTTCGGATCCAGCTTCAACATCCGTGCAGCTTTTTTCCGGTCATCGCCATATTCCTTGACCATTTCGTGTAGAACCGCTATAAGACTACCCGAAAGTGTCCTGCCTTCAATGCTGATAGGCTCAGTCGCTGTGCGTCCAGCATCTGATCCATACCGCAACGCTGACAACCGAGTCACCGCCGCCTTAACGACTTCCTCTATATCCGATAGCACGTCAGCGGATTTGATTCGACCTTTCTTCCACGCTTGCCGCCACGTATAGATTTCATGTTCCGCATCAGTAATCCGACGATGCGTGTAAGGGTCGAGCACTTTCGACCAATTCGTAATGTCTGTCTCAGTGATACTTTCCGCCTCAGAGATAAACTGGCAGAATACCACGACTGACAAATCAAAAAGGGTTTCATACGTTGGTGTCTCTACGGTCTCCGAAGATTGCCTTTCCTGCACGTCTCCCTCGGTGCCTCCACCTCCACTATCGGTGCCTCCACCGCCGCTATAGGTTCGGATTTCTTGAGGAAGGTCCTCCGGCAGAATCACCTCGCCGTGGGAACTGACTGCCGCGCTTTTGAGGCAATGCTCTAACTCTCGAACGTTGCCGGGCCAATCATAGTTTTCCAGTAATTCCATGGCCTTTTCAGAAATACGGGGCATCCGCCGGCCCTCGCGCGCCTGAACCTGTTGCAGGAAGTACGGGACGAGTAATGCAATATCGCCCTCCCGTTTCCGCAAGGGTGCCAGGGTGATTTCATAGCCTTTGAGCCGGTAAAACAAATCCTCTCGGAATTCCGCATCCCTAACCAGTTGTGCCAAGTCCTGATTGGTAGCGGCGATGATACGGACATCTACTTTATAGGTCTGGTCCCCGCCCACTGGCTGAATCTCCTGTGTTTGCAACACTCTGAGCAGCCGCTTTTGTAATTCTGCAGTCGTATTGCCGATCTCATCGAGAAAAAGGGTACCGCCATCAGCCAATCTAAATCGCCCGAGTCTCCCCTCCGGAGCCGCATTTGTAAATGCCCCTTTATCGTAACCAAACAACTCACTTTCAAGGAGTGTTTCCGGCACTGCACCACAATCAATTGAGGTAAACAGTTTCTTCGGGCGTCCACTTCCTTCATGAATTAGGCGCGCAACCAACTCTTTACCAGTGCCCGTTTCACCCGCAATCAGCACTGGACTCGTATCGCGAGCGACACGGCCAATTTCTTTATTCAGTGCAATCATTGGTTTACTCTCTCCAACGAGATGGAATCGAGCCTCAGCCCCTTCTTCCGTATCTTCTGCAGGAGTCTGGAAGATTTTATCTCGGGCGTATAACCGACAGAACGCCCGATCCAGCATCCGATGGATATTTTCCATATAATCGATATCCATATTAGGCGTTTTCGGAGCAACATCTAATGCGCCTAGATCCCCCGCCCCTCGCGCTGTTTCTCCATCCGCGCCAACCACAATCACAATTACCTCGGAAGGGTCGCGCTTAATTTTCTTCAACGCATCCAGACCATTCATCTCCGGCGATGCCACATTGAGCAAGACAACTTTCAGATCCCCGGATGCCTTAAGCACTTCTAAGCCTTCATCAACGCTGTCAACAAGGATAGGTGCATAACGACCAACCGGACGTATCTCACACCTGATGCAACAGTCAACGTAGTCATCAACGTCATCAATGATAGGTGCACTGGGGGCCTTCTTTTCCAGAAAATCCTTTAATTCAAGTGCCCTTTCCTGATCACTATCAATTACCAATACCTCTTTCATAACTTTGCCTCCTACGCAAGTTTCAATATTAATTAAATGTACGTTTTGATCCTCAGATCCAGTGGAAGGACGGAAGTTGGGAAGATACTAAACACAGTACTTCTGTTATCCTTCCTTTTTCCGATCTTCCTCAAAATCTAATAAGACTTACACAATGGACGTTCGCCGCCACTATGTTCCGCAGGGGCTTCATGCCCCGCATACGTTTAGGTCCGGACAGGCACAAGGACCCGTCCAAACAGCATATTGCGCACACCCCCTTTCGCTATTCAAGTATAAGTGCCGATGGCAACCTCATGGGCACTCCCCTTTAAAACCAAAAAGCCTTATGCCGCTCGGTTTCGTGTGCATAAGGCTTCAACTGGACTAAAAAATGAAAAACGATGATTTTCAATACATACTTCAGTTATCCATTAAGACGCACACTCCCCCGTAAGCAGTTGGGACGACATCGACGTCATGCGATGTCCCAAACGCCATTGGATTAATTCCGCTATGCCAGTTGGAGAGTGAACGTAAAAATATCATCTTTCTTACTTTCCTGCAGACTCTGTTCGCTATCATGCGCATTGATCTTAAGGTTTTAGCATACGATAGCACGGGACTTAGTTGTTTTTTCCTATTTGCAGCGGAGGTTTCCATGCCAGCGGGCCCTTAGAGCCTCGCCCCTCCGTGCTGGTTAACAAAACTCATCCATAAGACATCACAATAACTTAAACGCACAACATGATAAAAAGGTTTACAAGAAACGTGAGTTTGATAAAAGTGAGATGTTGGGTTTCGCTTAGACGGACAACCAACAACTTGGGTTATAATCAGTCAATTTTTGTCATTATTTAAATTATTCAAATTATAAAACTTGTATCTAACTAATATTATATAGCATTTTTAGGGAAAAAGCAAATAAATTTAATAAAAATTCCGGAAGTTTGATAATTAAAGGTCGGTTGGGAAATAAAATACACCTACGGGAACTTCAATTTTTATTTTTAAACTCACGTTAAAAACTATGTACGGATCCGGATAAACGCGCGCCCCAGAAAATCCACATCAATTCTCCGGACAGCATCTGTTACACCAACTTGTCTATCCCATCTGCTCCCCAAAAAACATCAATGAACGATGTTAGGGATCTCTGTTCCCTTGGCAAAACTTCTGCGGATTTTTACAAAAACTGTGCGGATTTTTACAAAAACTGTGCTGGAAATCTCCGTTTTCGCCCCTAATATTGCCGATTCGCTTGGCATAAACCTTGCTACCATGTTTTGTGCGCGAGTTCGGTAACAAAACGTAAGACAGCCTGCCGAAAGTGGCAGGAAATATCCATCAATCACCAAAATATGTTAGGAGGTAACCGAAGTTCACACAAAAATTGCGTTGATAGAAAAAATATTGTATTTTATTTTCATTTTTGCTATAATTCGTTTTGGCATCCGTAAAAATCCTTTACAGATGGTTCGGCGAGAGGGCTAGTCTCCCGAACCACGGCACTGCCAAGCGTAGATTGCCAGTGCGGGTTTAATTATATCATAGATCGCTATTGATGTGCAGGATATTTTAACCAGCATTGTAATTTTACTTGATTTTTTTTGAAAATCTCGTATAGTTACAAATGGACGTTGGAGACGGATTACCGGGGTAGGCCCCTACCTCCCGTCTCCATCCAACTGGCAATTGTTGGGTATGTATCTGAAAATATAACGTCCAAATCCCACGATTTTTTTGATTCGCTGATGGTTGTGATTTATACTTTGCAGTCGCTTATTTCTTCCTATCTGCAGTGAAGGTTTCATGCCGGCGGGTCCATACGCTTCGTTCTTCTGTGCCGGTTAACGAAACTTGTCCAGCAGAGCCCAAGAGATAGTATAACGCAAACGCTGAACACGAAAAAAGTATATAAGCACGTTAGTTCAAATTTCTTTGCAAAACTTGTGCGAATTTTTACAAAACTGATGTTGATTCGGACAAAACTTGTGCTGGAATCGCCATTTTTCCGCCCAATCCTTAAAAAAATTTGCTTGGTATAAATCTTGCTTTATATGTTCGTGAACGTGAGTCCGATAATAAAAATGCAAGTAGATCAGGACTTACGCAAAAAAACTTGACCCGGCTGCCCAAAAGCACTGGACTCGTTTATGCGGTTACAACCACCCCACCGGGGATGGGAAAAACCAACAACTAAACCTATCAAGAGTTTGGTATTTGTTAACCGAATTCAGGTTACAAACAAAGGAGATTTCTACGATGAAACTCAGAACTTTGTTCTTTTTTCTTCCGATAGTTTTATTGAGTGTGTTAACCCTTACCGTAACAACGAGTGATGCGCAAGATTTCACGCGATGGTCCTTGCCGGACGGTGCGAAAGCGCGCTTCGGCAAAGGGCTTGCTAATGAGGTAGCGTATTCCCCGGATGGCATTCGGCTAGAAATACGTGCGATACCCGAAACAACGGCACTGTTGCCGAATTATCCAAACCCCTTCAATCCGGAGACATGGATACATTATCACTTGGCAACTGACGCAGAAGTGACTTTGACGATCTATGATGTCCGCGGCAGTGTGGTTCGTGAACTGACGTTAGGGCATCAACCCGTGGGTGTTTATGAGAGTCGCGGGCGCGCAGCGTATTGGGATGGGAAAAATCAACAAGGTGAGCCTATCGCAAGCGGTGTCTATTTCTATACATTGTCCACGGAGTCCGCACGCGACTCCGTTACAGCAGGTGAATTTACCGCAACACGCAAGATGCTGATACGGAAGTAAATCTTTCCAAAACTCAGGGGTGGTTTTTGTGTTACCCAGACAATCACAGAGACCACCCTCTCAAAAAAAGCAGGAGCGACTTATGAAAACGACTTTATGTTTCACGCTCACATTACCCATTCTTCTAACGCTCGCGTTTGTGCCAAACAGTTTCGCACAAGTAGGTTCACCGGAATATGTTGTACGAGTTATCTACTTCCTACCCAGCGACCGGGCACCACAGCCGGACATCAACGAAAAACTGGATAAGTTGATTAAGGACACACAATTGTTCTACGCTGGACACATGGAGGCACATGGGTTCGGTAGGAAAACCTTTGCGTTTGAGGCAAACACCGAAGGAAGAGTAGTGGTGCACCGTCTGAACGGGCAGTTTAACGATGCATATTATAATAATGGTGCCTGGTGGAAAGTCTGGACAGAAATTGAAAGACAGTTTGACGTGTCAAACAGCATCTATCTAACAGCGTTAGATACAAGTACCGAGCTTATTGACAACTTTGCATGTGGTGTCGGTGGGGGTTCATCTCTTGCAGGGCGTGCCCTGATCCCTGCTTCCGGTGGTTGTTTTACTGTCAGCGTGGCCGCCCATGAACTCGGACATGCTTTTGGAATGGCGCATGATTGGCGGACACGTGGAAAATGGATTCCATCCGCATATATTGACATAAATGACCGAATGATGATATCTTTCTGTAGTGCGGAATGGCTGGATGTCCATCGTTATTTTGAAATCAACCAAACCTTATCCGCCGTTGAGGGGCTTGATCTGAGCCTCACCGATCTACTTCCGTCGTCTGCCGCTTCAAGGACGACTCATCTCTGCGGTGTCGGAGCCCTTGATGACCACGAGTCTTTCAACATCAACCAGACCGCCCCGGGCGATACCTTGCCAACTGTCGATATGCTTGGCCCGCCAAGTCTCGCGGCCGCACCGAATGCGATCCGTCTCCGCTTTAGCGTTACCGATGCCGATGGGATCCATCAAGTGCAGTTACACGCACCCGAACGGGGCCGTTCAGGCGCATTCATCGCCTGCAAGCACATCAACGAAACGAGTGCCACCGTTGAATTCGTCACAACGGAATTGTCACCGAGAATTGAGTCTGTGTACCTCCGGACGATTGATGTGAACGGAAATTTTGTGTCAAGTGAGAGCTACCCGATCGATGTTACCCGTGTGGTACCGCCTGCCAGAGCAGTCTCTATTCCAGATACGCAATTAGCAGCAGCAATACGGCAGCAGATTGGCAATATTACGACGCATTCACTGTTAAACCTGAGGAACCTTAATGTCTCAAATTTCACTGGGATAACGAATCTCACAGGCATTGAGTACGCATACAATCTGCTGGAATTCATCGACTTTAGCAGGAGGGAAAATAAAATTACGGATGTCAGTCCACTGGAAAATCTGACAGGCATGAGGGATTTACGCCTCGGCTATAATCAGATCAGGGACATCACACCACTCACAGACTTGACAAACTTTGAGACGTTAGTTCTCTGGGGTAATCAAATCAGCGACATCACACCACTGGCAAACTTGACAAACTTGATGAGATTACTCCTCAGTAATAACCAGATCAGGGACATCACACCACTGGCAAACCTGACAAACTTGAGGGATTTACGCCTCGGCTATAATCAGATCAGGGACATCACACCACTCACAGACTTGACAAACTTTGAGATGTTAGTTCTCTGGGGTAATCAAATCAGCGACATCACGGCAGTCGCAAACTTGACGAACTTGAGGGATTTACTCCTTAGCAATAACCAGATCAGGGACATCACCGCTCTCGAAAACTTGACGAACCTGAAAGATTTACGCCTCGGCAGTAACGAGATCAGGGACATCACACCACTCACAGACTTGACGAACTTGACGAAATTAGTCCTGTGGTATAATCAAATCACGGATGTGGGGGCACTCGTAGGACTCGTAAATCTTGAGGAGTTATATCTTGAGGGCAACCCGATTGAGGATCTGTCTCCACTGCAAACGCTCCTTGCCAATAACCCGAATTTGCAGATTGATATTGAGGTTCCGCCTCCGACAGGTCTCACTTTGCGTCCGACCACGATTGCCGATCAGACATTCGTCGTCGATAGAGCCATTGCTCCGCTCGTTTTGCCACAAGCAACCGGTGGGACTGCTCCTTACACCTATACGCTGTCACCAATACCCGAGGGTTTAGTGTTTAATGCGTCAACCCGGACGCTGAGTGGCACACCGACAACACCGGCACCCGCTACGGATGCCACCTACACCGCCACGGATGCCGCGGACGCATCCGTTACCCTCACTTTCACCATAACAATAGAAGTGAATTTGGATGTCAATAGTGATGGTAAGGTGGATGTCTTAGATCTCGTGTGGGTGGCAGTCTCCTATCAAATGCGTGGCGACGGATTGCCTGCGGATGTCAATGTCGATGGGGTCGTCAATGTTCAAGACTTGGTCGCCGTGGCTAATGCGATTGATGCAGAGGATGTTTTGCCTGCGAAAGTCGCAGAAGAGGTGGCGTTGGCAGCTGAGACAGCCGCAGCACTTGACGGTGCCGCCGGTGCACCCATGATAGGTTTCAACACGCCTCCACAGATGGCATCTGGTATCACGGCTTATGGCAATGTTGCCAACGCGTTATCGGATGCGAAGCACCTCGCGACGGGAGATGTGCGGCTTGGCAAGTGGCTGCCGCTGCTTGAAAAACTCCTGCAGGTGCTTGCAGAAATGGGGGCGATCCCTGAAATAACGGCATTACTGTCGAACTATCCCAACCCTTTCAACCCTGAGACATGGATACCCTATCACTTGGCAACCGAGGCAGATGTGATAGTGACGATCTATGATATACGCGGTGTAGCCGTGCGGGAGTTGCTATTGGGACATCAGCCCGCGGGTGTCTACGAGAGTCGCGGGCGTGCTGCTTATTGGGATGGTAGAAACCAAATCGGGGAACCTGTGGCAAGTGGTGTCTATTTCTATACATTGTCCACGGAGTCCACACGCGACTCCGTTACAGCAGGCAATTTCAACGCTACACGGAAGATGCTGATACGGAAATAATATCATAAGACCTTATGATAGCTGGAAGACTGATGTTTATTAGCTTCCCCGCTATCGTTTCTCAATAGGTTGAGTTGGGTTCGCTGGCATTTTCTGTGAGAAGTGATACGCTCAGCAGAAACACCTAAGTCAATAAACCCTACGGGACTAAAGAAGTTTGTGGAGTCTTCAAGGTTTTCACGTAGAAGCCAGTTCAGTTAGGAAACCGAATCATTGGTGTCAATTGAGACAAATTCAATCCGCCAAGGCCAGATGATTTTCAAGTCTTGTAGGTTGGGTTGAACGGCGTTGAGAAGTTCGATGTTCATAGCCCCAAAATACCTGAAAGTCCATAGCTGCCCTATCTATTCAAGAACATAGTGAAACCCAACTTTACACGGTCAGGGTCCGAGAAACTTCAAAGCAAAAGCGTTGGGTTTTACTCGATCTCTGATGGACGTAGCGTCTCTGGAGGAAGTTGTGTTTTTCTCTGATTTTGGGGTTTCGGTGGTATCTGTTCAACCCAACCTACAGGACTTTCTTCTTAAATTGACACCTATCGTACTATTGGGAAACCGAACCTACCGGGTCTGGTACCGAGACGGTTATTTTTCTAAAATTGACACCAATGGTGATGCGAATACATCTACTTGTTAGGCTGACTCATACTATAAGTTTAACTCATGGGGTCATTTGATACAAACTATAAGTAGGAATTTCTGTATATCAGTTGAAATCTATATTGCAACGCGAGTTCGACTCAAGCGCGCGGGTTGGGTCAAATGGAAACCTATGAAAAATCACATAGGGAATATGATTTAACATTTTTAGGAGGAAATTATGTATCGCAAATACACTTTATCTACTGCCAGATTTCTACTAATACTGATATCCGTTATCTGCGCGGAATAAAACACTGCACGAGAAGCAACACATCAGCGACAGTAACTTTGAGGCGGTCGAGCAACGCTTTAAGGTCTCACAAACCCGTAGCGCGCAACCACCCCCTTCCCAGTGCCTGTTTCACCCTCAATCAACACTGAAGCGTTAAAACTGGCTGCAAGTCCAATTTTTTTATTAACTTCACGCATGAGTGCGCTCTTTCCAACGAGAGGAGACTGTTCTTCAAGTGTTTCTTCCTCAGGAGTCGAGTAGGTGTTGCTTCGGTGAGATAGCCGGACAATAGCATAAGAACCCGAGACCCATATCTGGAGGTGGACGTTTGGATAAAATGCCTTACATCCAACTTTCTCTGCAAATCCTACGCTGATTTTTACAAAAACTGTGCTGATTTTTACAAAAACTGTGCTGAAATCTCCGTCTTCGCTCCTAATATTGCCAAAATTTGCTTGGCATAAATCTTGCTATTATTTGTGGTGAGCGAGTTCGGTAACAAAACGCAAGACAGCATGTCGAAAGTGAGCCGAAAATGTTCATCAATCCCCAAAATTTGTTGGGAGGTAACCGCAGCTTAGACAAAAATTGAGTTGATAGAAAAAAAATGTTGTATTCTATTTTCATTTTTGATATAATCTATTTTGGCATCCGTGAAACCCTTTACAGGTGGTTCGGTGAGAGGGCTAGTCTCCCGAACTGCGGCACTGCCAAGCGTAGATTGCCAGTGCGGGTTTAATTATATCATAGATCATAATTGATTTGTCTGATATTTTAAACAAGCGTCGTAATTTTACTCGGTTTTCTTCGGAAAATCTTGTATCCCTACGAATGGACGTTGGAGACGGATGACCGGGGTAGATCCCTCTACCTCCCGTCTCCACCCAACTGGCAATTGTTGGGTATGCATCTAAAAATACAACGTCTAAATTCCACGATTTTTTTGATTGATAGGTCTTACGCAAGGCGCAACGAATTGCGCCACTACAAACCGCCACGCTTTGGAGAAATGCCTATAGGACAAGAGGTTTGTGTTCGTAGTCTGGCGATCCATCGCCTGTCTGCGTAAGTCCTGAATTAATTGTGTAAGTCCTAAATTACAATGGGTATTATGTAAGCCCCTCAAAGTTAAGAGAAATAAAATGAAAACTGCTCCGACGCTTCACACAGAAAGACTGATCCTACGCTCCTTTACGCTTGAGGACGCACCAGATGTACAACGTTCCGCTGGCGACCGTGACGTTTCATCAACCTTAACTTCTGTACCTTACCCTTATGAAGACGGTATGGCTGAAGAATGGTTTCGTTTCTGTCACGACGCGTTTGAAAAAGGAAAAGGTGTGCACTTCGCAATTGCGCTAATAACCGACAAGCACTTCATCGGCACCATAGGACTTGAACAACTTGACCGAAAGCATGAGAAAGGCGAGCTCGGTTATTGGCTCGGAAAACCTTATTGGAACCGGGGGTATGCCACCGAAGCGGCACGTGCTGTGGTTGCTTATGGTTTTGAAGTGCTGAAATTGAATCGCATCTATGCTTACTACTACACACGGAACCCTG
This sequence comes from Candidatus Poribacteria bacterium, assembly GCA_003635255.1. GTDB lineage: Bacteria > Poribacteria > WGA-4E > WGA-4E > WGA-3G > WGA-3G. Next base: position 27,649 of record PYJC01000087.1, on the reverse strand, counting down.
CTTCGGCACGCGTCCTTGAGAAAATCGGGATGCACACTGAAGGGTGTCTCCGGCAACATGTTAAAAAAGATGGAAATTTTGAAGATGTCATCGCATGCAGTATGCTAAAAGCGGACTTCGATTTAGGACAACCGCTCTAATCCCCTACCGCTTCATGCAAATCTCAGGAGTAAGATCGATGTTCATAAATTGGAGAAAAGGATTTTCCAGACTCATGGGTGTTTTATGGATTCCGCTGGGTACTATGCTCCTGTTTATGAAAGTTCCGGAGCGTGGGTGGAAGGAAGCGTTAATTGTGTTAGCGTTATTTATCCTTTTTTATGCCCTCACTGTCTATGTTCTAAAAGGTTTTACGTGGCAAGATTGATACGAAAGTTGACCCAGATCGAAGGAGAAAGATCATGAGAAATGTTTATCGGCTAATACTCGGTTTCGGAATTATCGCTTTCACGCTGTTATCTCTACAGATGAAGATCCTGAGCGTTTCGCCGCGGATGTTATAGTGAAGCCGATAAATAAGTGGACATCTTTGTAGCATAAACTTTTAGTTTGTGTTTCCAGTCTGAATGCCTGTTATAGGGATTCAGACTGTTTGAGAGTGCCCAATTAATTATAGGTTTTACTATAATGGTGATGGTGAGGTTAATATCCAAGATGTCGTTTTGGTATCGTCCAGCCTTGGGCAGACAGGCGAAAATGATGCGGATGTCAACGGCGATGGTGAAGTCAACATCCAAGACCTCGTCGCCGGCACAGCCGCACTCGGAGAAGTCGCTGCGGCACCTGCTGCCCTGCGCCAACAAGGGGCAGCGCACCTGACACAGGAAGAAGTGCAGCACTGGCTCACACAGGCACAGCAAGTAAACCTGACAGATGCAACATCGCTGCGCGGTATCCGCTATCTTGAGCAGCTCCTATCGGCATTAACACCCAAAGAGACTGCATTGTTAGCAAACTATCCGAACCCATTCAATCCAGAGACGTGGATACCCTATCAGTTAGCAAAACCTACTGATGTGAGCATCTCAATCTATGCCGTGGATGGCACGTTGGTTCGGACACTTGATTTAGGATATCAACCTGCTGGTATCTATTAACCCCATAGCCGTGCTGCGTATTGGGATGGTAAAAACGCTGTCGGTGAACCTGTCGCAAGCGGCGTGTATTTCTATACACTCACCGCTGGAGAATTCACTGCTACTCGAAAAATGCTGATAAGTAACGCTTCTAAAACAATAAGTGTCAATTTTAGAAGAAACAACCCTCGCGGTCTCCAAGGCCGGTAGGTTCGGTTTGATGAAGTTTGATAAAATATTTCGGTAATTGACGGGCAATAATGCACTTTGCATTTGGGTGAGTACACCGCAGAATTGTCCTACTACAAAATGAAAAGAGGGAAATTACTGATGAAACTGCGAACGACTTTTTGTTTTCTGATAACTCTTTTTTTCGTATCAACTGTCAACATAACAACGACTTTGGCGCAAGATTCGCCACAGTGGCACTTGCCTGATGGTGTCAGTGCCCGTTTGGGCAAAGGCATAATACAGGAGATAGCGTGTTCGCCGGATGGCAGTCGGCTTGCGGTGGGAAGTGGCATCGGTATTTGGATATATAATGCGTTTACCGGGGCAGAATTAGCACTGATTGGTGGACACACTGGCTATGCTGCTGCTATCGCGTTTAGCCCTGATGGAGACACGCTCGCAAGCGGGAGTGCAGACGACACCGTGCGTTTGTGGGACGTGGAAACAGGCACTCTCATAAATACACTCACAGGACACACCGGCTGGGTCAAGAGCGTAGCGTATAGTCCTGATGGCAACACACTCATAACTGGTGGAAGTAATGACAGGACCGTGCGTTTGTGGGATACCAACACAGGCACACTACAAAACACGCTCACTGGACACACCGGCGCGGTCATTAGTGTAGCGTTTAGTCCCGATGGCAACACTATCGTAAGTGGAAGTAATGACAGGACCGCGCGTTTATGGGATGCCAACACGGGAACCCTCAAAAACATACTCAGACACACCGACTGGGTCTATAGTGTAGCGTTTAGTCCCGATGGCAACACGCTCGCAAGTGGGGGTTATGACGGCACTGTGCGTTTGTGGGATACCAACACAGGCACACTACAAAACACGCTCACTGGACACACCAATGCGGTTGATAGTGTAGCGTTTAGTCCCGATGGCAACACGCTCGCAACGGGGAGTTGGGATAGGACGGTGCGTTTATGGGATGCTAACACAGGCACACTACAAAACACGCTCACTGGACACACCGAAAGGGTCTTAAGTGTAGCGTTTAGTCCCGATGGCAACACGCTCGCAACGGGGGGTTGGAGAGAAGGGGGTTTATGGAATGCCAACACAGGCACACTACAAAACACGCTCACTGGACACACCGAAAGGGTCTTAAGTGTAGCGTTTAGTCCCGATGGCAACACGCTCGCAACGGGGGGTGGGGACGGCACCGTGCTCTTGTGGCGATTGACACCAACAAGCGCGACAATTACCTTCAATCCCAACAGCGTTCCCGACCAGACGTTTGCTGTTGGCACGCCTGTCTCTCTGACGTTGCCGATCGCCACCGGTGGCACGCCACTCTATACCTATACGCTCTCGGCAATACCTATAGGACTCGCCTTTGATAGCACAACACGCCAAATCAACGGCACACCGACAACACCCGGCACCACGGAGACCACTTATACCGTAACAGACACCACGGGTGCCTCCGCTTCCCTGACGTTCACCATAACGATAGAAGTGAATTTGGATGTCAATGCCGATGGTAAGGTGGATGTCTTAGACCTCGTGTGGGTGGCAATCTCTTATGGCATGCGCGGGGACGTTTTGCGGGCGGATGTCAATGCCGATGGCGTGGTGAATGTTCAAGACTTGGTCGCAGTCGCTGAGGAGATTGATGCGGCGGATGTCTTGCCTGCAAAAGTTGCAGAAGAGGTGGCGTTGGCAGCCGAGGCAGCCGCCGCGTTTGAGGGTGTCGCTGGTGCGCCAGGAATGGCTTTCAGCAGCCGTTCAGCAGTGGTGTCCGGTGCCACTGCCCATCGCAATGTGGCTGCCGCGCTCACGGATGCGAGGTCTCTGGTGACTGACGATGTGCGGCTTGGCAAGTGGATGCCTCTGCTTGAAGGACTCCTGCAGACGCTGGCAGAAATGAAGACGATACCGCAAACAACGGCATTACTGCCTAACTATCCCAACCCCTTCAACCCGGAGACATGGATACCGTATCAACTCTCTGAACCCGCGGCTGTGAGACTAACCATCTACGACATCCAAGGGCACATTGTGCGGGACTTGGACTTGGGACATCAGCGTGCAGGGATGTATCAGAGTCGGAGCCGCGCAGCGTATTGGGACGGCAAGAACGCACAAGGCGAGTCTGTCGCAAGCGGGGTCTATTTCTATACATTGTCCACGGAGTCCACACGCGACTCCGTTACCGTAGGCGATTTCACTGCCACGCGGAAACTACTCATACGGAAGTAGGATAGCCGATTGAAAGCGCGCACAATAGGTCGGGTCGTTTCCGAGCCGCCTAACCTATTCCAATTAAGGAGATATTATGAGAAAAGAAGATTTCCGATGCCTCTATCTAACAGTGATAACGGGCGCGTTTCTCTTTATAACAGGGTGTGCAGCCTTATTAGAAACATCAGAGCATACGTCTTCACACTTCCGTCAGGTCCGGTGGGGTCATACAAAAGACTGGGTACTCACGAAAGAACGCGGCAAACGCATCCACATCAATAGCCGTGAAATGATGATCAATTTTTTTAGGAGGAAATTATGAACCGCACATACACTTTGCCAACCGCCGGGTTTCTGCTACTACTGATAATGGTCCTCTTCGTGGGACCGGTATCTGTCGCCACTGCTAAAGAAGTTCACGCGCTTTTCATTATACTCGGAAATGACGTGAACATCCGAACAAGTGTCGAAAAAAGTGAGGGGCGCATGAAGGAAGTCATGCAGCTCGTCTCACACCACTGTGATGTCCATCTGACCCTCATGAAATCTGAGGATGAGCTGCTCGGTAGCATCATGAAAATGACACTCGTCCAAGGGGAACCCCACGGCATTATAGACAACAAACAGGGGATTATCAGAGGTAAGAATGTCAAAGATTGGCTCCACCAATTAGATTCCAATCAAGCAGATACAGTTCTGGTCTACTACAATGGACACGGCAGTATACAGAGTTTTGACAGCGAGCATGTGCTTAACTTCGACCAGAGCAAGGATGTCGTCCCGCGCGCAAAACTCCGTCAATGGCTCGAACAAAAGCCAGCGAATTTGAAAATGTTGATTACCGATACCTGCAGTAATTATGTGAAGACTTCCGGCCCAAACGTGAGTGTCACTTTCTCGGAGGCACTCCCGGAAAACCGCCTTCATACCGAGGATCTCTTTCTTCAACACACCGGAATCCTTGATGTGACCGCCGCTGCCCCCGGGCAATTTGTGTTCGGGAACAACGAGGTCGGTGGCTACTTTACCGCCGCCCTTGTTGAGAGTTTCACTGCTGACACCGATGGGGTCTTATCAAATAAAAAGGAAACGGATGGATTCCTTTCCTGGGAAGAAGTGCTGGCACACTGCACATTAAAGACCTCAACCCTTTTTAATGACGTGAACTTCTCAGATGCACAAACCGTACAGACACCGCTCGTCCATTCATTACCAATAAGCGTTGAGGATGCCTTAGAAAACGAGACAAGCACTACCTTAGCCATCACAAGCGAACCGAGCGGTGCAACCGTTCATATTGGTGGAAAAATGGTCGGCGAAACTCCGCTGCTTTATGAGATTGACACCGATATGCAGGATGAACACGTAACAGTCCAAGTAGCACATACCGGTTACAAAGTCAGTGAAACACAACTGGTCTTGAAGAGCGGCGAAACCCTCGCCTGGAATGCTGAATTGGAAATCGAGGGCCCGCCTGAAGCGATTATGTGGGAAAAAGACGGGGCTGAGATGGTGCTGATTTCAGAAGGCGCATTTCGGATGGGCACACCTGCCCGAAAAGATGAACAGTTACCAGCATATCCCGTCCATACGGATAGATTTTATATGGACATACACGAAGTCACACTTGCCCAATACGAAGTATTTCTTAAGCAGACCGGGCACCGTCCGTTACCAGAGGAAACTTATGCCGACGCGCCGGCACCGAATTACCCGGTCGTAAATGTGACGTGGGACGATGCAGTGGCGTATGCAGAGTGGGCAGGCAAACGGCTTCCGACAGAAGCGGAATGGGAAAAAGCCGCACGCGGCGGTTTCATCGGCCAAAAGTACCCATGGGGGAACACACTGCCAGATGGTACACACGCTAATTTAGGGGGCCTGGAAGATAACCATCAACGCAGCGCACCCGTCGGAACTTATCTCCCCAACGAATTCGGCTTATACGATATGCTCGGAAACGTCTGGGAATGGTGTAGCGATACAACCGACGCGCAGCACCGCGTTTTGCGCGGCAATTCCTGGCGTGAACTCCCCCGCATCGCATGGCTCACCGAACGCTATCTGATGCCTTACCCTCGGCAGCACCTTGTGGGAGGCTCCGTCGGATTCCGATGCGTGGTGGATGTAGATAAAGTACCCTAAGGAGGGCATCATCATGAATAAAGAAGCACCGACAATTGATGAAACGATTGAAACTGCCGATACAGAAACGACTGAGGATCCATCCCCAGAAGAACGGAACGGTGATACGCACATCTCACCACATGAAAATGATGATGCGGCCGAAACCGCAGCGCCGCAAATATCAACGAGCGAGCCTGCTGTATCGCCTCCGGATGTAGAGGTACTCGCATCAGTGAATCAACGTCTGTCAACGTTGCAGGAACTGTTTGAAAAACAGATCGCCCGCAACCAGAACCAGAAACAGATGTTTGATGCAATCTACGGCGAAATGAAGGACTACAAGGAAAATGTCCTGCTTGAAGCATTTCACAAACAGGTTATCAACAACCTGATTCAGTTCTATGATAACCTTGCCTCGGTTGCGTCCCAATTGGAGCGTATCACCGAACCTTTTGAAGCGTTTGAGGCTTGGGCCGACAGTATCTCAGATGGGATGTTCAAGAAAATTCGCCCCCAAGAACCGGCGGATGAACTCTCAGTCTTTCAAAGGCAGCTGAAAGAAGAATTGCCGCGGTTTCGGATGAGTTTAGAAAATCTCCGCTTTGAATTGGAAGAGGTGTTATATCGCATGGATGTGATCCCCTATGAGGAACATCCGAAGAAACTCGACCGGAAATTGCACAGAACCCTTGACACGAAACCGACCGATAACCCCAATGAAGATCAAGACGTGGCAGAGATTCACAAAATCGGTTTCTATTGGCGTGAGAAAGTGTTTCGTCCAGAAGAGGTAACCATCTTTCGATATACACAACCTGCAAGTGAAGAAACAGTTGATAGAAACGCAACAGATGAAAAAGGAGATGAAACAGATGGGTAAAGTGGTTGGTATTGACCTGGGTACAACATTTTCTGCGATCGCGCACGTTAACGAACATGGCCAAGAGGAGATTATTCCGAATGCCGAGAGCGATCGAATTACGCCATCGGTGATTATGTTTGAGGATGACCTTGTCACCGTGGGAAAAATCGCTAAACAGAACGCCAGTGCCGTGCCAGAGCAGATCGTTGAGTTTGTTAAACGCGAAATCGGGAAATCCAAAGAAGAGTTCTCCCGTGAATTTGAGGGCAAGACGTATTCAGCTGAAGAGCTCTCAGCACTGATCTTACAGAAACTCAAACAGGATGCTGAGGCGCATCTGGATGCTGAGGTCACCGATGCAGTCATTACGGTCCCTGCTTATTTCAAGGATGCAGAGCGAGAAGCGACACGCAACGCCGGTAAAATCGCAGGGTTGAATGTCCTGCACGTCATGAACGAACCGACAGCCGCCGCACTCGCTTATGGTGTCGATGTCCACGGCAGCGATCAAAACGTGTTCGTCTTTGACCTCGGCGGCGGTACCTTCGATGTAACTGTCATGAAGGTTTCCGGATCCAAGTTAGAAATGATTGCCACGAACGGGGACCATAGACTCGGCGGAAAGGATTGGGACGATCAGATCATCGTACACGTCGCTCAGATGTTTGAGGAGGAACACGGCGAGAACCCGCTGCAAGACCTTCACGCATATCAAGATATTCAACTCAACGCCATTAACGCAAAGGAATCTTTGTCCCAACGGCAGAAGGCGCGAATCGTCTGCAACTATAACGGCAAGAGCAGCCGTATTGAACTCACACGCGAAAAATTTCACGAACTCACAAATGATTTAGTCCAAAGGTGCAGTGCCTTATGTGGTGTTGTCCTCTCAGAAGCACAGATGACCTGGGAAGATATTGACTTGGTGTTGTTGGTCGGCGGGTCTACCCGGATGCCGATGATTCAAGAGATGATCACCGAAATTAGCGGTAAAGAGATTAACCCGCAAGAAGTTAATCCGGATGATGTCGTCGCTCTCGGGGCAGCGATCCAAGGGACCCTTCGACAGATTGAAGAGCAGGCGAACGACACTTCTGATACGAATGCCTTAGCAGAGATTCCAGAAGCTGTCAAGGATCGGTTCATCGGTCCCAAGGGTGAACTGGCAATAAAAGTCGTCGACGGGGCAACGCATCATCTGGGAGTTGTTCTTGTTAAATCAGATGCTGTTACGCGTTACGTCCATCTGATGATTCCCAAGATGACCCCCGTCCCTTGCGAAGTACAGGATACCTTTTACACAGTGACCGACAACCAGCCTGGTGTACAAGTTGAGGTCATCCAAGGACTTGAGCAAGACCAACTTATAGATGAAATTCCGCAATTTGAAGAAATCTATAAACTGGGTGAATGTGAACTTGGGTTACCTTCAGGAATGCCCGCGAATACCCCGTTTGACGTTACGTATAAATACAACCTGGACCAGACGCTTGAGGTGACGGCAAAAGGCCCCGGCGGAAAAACTGCAAATGTGAAGATTGACCGATCAACACTCGACGAGGCAGAAGTCGAAGCAGCCGCCGACCACATGGAAAACTTGGAAATTGAATAGACATCTCCTTTCATCTCCGGCCGGTGTGTTGTGAGCGGCTATTTTCACACCTTCTCGCAACACACCCACAACGGATCACCTTACCCGCCTCCGGAAGGTGCGTTGAACCATCAAAAGGGAGGTGAGTATCATAGATTATAACTATTTTGAAGTGCTTGAACTCTCAATTGACGATTTCCAAGACAAAGATGAGGCAACGATAAAAAAACTCGTCAACGATGCCCACACGAAACTATATGCCCTCACAATCGGGGCGTATGCGAATGTGCCGCGACCGGATGGATTAACACAAGCACAGTGGCAGAAAGTTCTCAATGATGCCAAGGAGACCCTCCTGGACCCACGAAAACGCCAAAAACACATTGCAGACCTCATGCCCGAACCCGAATCGACACAAGCACCAGAAGCCACAGAAAGACCCGAACCCGAATCGACACAAGCACCAGAACACACAGAAAGACCCGAGCCGGAATCAACACAAACACCAGAACGCAAATCGAAATGGTGGGTGTTGATAGCAGTATACACAGGACAACTGTTTATAGCAATATGCACATGGAAATGGATATATGATGCCATAGAACCCGGCGGGGGGCAAGTAGGGTTTGGCCAGCTGATAACATTATTTTTAGAGTACTGCATCCCCTTTTACTTTTTCGGCTTCCCGCTTCTTTTGTTCCTCGGATTCCTGATCTTTTCCGTAATTGAAATTGAGAAACTGGAGTTGTTGTTAGGAGGCATAGTAATACTTGTAATTCCTGTCATAGCGATAGTCGAAAACGTGATGTTTGAGTCTCGTTCTCTTTATTTTTCTTTATTTCTTCATCCACTTTCTATTATCCTCACTTTTTTATTTCGTACCGGATTCATCGAATATTGCTACATTATTACCTTGGATTTTTTGGGTGACTATTTCACCAATGCTATAAGATTCCTCAAGGATTGTGGATCCTTTGGAAGATACCGGTCATTGATAGCAATATTCGCAGGGACATTAGTAGGGGGATTGGTCACTTCTGGCATAGGTACTGAACTTATCATTAGGACATTTCTTAAATTGGGATTCGTATCTTCTGACACAAGCATCACCTCTCTCCTTTTTGATTCTCTTTTTGATTTTGATTTTTTGGCCCATTGTTTGTGTAGCCTTTGGGTTATAACAACCTTCGTTGGCAGTGTAGCCTACAAAAGATTGGGGTTGATGATAAAAAGGTTGATACTGATATTGTCAGTAATATTGGCACCTTATCTCACAATAACCATCGATGATGTGTTTCGTCTTAACGTGTTTAACGGGGATCTTTTCTTTTTACCTGCTGCACTTCTTGCTATCTTCTATTATATAGTTGGCTATGTTCGCCATACTCGTAGTCGTTCAATTTTGAGTTTATAGGAGATCCTGTTCGTAGTAGGGAAACCATTCATCGCCCGGCGTGCCAAAGCGTACTCAAGGATGCTCGGGCTTTACTATAAAGGAATTGGCAAATATCATGGATTACAACTATTTTGAAGTGCTTGAACTCCCAATTGACGAGATCCAAGACAAAGATGAGGCAACGATAAAAGACCTCGTTAACAACGCCCACACGAAACAGTATGCCCAAACAGTTGGGCCGTTCGCGAATGTGCCGCGTTCGGATGGCTTAACGCAAGCACAGTGGCAAAAAGTTCTCAATGATGCCAAGGATACGCTCCTGGACCCACGAAAACGCCAAAAACACATTGCAACCCTCACTGAGGCACCAGAGGAGCTAGAACAGCCTGTCTTGACGTTCCCCGGCGGTGAAGAAGCACGCAGCATCGCAGATTTGGCGACCTTAATGGAGCAACACGCCACTCATGCCACTGATGCCCTTTACGCCGGAACCTTGGAGCAAAATCTCCGCAGTCTTGACCAGAATCCGTTCGCGGATGCTGCCAAAACAATTGTAGACCGATTTTCCAATGATCGCGACACAGGACGTACGGCGATGGTCGCAGTCCTGCACGGTGAAGTGAGGATGGAGAAGGGGAAAGGCGCGAATACGCCGAAACAACTCGCTCGCTTGATAGATAAGAATTGGGATCAGTCAAAAACGCTGCTGTCCAACGGTTTCTTTGCGTTTTGGCTTGCATACATCGAACAACAACAACTCGCTGATACCGCGAATGAAATTACAAATCGTTACAGTGCCCAGCAGGACCTCGCTTTAGAAACTTTCGTTCAGGAACTTGACCCAGGAATCGGAAACCCGATACCTGATATAAGCCACCCTGAAATACATTTCAACACCGTGGAGACGGGCAGCACCGAAACGCCCCCTTCCGAAACTAACAACATCGCGAAAACCGTGGATACGGGCACCGCAAAAACGATCCGTTCCAAAATTAAGAACGTCGGGCGCGGTTTCCTCTACGGCGATATCCACCTGAAAAGCGATATACCCGGGCTCCAGCTTTCGGATACAAACATTCATGGCGAGGGCATCGTCAGCATTCATCTCGATGAAAGCCTCTTAACATCCAACCAATCCCATCAGACAGCCCTTGTCATTGACACCAACGGTCAGAATCTGGAGGTTCCGATCTATATTAATCATGGGATTCAGCCACTACTCCGCTGGGTCGGTATCAGCGGTGTCTCAATGGCGGCACTCGCGCTCTTTACCCGTCTCATCGTAGCGACAGCACCCCTAAATGTCGCATGGGCAGCTCCTTTGATCTTTGGAATAGGGATATACGCGCATTGGCTTCTCGTTGTTCGGAAGTCGTTTAGTTGGCAACGATTTTTGATGCCAATTCTGCCAATAATTCTGCCAATTAAAAGTTTCCTTCAGGCACAAGACTACCGCAAATTAGCAAAAGCTTTGGTCCACTATTGGATACGTATCGCCAAGTGGCAAATTGCCTTCTTTGTCAAGGTTACTAAATTCTGCTTTAGGTGGGTAGTCCATACCATCCGCTTTAGCCGATCACCCTTTTTGCTTATTTTTGTTGCATTCGGTGTGGTGATTTTCGTAGGAATTGTCCTTCCTATTGTACTGCCTATGCTCTTTGGTTCTATGGTAACGCATATAGTGGCTGAGTGGATTCTGCCTGTGGTGCTTGCTCCATTTCTTGCTTTAGCATCTATTCTGACTGGACTGGATAAACTGTTTCATCTTGGATTTAACATACCTATTGTTGTCGGTTGGGCGTTCTGGGGACTTGTGATCGGTTTGGCAATTCAAGGTTACCGAGCCATGGAAATTTACGATCAAAAACGGATGAAGATCTGGGTCGCCGTGGCACCTATCCTTTTATTATGTGTTATCGGCACAATGAGATATGTCAGTGCATTAAAACCTCCGAACCTTGACAAAACGACACCTATAGCTGCGCAGACATCCGGATTAGAATCGGAAACCATCACACGCACGTCACCCGCCCCGGGTGCTACAAAACAGCCCGCAACGGAATCGGATGGCGGTTCCATGCTATCCGAGGAGCCTGCACCGCTGCCGCCAACTACACCGAGCAAACCACCAGCCGGCACCCCAAAACAAGAAACAACGGCAATACCAACTCTGGAACCCGAACCTACAACCTCTTCAGTCCCGTCGGAGCCTGCTCCTATAAAACAGACCGAGATTGAACCCGAGAAAAAATTCACTCCCCCCAGGAAACCCGTACCTGCTATCGAGCAGGAGGAACCTGCGCCGCTGCCGCCAACTACACCGAGCAAACCACCAGCCGGCACCCCAAAGCAGGAGACACAGATAATACCGACTCTGGAACCCAAGCCCATAACCCCTTTAGTCCCGTCAAATATGATATTAATCCCTGCAGGTGAGTTTCAGATGGGCAGTAACGACAACACTGACGAAAAACCGGTGCATACTGTCTACATAGACGCATTCTATATAGACACATACGAGGTAACGAACGCACAATACAAGACTTTTGTTGATGCGAATCCACAGTGGCGGAAAAACCAAATACCGACCACATACCACAATGGAAACTATTTAAAACATTGGAACGGGGACAACTATCCGCGTGGAAAAACAGACCATCCGGTGACTTACGTGAGTTGGTACGGGGCAATGGCTTACGCAAAGTGGGCAGGTAAGCGTCTGCCGACAGAGGCGGAGTGGGAAAAAGCGGCGCGTGGCGGCAAGTCCGGTCTGAAGTATCCGTGGGGGAATACGATTTCAAATACGCAGGCCAACTACGGTAACCATGTCGGAGATACGACGGTTGTCGGTAATTATCCAGCGAATGGGTATAGGCTGTATGACATGGCAGGGAACGTCTTAGAGTGGTGTCTCGATGCGTATTATGGTGATTTCTATTTTTCCTCTCCGCATCGTAATCCGTTGGGAGGCGTGAATACGATAGAGAATGTGGATTTAGTCATATCAGACTTCGGGAACGTTACAACCACTCGTGTCGCGCGTGGGGGTGCCTGGTACAACACTGAGGTTCAAAACATCAGGGTCGCCTACCGCAACAGGGTTTCGCCAACACTCACGAACATTGCCCTCGGCTTTCGTTGTGTCAAGGCAATAACGCCTTTGGATAGAAATTAGGTTGCGTTTATATTAGATATTATACCATTTCTAAAGGATTCGAGCCGTACCTTCGTTGTCTACTGGATTGTTATCTTCAATTGTCTCTGTGGATTGTTCAGATTGTGTTTCGGCATCTTCTGGCGCATCTTGGAAAGCGCGAGGCATATTCGCCACGTCCCTCGTGCCGTAATTATGTGTGTTATTCTCGCGTAATATCTGTTCACTGTCCACACCGAGTTTTGCCAGTATCTCCTCCCAAATTTGCTCAATCGGATGCTCAAGTTGAAATGCTCGGAAATCTGCTGTCTCCTTCTTCAGTTTCTCCCCTCTACGATAGATTTCCGATGCGTCCAACTTTTTTCCAGCGGGCGGTAAAAGCTTGATACCTTCACTGTTGCGTTCGAGCAACTGTAACTCCTCAAAAATCGCAAGTCCCGTTTCAATGCCAAGTTTTGCCATATCCAATGCGTTATAGAGAGTTTCAGTCTTAATAAAATTACCGTTTGTTCCCGCGAGTTTCCGCAATTCTGGATACAATTTTTCCAACGCTTCTCTATCCGGATACTTTTGAACCAACCCCTCAATATCCTGTTCGCTATTGTAGATGAGATGCAAATAAGCATGTTTTTCTGACGCAAAAGCAGGTTCACATTGCCTGAAGAATTCATCTAAACCCGGGACAAGATGACAGAAAACAAAATGCTCAATACGATGTGGTGATGTCAATGTGGAAAAAGCAGTATTTGAAACAACAGCAATCAATTCACCTTTCTCAAGTTTGCCAAAAATCTCCGCTTCCTCTGCCTCGGAGGTTCGTTCATTACACTTCCCGATAAGGTCTGCTTTTTCTGGTCCGATGAATTTCAACAATTGATCAATTCTCTCTTCACTTTGGACATAGATGATAGCGGATTGCTCTTGTTCCAATAGTTCTAAAAGGTAGCTACGTTTATCCGTCCCTCGACGGTCAAGTAGTCGGACAGCAGAGGTAGTTTTAAATGATGGACATACCGATGGGTCGCTGATTGTTGATGCTGTTAGCAGCTTCTGTATAGCTGTGAGGTGTGCCGTGGAGGTATCCCGCTCCGCTTTAACGGCTAAGAATTGATCTGAAGTGATCGAAAGACGCTCACTTACTTCATCCAACTGCTCTGATGTGGTTTCGAGACGTTTCTTGTAGTCGTCCCTCTCTGTTTCTGTTGATGTGAGGCGTTCTTCACACGTGCTATGTGCTGCTTGTGCCTTTTCCAGCTGCTTTGCTGTAGAATCGAACTGTTTTTTATTTTCTTTTTCACTTGATCTTATACTTACAAGTTGCCCTGATATTTTTTCAAGCTCCCCCTTCTTTTTATCCAACTCAGCAGCATTATCATCTACCGCCTTCGACAGTTTCTTGTTGTCTTTTTCCGCGGTCGCTAAGCGTTTCTCCACATCTGCAATAGACTTCTCATATTTAGCCTGCTCAGCTTCAACTGCCACTGTTACAAGCTGCGCCGCGGTATCCTCAAAGAGTTCATCTCGTATGGTTTCAACTTCACGTCGGGCATCCGATCTCTTAATTTGTCCCAGGACCTCAGCAATAAGAAACAGTTGAGACCGTGTGAATTCAGCATCCAACTCCCTTAACCGTTGATGAGACACTTGATTTCGACCCTCTATTATCAAACTTGTTACACTCCGAGCATCATAATAACGGATATCATCGCGATCAATAATCTTAAATTTCGCTTTAAAAGACTTTGACCAGTATTTCTTAATAAGATCCGCAATATCTTTAACCTCTATCTCTTTTCTGAGGTCATCGACTGATAACAACCTCAAAGTCTCCCGGATTGATGGCTCATCTAAACATTCACTGACAAACTGGAACATGGCATCTAAGTAGTGATCAAGTGCTTGATTAAGTGCATCTCGGTTCGGATATTTTGCTTTACTCAAGTTTACAACCTCCACAGATAGATTTTTCTTAGCATATCATTTTCTCGGTTGCTTGTCAACCAAAAGGCAATATTCGGGCAGGGCTATTTAGTTTTAAGAAATTATAGAGTTTCTCATCTTTTTTCAGGATCCGGTGCGGTTCCATGAAGTTTAAGAAAATATTTCCGTAATTTGCGAATCATAGACATCTTGTTTTATGTTTTCTTCTATGAGGTCGATTATCTTGTTGTCTGAATCACAGAAATTGTCAGAATGCACGTCGCATTTGGGGTGTTTTTGCTTGGGTATTTCTGCGTATTGCTTGGGTATTTCTTCGTGTACGCCGCAAATCGCGGAGTGCACGGAGAACGCGGAGAACGCTGAAAAGGCGACGCTAACTTCTATATTGCCTTTCGTCCGAGATGGAGCTGTCCGAAAAACAATCTCTTCATTCCGTGTCCTCTGTGTCTTCCGTGCATTCCGCGATTCAGACAGAAAAGAGATCAGAATTACCGAATTAAAAAATTAATCTTCATCAACCGCACCATAGGGGTCAATTTAGTACCGTAGGTTGGGTTGAACGGTGTTAAGAAAGCAGAGGTGGGTCTGCCAATACCCTCAAATCCAACTTGTCGGCATATATATCCAAAAACGTAGTGAAACCCAACTTCAGACCCTCAGGTGCCCGAAAACCGCAAAGGCGTTGGGTTTCTCTCGGTTTTCTGTTTGGCGTGCCATCTATAGTGTGGGGTGAGTCTTGTGTTAATTTTCAGGATTTTAGGGGTATCCGTTCAACCCAACCTACGGGACTCCCACCCGTTACTGCGAAGGGACACCGGGACTGAAAAAGAAAAGTCAAACATTTAGAGAATCCGATAATTTGTCTAAAACTGAATGCCCCTGAATTTATTTGCTTTTCCCTAAAAATACCATATAATATCGGTTAGAGGACTCAGTTGATTAGGCGGCATCTATGAAAATACGAGGCGGGCGACTCTGGAAGTATTCAGATTTCTTAAAACTGTGGGCGGCAGAATCTATATCAGTCTTCGGTATCACAATATCTACCGTCGCCCTGCCTTTAGTAGCAATCATAACGCTCAATGCCAGTGCAAGTGAGTTGGGGATCCTGAAAGCACTCCATCATACGCCCGTGCTCTTATTCGGGTTGTTCATGGGTGCTTGGATCGATCGGGTGAGACGGCATCCATTGATGATAGCCGCCGAGTTTAGCAATGGCATTCTCTTGGCAATTATTCCTGTGACAGCGGTTTTGGGTGCGCTTCGCATTGAATTGCTCTACTTCGTCAACTTCTTCGGTGGAATGATATCCGCGGTCTACATACTCGCCAGCATATCTTTCCTTCCATCGATTGTTAATCAGGAAGATCTGGTCGAAGCAAATTCAAAGCTGTCAGCAGGTCGATCGGTAGCAAAAATCGTAGGCCCTGGGCTCGCGGGTGTCTTGATCGAAATTCTGACTGCCCCGATGACCCTTGTGCTTGATGTTTTTTCATTTCTGATTTCTGGTGTGTGTTTGTTATTCATCCGGCCATCAGAATCAGTTGAAGTGGATAACCAGAAGCATCGAGGGATTTGGCGTGAAATTGGGGAAGGTCTCCGCCTGATTTTCTTTCACCCCATTTTGCGGTCGATGACGGTTGGCACAGCGATTGCAAGTTTTGGCAGCGCGATACATTCGACGGTGTATCTCCTTTACTTGACGCGTGAGTTGATGATCAGTCCTTCTTGGCTTGGGATTATCATGGGCTGCGCCGGTGTTGCCGCGCTTGTGGGTGCAACCTTCGCGACACCAGCGGCGCGTCGCTACGGCCCGGCTTCACTGCTTATCGGTGCCCCCTTGCTTCAGAGCATTGGACTCGGGCTTGTTCCATTTATAGGTGAACTGGACAGGGCGGTAATTCCGATCTTGATTGTAGCACAGGCACTTTTTGGTGTGGCAGTCACTGTCTATAGCATTACCCAACTGAGTCTGAGACAAGCGGTTACGCCAGATGAATTGTTGGGACGGGTCAATGCGAGTTGGCGGGTACTCGTGGGCGGGGTGATTCCATTCGGCGCAATGATTGGCGGTGTGTTAGGCGAGACTATCGGATTACAACTGACACTTGTCGTAGGTGCCTTCGTCGGATTCGTCTCGTTTGTTTTCCATTTGTGTTCGCCGCTACGGCATGTCACCGACTTCGATAAAACGTCCAAATCGACAAATTTTAAGGATTGAAGTTGGCGTGATGATGCCTCTACTTCCGACGTAAAACGGACACCCGAATCTGCTCCCACTTCCGTTTCGACCGATGCGTCGCAACCCGTCTCTTAAAGCGCGCATCCTCTCTAAAACCAGCTGCTGCAATTATTGCCTCAAGGTTTTCAACCACTTTCGGACCGGACGCATCCGCATAACCTAACAAAATAGCACCATCAGGCTTCAGGAAATTTGAGACTTGCGCAAAAAAGCGTTTGACTGTTTGCTGCTTTTCATCGTGGATGGCGAGTTCGGCGCGGTTGCGTACACGGGCAACTACCCACGGCGCATTGAAGATAATGACATCAAACTGATAGGAAGAAAAAGGATCAAACAGATCACCAGCAGGCATAACCTGTATAGCATCTGGATTTGGAAGGAGGCGTTGGATGTTCAGTTTCGTTGTTGCCACCGCTTCGGGGAGTAGGTCGGATGCGTATAATTCAGTCTGTTCACCCAATTCCTGTCGTGCTAACAGGGTCAAACATCCACTGCCACACCCGATGTCAGCGACTTTTTTAACGACACCGGCACCACGGATATGTCGCAACGCCTCCTGAAAACACTCGACTGTCTCCTGTGAACGCGGCGCGAGCACATTTTCGGAAGCGACAAGCGAGGCATCAAGCGCACGGATAGGATAGGTCTCCGCGAGTGCCTCTTGGATCTGTTGAATCTTTATGAGCGGGAGGAGGAAGGGTTTGCCTTCATTCACCTCTGCTGGCTCACCGGCAAGCTCCAATAGGTAAGGAAGGACGGGCGCAGGTTCAACTTGTAAGATGCCATCAGCATCTGCCCAGCACATGAGTCGCGCTAAGGCTTCTTTCAGCGCACCGCTCGCAGATCTCCGGTGCGAATCTCTCCGATCCCGTCGTTTAGTGTTACGATCAAGTTGTTGGACCAAGTCCTGTTTGTGGCGTTGGATATAGTCCATAACGGCGGTGATTTGTTCCCACTGCCCCTCCACAACCGCAACACCACCGTGCCGAATGTGTGTGAAAATTCGGTTGAGGTGTCCCAACTCCTGATGCGCAAACAATTTGGCGCGGGCGCGCGCGAAAACTATATCTCGATATTCAGCGGGAACATACAGTTCACCGACGTTACTAACGAAGTAGAAAAAATCCATTTAAAAGTAGTAAGCACGCTCCGACGTGCCGGAACAACATCCTAACGAACCGAAACAATCTCACCCGTTCTAACGGACTCCGCCTCTTTATAGCAGAGCAGCAGCGCGTCTCTTGCACCGATACCAGATAACGCCGTCGGTTCACTCTCCCAATCAATCGCCTCAACAGCGTATTGAAGCTCACCCACGAAAGCATCAATCGGATCAACATCGCCTAAATCGACTTGCTCGACTTCACCTTCGTCGTTCAGAAGTGTCAACGGCACGGCGGTAGAGGGTTCCCCTGCTAAGGTCGAAAAGTCAAAAAGTAACGTCCCTTTTTCAAGGAAGATTTCAAACCCGTGCGAGAAAGCGCGCCCACGTTGCGAGATGCCGCCAGAAGAACAGCTGACAGTGATCCCCTTATCGTTGTAGATGTATTGCGTTGTCAGGTAATCCACATAGTTCCCACCGGCGATTTTGCCTTGCGAGAACACAGCATCAGGAACACCACAGAGGAGTTGAATGAAATGGGTGTCGTGAATATGCAAGTCGATACCGGGACCGCCGCTCTTGTCGAGATCCGCGACATCGCGTGACCAGCTCGGTCTGGAGATGATCCGCTTAAAATGCGCCCCGAGGAGTTCACCATATTCTCCAGATTCAACGATGCGTTTCGCATAAGCGTACTCCGCAAAGAAGGGAAGTACGTGCGCCACCATCAGATAACATGGACTTTGATTTGCTGCCGCTCGCTCAACACCGATACGCTTCTCAAGTTCAACGAGTTCGTTGGCATCGTCAATCGAGATAGAAATCGGTTTTTCAACAAGCGTGTGTTTTCCGGCTTCAAGGGATGCCATGCTAACGGACTTATGTAGATGTGTCGGCAGGCAGATATCAACGAGTTCAACCTCTTCATCGGCGAGAAGTTCGTCGATTTCACTATATGTTCGGACATTTGAGAGATCTTCCATACCACCTCGGGGTCCGAAATTTCCCTGAATGCCCGTCCAATCGCCAGCGAGTTTCTTCGGATCTCGTGTGCAAATGGCAACGACCTCTGCACCCGTAATCCGCTGAATCGCATAGTAGTGAATCATCCCCATAAAACCGATGCCGACTATTCCGACTTTTGTCATTTTTGCCACCCTTATAGAAAAGGCACAGATGCCAAAGTAACACCTGTGCCGTTTAACGTTTGTATCGGATAGTTCCTAATACGTCCCAGTTTTCCGCTTAATACTGCCCCACGTTGTTGCGACTTTATCAAGCGGTGAAACCGCGAGGAAACCCTCGTTCGCTATTTCCTTGATTTCAGCTTCGCTGAGCGCACGCCGCCAGACTGCCGCTTCGTCAATAGAACCGTCCTCAAAGGTATACCGGGCGCGGTCCTTGGAGCATCCGATCCGCAAATCCTGGTCATTGGTCCCTTTGAAATCAAACTTTTCGTCTTTTTCAGCTGCAACCTCGCCATCAACATAGACTTTCATGGTTGACCCGTCGTAAGTGCCAACGACGTGATACCATTTTTTTTCATCGAGTCCGTGCGGCTGGCTCAGGGTCGGTCTACTATTGCCAGTCCCCAAGAACATGTTAAAATTCGTACCGCCGTTGAAAGCACCAATGCCGTAAGAAGAGTGTTCGCCTCCGTTATGACAGTTTTTGTCGAACCACTGCGCATCAGTACCCCACGAGTCCTGATTGATCCAAGCCGCCATCGTGATTTCACCTGTGATTTTCAGTTCATCGGAGGCGGGTACGTTTACACAATCTGGACCTTCTGCTGTAATCCGAATTGCTTTTCCATATTTGCCATTCACAAATTCGGTATTCGCGATGACATCCGCATCAAGCCCGTTGCCGGAATCATCAACAACTGTCTTCCCTTTGACATTGTCAAACGTGAAGTAAACGACAAGTCCTTCAGCGAGATCTGCTGTCGCGTAACCTGATGTGATAAACATCAGAACGATCAACAGTGCTGTGTAACTCAATAACTGTTTCATTTTTGTTTCTCCTCCTGTGGAATCCTCTTACATCAAGGATGTAAACTTGTTTGGAAGCAATTAGAGTGTACAACGAAACTGAGAAGAATGCAATATATTTTCTTTACCATCGCAATAACTATACCTTCGGCACTCGCGTTTCTTTTACGATTAAAACGTCTTCCGCTTAATATTGCCCCACGTCGTCGCGGCTTTATCAAGCGGCGAAACCGCGGTGATGCTTGTATTCATTATCGCTTTGATTTCATCTCCGCTGAGTGCGCGCCGCCAGATTGCCGCTTCGTCAATAGAACCGTTTTCAAAGGTATACCGCGCGCGGTCCTTGGAACATCCAATCCGCAAGTCCTGGTCATTAGTCCCTTTGAAGTCAAACACCTGGTCTTGCTCAGCTGCAACCTCACCATCAACATAGACTTTCATGGTTGTTCCGTCATAAGTGCCAACGACGTGATGCCAGGTTTTTTCTTTCAGTGCATGTGGTTTGTTCAACGTAGGTCTACCGCTTCCTGTGCCCAAAAACATGTTGAAATTCGAGCCATCACCGAACACACCGATGCCGTAAGAAGAATGCTCGCCGCCGTTGTGGCAATTTTTATCGAACCATTGCGCATTCCTGTCCCAAGCGTCCCGATAGATCCAAGCCGCCATCGTGATTTCTCCCTCAATTTTCAGTTCCTCGGCGGCTGGCACATTCACACAATCTGGACCTTCTGCTGTAATCCGAATTGCATCACCAAATTTGCCGTTCACAATTTCGGTATTGGCGATGATATCGGCATCAAGCCCGTTACCGGAACTGTCAACAATCGTCTTGCCACTGACATCGTCAAACGTGAAATAAACAACAAGTCCTTCAAAGAGGTCCGCTGTTGCGTATCCTGATGTGATAAGCATCAGAACGATAAGCACAGCACAACTCAATAACTGTTTCATCTATCTGTCCTCCTGTGGAAATACTCAGCTTTCTGTGTAACATGAGAACTCGTAAACTTCATTTGAATTAAATTGTATCAAAAACCTGATTAGGGTGCAACATATTTTTCTACGTTATGCGAATGGATATATTTTCTATACTACCGTTTCCACTACGGCTGAAACGCGTCTCGCTTAATACTTCCCCACGTCGTAGCAATCTTATTTTTCGGTGAAACGGGGAACAAGGGACCTTGCATCGCCGTTCTAATTTCGGTTTCACTAAGCGCACGGTTCCACATCGCCACTTCGTCAATAACGCCATCTTCAAACGCGTAATTAGGCTTACCCTCCACACAGCCAACCCGTAAATCTTTACCATTGGCACCATTGAAGCCAATACGATTCCAACCACCTCTATTAATATTAAGAATGGCTTCTCCATCAAGATAGATTCTCGCAGAAGTGTCCGTACATGTTCCTACGACGTGATGCCATGTGCCATTCTTCATTTCGTGCTTACTTACGAAACTTCTCCTGATCTCACCGCCTAATCTAATCATCATAAGGGACTTCTCGTTGAACCACGCAGCAAGTTGAATATCATCTACATCAAAAACACCCATACCGTATAACTTGTTGGATTCCCTGTTAGCACTCCCTTTATCAAACCATTGAAAAGAACGTCGCGTCCAATCTTCGTGATACACCCACGCCATCATCGTGATTTCTTCGCTGATTTCTAAGGCATCCGAGACAGGAACATTCACGCAATCTTGAGTTTCACGAATAATCCGGACAGCGTTGCCGTATTTGCCCTCTACAAATTTGGTGTTTTTGACAATTTCGGCATCAAGACCATTGCCAGATTCATCAAGAACCCGCTTGCCTTTGACATTATCAAACGTAAAGTAAACAACAAGGTCATTAGCAAAATCCGCTATTGCGTATCCTGCTGTGATGAGCATCAGCGCGATAAGCACAGCATAACTAAATAACCGTTTCATCTATCTGTTCCTTATAGAGATTCTTGGCTTTACTTGTAACACGAGGAACTTCTAAGTTTCGTTTAATGTGTTCGTATCAGAAACCCACGGAGAAATCAATATATTTTGTTGCACAATTCAAACAGATGTAACTCTTCATACCTGTGCTTAGGTTACGGTTAAAACCTCTGTCCCTTAATATTGCCCCACGTCGTCGCGACCTTATCTTTCGGTGAAACGGGGAACAGGGGACCTTGCATAGCAGTTCTAACTTCAGTTTCACTGAGGGCACGACTCCATATCGCGACTTCGTCAATAAAACCACCTTTAAAGGCATACCCAGGTTTATTTTCAGCACACCCAATCCGCAAATCCTGCTCATTGGCACCATTGAAGCGAGGACGTTTTCTCGCATCAAAATCAAGGACGCTTTCTCCATCAAGGTACATTTCCACGGAGGAATCGCTACATATCCCAACGATGTGATGCCACGTGCCATTCTCCATCTTGTTGTCGATTAAATGTATTGCCCGGAATGCATCTCTTCCTAATATAATCCCGATACCATCAGCACCAAGATCCTTTTCATGGTAAACTGCCATACCATATTGGCTGTGAGATCGGTTATAACTCCCCTTATCGAGCCATTGGAAAGTACCCTCCGTCCAGTCGTCGTGATACACCCACGCCATCATGGTTATCTCTTCACTGATTTCTAACGCCCTCACAGTCGGAATGTTCACGCAATCTTCCGTTTCATTGGTAATATGAATCGCGTTCCCATATTTGCCTTTAACAAATTTCGTATTTTCAATAACTTCAGCATCCAACCCGTTACCAGAGTTGTCAAGAATCCGCTTGCCTTTGACGCTGTCAAACGTAAAGTAAACAACAAGGTCATCAGTAATATCCGCCTTGGCATATCCGACCGTAATCAACATCAGCACAAGGAGTGTAGGGCATTTCAATAGCTGCTTCATTTTGTCAATCCTCTTGACAGAAAAGTTAAGTCGCGCTTAGACCAGAAGGTCGCTCCTATGCACCAGAGGCAAGCACATCATTCATGATCTCTTCCCATCTGCCCTCAAATTTCTCACCAAATTCGGTTTCGCCACCCGTAGCGAGCGGACCCCGGAGCATCGGTTTGGTTGTATTATTCCGCTCCCAAAGCTCCTTACCGCCGAAATCGTTGTGTAAGAAATGAAGCGCGACCCCCGCACGTTCCTTATCAGAAAGATTCGACCGCGTACAGTGTGCGACACCGTAACAAAAGAAAAGCACGCCACCCGCCTTTAATTCAATCGGCACGGCGCGTTCTTCCGGCGGATCGCACCGAATATGATGATCGCTCAGCGGATCGCGGTAGTGTTCATAACGCTCGCGGTGGCTACCTGGAATCACGTGCATACATCCGTTTTCAACGTTTGCATCGTGGATAGCAATCCACATCGCTGTCCCTCGCAACGGATCAGCGATCTTGAAATAGGCGTTGTCTTGATGCCAACTCGTGCCAATACCGACTTTCGGCGGTTTCCAGAACGCCTGATCCAACTCTAACATAAATTCATCACCGATGAGTTGCTTGACAGCGGAGACAACCTTCGGATGAAAGGGCAGTGCTTTGTGCAGATCGCTGCGGTTGTTGAGCGGAATTACCTGAAGGTTTTGTCGTTCACCTTCATTGTCTCGTTTGGTACCATCAGCCTGCACCGCACAATTAATACCGGTACCGTTTTCGAGTTCAGTGTTGTAGATCCGTGCCAATTCCAGTCGGAGGGCTTTTGCTTCAGTCGGGTCAAAAAACCCTTCAATAGTAAGGTATCCCTTGTCTCGGAAATGAGCCAGCTGCTTCTCACTTAATTGCATTATCAAACCACCTTCCTTATCCTGATTGCATCTGTGCACACGGCACAATAATAGAATCCACCATACCGTGTAAGATCTTCTTGTCCGCAGGGCAGACTGCGGCTTGCATACCGCCCAGTTTAACCGTATCGCCAACGACAAAATAGTATGGACGGAGCAGTGGACGGCACGCCATCTCCTGCATATCGCCTGCATCAAAATCATAATACTGCATGCGTACCCGTTTCGCCGTATGAAACCGCTGTAAAACGTGTGGGGATCTTTCAAAATTCTCAAGACTGTTTTCAATAACAGCTTCCCATTCTTCCGTTGGAAGGTCGTGTCCGATCGCTACGCCGCGACTCCCCCACGCGAGTTCAGAAAAACCCGACGGCTTGATAACCAACTCCCGCTGCTTTTGTGTCACCGCACTGAGTTGCCGCCAGTCTGTCACCGCGCCGCCTTCTACCTCCAAATCAGGAATAACAGCGTATGGCGGAAGTGGACGAGCATCAATAACCCACGTCTGTGGGATCACTTCTTGTAAGAACAGGTACGTCTTCTTTCCGAGTTGGCGTTTCCAAAAGGGTTGAAGCACCGGGTGATGGAAAAGCGCGAGACACAATTTCTCTTCAAGGTAGGCTTTCGGCGG
Organism: Candidatus Poribacteria bacterium; assembly: GCA_003635255.1. Taxonomy (GTDB): domain Bacteria; phylum Poribacteria; class WGA-4E; order WGA-4E; family WGA-3G; genus WGA-3G. The sequence goes on along the minus strand of PYJC01000087.1, from coordinate 3,321 downwards.
CGGTGTCATGACGACCGTACGTTTCTTCGCACTATAAAACATTAACTCCGATTTCGGGATATTCGGCAGATCAAACAACTCATAGAACCGATACAGCACATCAACCACCAATTGCGTGGCACCGTCCTCAACCAGGAGTCCGTCCTCAGAAAAAATTATCTTGTGCGGCTTAACAGCGCGAGTCTCCACCCCGACTTCACACAACGCATCCGCAAGCCATACCATCTCCGCCCAATAGTCTTCTGATTCATCCGAGACGACAATGGCAAGCGTCGGATCATCTTTCTTCGCCAACGCGCGAATCATCTCAGCATATCCATTGAGCATCCCGTCGCTGCCACCGATGATAGCATAACCGAGTTGCGAATAAAGCCTTGCCAAACAACCCGTCGCGCCGATGAACCCCGGAATCGAATCGAGTTCCGTAATTGCCATACCGTCAGCCGTCGGAAGGATGTCAGGACGGAGTACGCCAGGCAATTGCGTCTTAAAACGGTTCATCCGTCCATACTGGATGACTGTCTCCGGTTTTCCGATTTCCAAGTACTCAGCTACCCAAGTCGGCTGAATGCCCCGCACACTCTGTGAATAGAGCAGATTACACGCACGATAGAAATTTAAAAGATGCGGACCGAGTGCCTCAAACCATCTCAAGTCTGCCTCGGAAACCCAGAACGGTTCCGGCGAGATACGCCAAGAGGCGTTGCTATCGGGATGCACATCCCGTTGCTCGCTCTCAAATAACTTTGCCTTCGGAATTTCATCATTAATAAATAGACATTTCTGTTTAGCATCCAAATCTCTTGTCCTTTTTCCCGTAGAATTCATGCTGATAGGGCACCTAACCCCGTTCTTCCGTGTCATCGTTAGCGAAGTCCTCAAACTCGTCTTCTTGCGGCGGAAGGAAAACCTGCTTAACGAAGTCGATCTTCTTTTGTGAAGCGATCGTTTGCAAAACGTGTCGAGGCACAGGACTATCCACGTTGATAAGCGTCACAGCGAGTTCCCACACGCGCGAACGTCCGACAGTCATATCGGCGATGTTAATATTGTGTTCTCCCAAAATCGTCCCCATTAACCCTATCATCCCGGGTTGGTCGCTGTTATAGATGAGGAGGATATACCCCGTCGGTCTGACGTTTATATGAAGTTGATTGATACGAACAATGCGGATATCCTTTTTACCGAAAGCGGTGCCTTCTATAACCGACTCACCTTTGTCGGTCACAACTGTAATCGCGATGGAGTTCGCAAAATTGGCTTCCGATTCGCTCTTTGTCTCTGTAACGGAAATCCCGCGTTGCTTAATCAGAAAAGGTGCGTTGACATAGTTCACATCCGCGAGTACAGGGGTCAAAAGCCCTTTCTGTAACGCCACAGTTAGCGGTGTGATATCCTCTTCCTGGAAAAGCGTTCCGTTATAATGGATTTTAATCGCTGATATTTGTCCCTCAACAATTTGTGCGTGGAAACTGCCAATCTTTTCGGTAAGTTTCAAATAGGGACCCAGAATATCAAGTGTCCTCGGATCAACGTTGGGCTGATTGACAGCATTCGCGACCGGTTCACCACGGAGCGCGTTTCTCACCTGCTGCGCGACTTCAATAGCGACGTGCTCTTGTGCCTCTGACGTTGATGCACCGAGATGCGGGAGTGCAAGCACGTTTTCCAACTCCAACAGCGGTGTATCCGTGGCCGGTTCGTTTTCAAAAACATCCAGCGCAGCACCGGCGAGTTGTCCCGTTTTCAAGGCGTGATAGAGCGCATCCTCGTCAATGATCCCACCCCGAGCGCAGTTAATTAAACGGCAACTCGGTTTCATCAATGCGAATTCCGATTCACCGATACTATGGTAGGTTTCAGCGTTGAGATGGGTATGGACGGAGATATAATCCGACTCCTGAAAAAGCGTCTCCCGATCAACGAGCCGGATACCGATTTTTTCAGCAGCGTTCGCTGAGATGTATGGATCGTAGGCGATGACCTGCATCCCAAACGCTTGCGCGCGTCCTGTCACCTCTCGCCCGATGCGTCCCAACCCGACAGTACCGAAAACCTTCCCGTATAACTCGACACCAATGAAATTGTTGCGTTGCCATGTCCGGTTTCTCAGCGAAATGCCAGCAGGTACGATATTACGCGCCAACGCTAACAACATCGCGATTGTATGTTCCGCCGCGGCAATCGTATTGCCAGTTGGCGTGTTGACAACTAAAATACCGTTCCGTGTCGCTGCTTGCACGTCAATGTTATCTACACCAACGCCGGCGCGCCCAATGACTTTTAGCTGCTTCGCCGCGTCAATAACCTCAGCCGTTACCTTCGTCGCACTCCTGATCAGCAGCGCATGGTAGTCAGCAATTCGCTCCAACAGTTCCTCGTGCGAAAGATCGAGGATAACATCCACCTCAAAATCGCCACTCTCTGTTAGAACATCTAAGCCTTGCTGTGACAGCAAATCGCTGACCAGCACCCTATTCATACTCCAAACTCCTTCGCCATTATCCTATACATTCGCAGCCTCATCTGCAAGACACCTCTTAAATTATAGCATGTCCAAAGCCTACCTGTCAATTACATTTTGTTTCGGATACAAAGCCATTCAGTTTTAAAAAATTATAGAGTTTTTCGTCCTTTTTTCAGGATCCGGTGCGGTGTTTTTGCTGGGGGTCTTTGCTTGGGTGTTTCTGTGGATTTCTTCAAGGAAACCGCACCATAAGTGTCAATTTAAGAAACAACAACCGTCTCAGACCCAGGCCCGGTAGGTTCGGTGTTTTTGCTGGGGTATTTCTTCTAGCAACCGAACCGGATTTTACACAGAAACCTTGAAGACTTCAAAACCCTCTTGAATCCCGTAGGGTTTATTTGCTTGGGTGTTTCTTTAAGCATCTTTGTAGAAAAACGCCACCTCACAGAACTAAGCCCCGTAGGGGGTTTTTGATAGGGTGCTTCTTCAGCATCCGGAACAAAAATATCGTGGAAAGTCGCTAAATTGACACCTATGGTGCGGTGTTTTTGCTTGGGGTCTTTGATAGGGTATTTCTGCGGATTTCTTCAAGGAAACCGCACCTATCGACCTGGGGGGCCAAAATTGGACTGAAAAACGGAAAACTAAATAGCTCTGAGTACAACGGCTCTTTCAATCCTATAATATATCAAATTGACATACTCCCCCCGCTAAAGCAGGGGGATTCTTAGAAACCTCCTGCGCGAGGCGGATTGTGGTATCAACAAGGGTTGCTTGCGATCGCAAGTCTGACACCCTCTACGCCAAAGGTTGATGCCCCAACCTTAAGAATGTTTATAGCCGCGTTTACATCG
>PYJC01000086.1 GCA_003635255.1 Candidatus Poribacteria bacterium | reverse complement strand
CACAACGAAACCCTAACACTCTCTGATAGGCAGTGGACATGCGCTGAATGTGGTTCACACCACGATAGAGATGTCAACGCTGCGCTAAACATATTGCGGGCAGGGATAGCCACGACATAAACGTGATGTGCCTGATACTCGCTTTCAGAGTTTCAGGGAATTTCCCGCAGGTGGAGACAACGTAAGACGATTGACGCTTTTGCGAAAACCGCTATTGTCTACGAAACCGAAGCCCACGCCTTTAGGCGTTGGGTGCTATCACATTCAAATTGCTACAGTTCATTTGACGACCCGACCATCAATGGGATGCCCTGCAACATTGTGACCACAGAGGCTTAACACCGTCGGAAAAACATCAACAGAACGGATGCACTGCGCTGCGATTGGATAATTCGTCGCAAGCGGGATGTGCATGTGTTCCGCAATTAAAGCACCGTGCGTCGCGTGATGTTCCGGGATTTCATAACGGGCGCGTAAATCATAACCACTCTCAGCACTCAGGACGAGGTCACCCGTGCGTTCGGCATTGAAAATCTGCCACAATTGGACAATACCATCTGGATACGGACTGTCGTAGGTTTCACGGAGTGTCTCTCGTGAGGACAGGGTTTTGTAGTGGACACCATATCCGAGCGGGTCTGTTCCTGTAAACTCGTAAGAGAAACGGAGCGAGTCTCTGCATTTAATAGAATTCGCTACATTTTGTGAGGTTCCATGATCTGTATCCTGTGAGTCGTAAGAGATTTTCCCTTGTCCAGTTCGGCTTTGGACGATGATATCTCCTGTCTCACTTTGTCCTGCGACGAGCCCCAATCCTTCTAATTCAATCAGGGAACTAATGACTCCCATTTGATAGAGTTTCTCGAAAGGTGTCCGTTCCCCCCATCCGTTTTCAGCCGAACTGTTTTTAAAATAAAGATGCGTCATCCCGTTTCCTGAGACCATACTGGCGGATACAGCATCTTGCCGCCAAATCTTTGGATAGTGCAAACACCGCCAACCCCCATCGTCTAAGTGGCGTGGGATATCAATGTGCGTGTGTGTATCGGTCATCCCATGGTCGCTGGTAATCATAATGAGCGTCTCTTCAAGTGTATTCGCCTTCTGTAAAATATAGACAAGTTTGCCGATAGCGGCATCTATTTCTCGGTAAGTCCGCATAACCTCTGATGCCTGCATACTAAAGTGGTGTGAGAAAGCATCAACAGCCGGAAAGAGACACATGATAAACTGATCGCCTGCTTCAGCAGCTCGGTGTAGATGGCGTTCTGCAATCTGATTAACGAATCGCCATCGATACGAAAAATGACCGTAAGTATAGACCAACGGTTTAATCCAGCGCGTCAGATTTTTGGTAGGTGGACACCCGCGGGTAATAGGGTTATAGATATTGCTTACCGGTGAGAAGAAATCAAATAACGTGGGAAAACCCTCGGGTAAATCGGTCGCAAAATGTAGCCCCTCAAATCCCATGTAACTACAGATGCCGGGGCGTTTAAAACGATTTGGAAGTTGAAAATTCGATTTGGACAACCACCGCAGCCCCGGAACATTTGCTGTACCCGGATACAACCCCATGAAAAAGGGGATGAAGGCGGGGCCCGTTGTTGAGGTGAAGGTGGAGATCGCTTTGTTTAGACTACCGCGATCTACGACATGTTTCTTGATGTTCGGAAGATCACCGTTTTCAATCAACGCTTTAAAGACTTCATAGGGACCCCCATCGATTAAAATAAAGATGAAACGTTTGAAGTACGGTTCGGTTGATCCCATCGATCCTCCGTTGTTTAGGACTTAACAAAACCTCAAAAACCTGTTAGAATCTATTAAAACCTAACAAAATCTACAGTATTCTTTTAGTTTTGTGCCGTAATTCCTGCTTCAACGCTTCGTGCCTTCAAACAAGGTCTTACAGAAACTTCACAGGCGTTTAGCGTCTCCTCGCAACTCGTGGCGACGGTTAGAAGTCAGGTTTCCGGACACAGATTAATAGCAGCGTTGAGGTCTCTATCACATTCAAAGCCACATTCGGAACATTGATATGTGCGATCTGAGAGCGTCAAGTCTGCTTTCTTATAACCGCAGTTGCTACATGTTTTAGACGAAGCAAAGAACTGCGGTGCTTCAGTTATCGGTATACCACGCCTATTGGCTTTGTATTTGAGTTTCGTTAGAAAGCCACCGAGTGCTGAATCCGATAGTGCTTTGGCTATTTTTCGGTTCTTAAGCATGTTGGTAACTTTCAATGTCTCAATACCAATAGCACTTGCTTTGCGAACAATACGGATTGTTGCTTGGTGGTGAGCGTCTTCACGGATATTAGCGATACGTGCATGGACGGCAGTTAGCATAAACTTTGCTTTAAACCAGTCCTGACTGCCTTTCTGTCTACGAGAGAGACGACGGTTGGCACGTGCTAACTTGCGTTCATATCGCTTCAGGGGGCGTGGGTTATCGTAGGTATCACCATTAGAACATGTCGCAAGTGTATTGATACCTACGTCTATACCAATAGGTGCTTTGTCGTCAAATAGGGCTGGCTGGTGCTGATAGTTGCTACTATCGAGTCGTCTCACGGTGATAGAGGCATACCACTTGTCATTGTATTTTGAGATAACAACTTTCGTGATTTCACCTGAATATCGCAGTTCTTCACGTATGCGTACCCAACCGATTTTAGGTAGGTTGATACGCTTTTTGTGGACTTCAATAGTGCCTTCGCCATTATCTGCTTGGTATGAGCATTTACCACTTCGGTTCTTATAGACGGGGAAACTATTTTGTCCTTTTTTCCAACGCGTGACAGCGTCACCAAGGTTGTGTATCGCATTCTTGGACGCATTCTGTGAGAGGTCTTTACACCATTCAAACTTATCATATTTGACAGCGTTAAACTCACGCTTGATATCAACAAAACTTCGCCATTCGTCATTGTCTAATCCGACTTTGAATGACGACAAGCCAAAGTTGAAAGCAACACGGGCATAGCCAGCATGTTGAGACATAAGCGTGGACTGCTCGTTATTCGGGTTGAGTTCTATCTTCTGTGTTCGTAAAGTCATGGTTATCAGGTATCAGGCGTTATCCGTGTATTAGTCGGAGGCAAGCACATTACCAAGTGGTAACGCTAATACTGCTTGCCAACCTGATACTTTAATTATACTACATTTCTAACAAAAAGTCAAAGAAAATCTATGTAGGTTTTTATAGGTTTTAGTAGGTTTTAGTAGAAAATACCGAACTGCAACTTGCCCTAAATATGCAGACATTTATAGGTAAACGTGATTCGGAACGCTGCTGAAACATCAATTCTCAAACTGGTGCAAAAGTACATGCTACGAATCCTTACGTTCGCTATAGGTTTTCCAAAGTGCTTGTGGATTCTCAACAGAGAGACCCACATTACCACATTCACCACAGACGGTTGCTCTCAATGTTTCTCTATGAGCCTGTTTAAAAATGAAGGCATCAGGGTTACCCTGGACCTCGACTTCTAAGTCTTGTCCCATCCCTGCCTCGTAGCGATCCCGAATCCGTAAGTCCGGCATAACCTTCTCAGAACCACATCTGCCACATTTCATTGAAGCCATCTGAAGATCTCCTTATCTCAATATCCTGCTTTTGTTGGCTGACCTACCCAAACTATTATACCCTAAATTTCAACCGGTGTCAATCTCCTAATCGGGAAAACCAGAGGCATTCAATTCTCCAATAATTTCCATTTTTCGCGTAACACTCTTCCTTGTAGGAGCGAGCTGTGCTCGCGATACTCTTCATTTGAAAAATTTAATTTGACAACCTACCATGTAATATTGTATAATAATTACGTGTAATTAAATTAACTTATATTTTAGAAAAAAGAGGAGGCTTACAATGCCAAAATTAAATGCAAAACAACAAGGCAGAGGCCCGCGTGGAAGACGCGCGCCGCGGCACCCAAGAGGCCCGCGGAGAAGAGATAATGTGGTTATGGTCAGGGTTGATGAGGAAAATCTCAATCGGATTGACGAACTTGTGGAGTCCGGACAATTTAACAGTCGTTCTGAAGCAACAGCGTTCCTCATTGATGAAGGTATCAAATCCAAACAGCAGATGTTCTCGAAGATGGCAGAAAAAATTTCTCAGATTCAAGGCTTGAAGGCTGAGCTTGAGGCGATGATTGCCGAAGACGCAAAGCCATCTGAATCCGTTGAACAAGACACAGCCGAAACCCCTAATAATGGAGACGACAGTCAATGATGCGAATCACTGCCACGCTCGTGTTAATCCTATTTTTCCTTGTCACGATTACGGTGTTAGCACAGCGTCGAAACCGAGATACAAAAATCCCCGAAGGTGTAACTGTCCATCGCGATATCGCTTATGTTACAGACGGACACGAACGCCAGAAACTTGACCTCTATGTACCAGCGGATACAGGAGAAAACCTGCCGCTTATTATCTGGGTACACGGCGGAGCTTGGCTCGGCGGAAACAAGACACATTATCGTCCGATGGCATATCTCAGTGCTGGCTATGCGGGCGCGAGTATCAACTATCGCTTGAGCCAGCACGCCATCTTTCCTGCGCAAATTAAGGATGTGAAAGCCGCTGTCCGGTGGTTACGTGCGAATGCAGAAACCTATCGTTTGGACCCAAATCGGTTTGCAGCATGGGGTTCATCCGCCGGTGGACATCTCGTTGCTATGCTCGGTACGACAGGCGATGTAGCGGAATTTGAGATGGGGGAAAATTTAGAAGTGTCCAGTAAGGTGCAAGCTGTCGTTGATTACTTCGGTCCCACAGACTTCCTACAGATGGACACGCACCGCCTTCCAGACGGGCTCGTGCATGATGCACCTGATTCCCCGGAGTCTAAACTGGTAGGAGGCCCCATTCAGGAGCATAAAAATCGCGTCGCGAAAGCGAACCCAATCACTTATGTATCCAAAGCCAATCCGCCTTTTCTGATTATCCACGGAGATCGAGACAAATTGGTTCCATATCATCAGAGCGTATTGCTGAAGAATGCCTTGGAGAAAGCGGGTGTGCCGGTTACGTTTTATAGGGTAGAGGGCGGCGGACACGGTTGGTTCAGAGATCCGAAGGTGCCAGAATTGACGAAAGCATTCCTTGAGCAACACTTGAAGCCGAAGCAATCGCGATAGGCGCGCTTTTCAACCGCACCTACACGGCTACTTCAGTGTGACTTGCGGGTCATCTTCATACGCTGAATCTATTTGAACGAGACGCTGTAAAATCAGGCAGAACAGTCCGAATAGAGCCTTTAGTAAAGCAGTCTCTTTGATAACACCAACACATTCAAAGCACAATTCATCAACACCTTCAGGAAAATCAGTCCCGAACCAACCTTCATCGTCCTTAATACTGAGCTGGATCTTTGGCTGTATTTGACACAACTCCTTTATCCTATCATCAGCAAGTAACAACTTGATTTTCTCTGGATCGTTACCTTTGATGACAAACTGCTTATCGAAAAACGTATCCCCTATTTCGATGTCCTGCATACCAAAGAACTTTCCGATGGAACTGAAGAATCCTTCACGAGATATCTTAAAATAGAGACCGTCCTTGTTTATAAACGGCGCGCGCATCCGAGTGCATGTGATAGTGGTTGTTCCGGTTGAAACGGTGTAAGTGTCAAGTAGAATCTGCCACTCACCGTGTTTAAAAATAAGAACATCCTTGCCCCAAAAGCCACCCTCAATAAACTCACCGCCTATATCTGCAGCAATCTGCGTCCAGATTTCGTCTTTAGATGGACCGAAAATAGATTTACGTTCACGCATTTTTTCTCCATCAGAACTTACCAAATCTGAGGTTATCAAAAATCAACAAACGATAGACGATCATAGCCACGTTCTTTGAAGAAATCATCAAATTCTGAGGTGGTTGATGGAAACTCAACTTTTATCTCGTTTGCAAGTCTTTGTAATATTTTATTACCAATTAACTCGGAAGACTGTCCACGCAAGGCTTTCTCGTACCATGCATCAAGTTCATTTTCGGTTATCACGCTTTGAATTCGATTAGCACTTCCAAATTGTTGTAGAACAGATACAAGGATATCTTTTTCAGATTCCTTGCAGACGATAATTATCCGATCTGCTGAAATGGCACTACTTATGTCCTCAATTGTTGTAGGTGTTAGAGATATGTGCTTTATCTGAATGGCTACCCCAAAGTTAGCCCACATATCAAGACCTCTGTCTGCGGCGTTGGTGACACCTACCCTATAAACCTTTGCTGCTTGGTATAGTTCTGGCGTGTCTTCGGACAATCCCAGGACCTTTTCTGTGAAATCAGAAAACTCGCTAAGAACGGTATTGTTTATGTTCTCAATTCGTACACCTATTTTAACGTCAAGGACTTCCAGTAGCGTCGAAAATAAGGCATAAACTACAATCTCAAAGATTTTATCAACACTTCGTGAGAGTCCAGGATCCCGTGTAAAACTATCTATGAAGTTCCTGAGTGTAAAAGAGTTGCTATCCGATTGTAAGACGATGGATAGACCCGATGACATTTGGGAGAGCCGATTTCTTAAAGCAGTATAAATGTAGGCTTCAACCACACCGCTACTGTCTCTATTTATTTTCCCCAATTGCGATAAAACTATTGGAGGTGTGGCGTTAGCGTTAAAAAGGTCGTCTTGATACCTTGCGCTTGATGTAGAGATCCGACCAATAAACCTGAGAGAAATCGCATCTCGCCATTTTCTTGAAGGCGTTCGATAAGTTTCCAAGTCGCCCAGGTCTATATCGCCCTCAATCCTGTCTCTATAAAGTATCTCCGCAATTTGTATTGGTTTGTAAAAGTGGACTCTGGCTTTTTTGATAACAATGTCAAGTTGGTCTTTGGCTGTTTTATTGTCCATTATGCATAGGCGTTGATTTTGTTTTCAAAGAGAAGCAATTGTTCTTCAGGTTGTATCATCGGTTTACGTTGTTCTAATGCCTGTAACATTTTCTCTGCAATAGCTTGAACAACAGGAATAGCCACACTATTTCCAGTCTGTTTTCTAACCTGCATCATATTTCCTACAATTTTGAAGTTTTCAGGAAAGCCTTGTAGGCGCAACATTTCCCTACCGGAAAGTCGTCGAACGCCGTTCACCAACAGATAGTTATAGGAGGCACCGGCTCTTAACGCACATGAAAAAGGCAAAACCGAAATGTTGCCTCCCTTATTTTCATGCCAAATAGAGGGGAAAAAGGGTGTACCTTTGCACTTTTCACGTCGCGACTGTTGGATGCGCTCCGACGCAAATAGACTGGGTTCAATATCTTCGTCAGGCTCTAGTACTTCTGAAAGAGGTTTGTATACACCGATAGGCTTTGGGAACTCAAATGCTAACGGTTCACGAAATCCGACAACAAAGATCCGTTCTCGTTTTTGCGGCAATCCAAAATCGAGAGCGTTCAATACCTTATGATAAGTGGTATAACCCAATCGTGCCAATTGTTCTTGTATAACCGCGAAGGTTTGCCCTTTATCGTGGGTAAGCAGCTGCTTGACATTTTCAAGGAGGAACGCGCTTGGCTGCTGCTGTTTCAAAATCCGAGCGATGTCAAAAAACAGTGTACCGCGTGTATCTTCAAAACCTTGCTTGTCTCCAATAATGCTGAAGGGTTGGCACGGAAAACCTGCCAATAAAATATCGTGGTCTGGGATATCGGCTTCGTTAATTTTGGTGATGTCCCCAGCGGGTGTCTCACCAAAGTTATGCGCGTAGGTCTGTTGGGCGTGTTTATCCCATTCAGAACTAAATACACACGTTCCGCCTAACTTCTCAAATGGAATCCGAATACCACCGATGCCAGCAAAGAGGTCAATAAAGTTAAATTTACTCATTATGCATAGAGTATAGCATATCTGATTGGAGTCTGTCAAGCCTGTTATCCACCGATGACCGGTTTAATACGATGGCACAACACGGCACAATCTACCGCATTGACATCCGTTCCTGCGCCTCTAACTTCCGGCGGAGGACAACACCCCATTGTCCAACAACCCACAGTGCCTTACCGTCCTTAGAACGCGTGATAACATACAGGTTGTTATCGATGTCGGTATGTTCTTGCTCCCACGTTTCACCACCATCGGTTGAGCGGACAATTGTGCCCTCCTCACCGACCGCATAGATTTCTTCTTCGGAGTGCGCAACGATACCATGCAGATTCTTGGGAACGCCGGTTAATATGGGTTCCCATGTAAACCCACCATCGATTGTCTTTAGGACAATACCAGCCTCACCCGCTGCCCATCCTTTCCGCTTGGTAATAAACGTAACTGAGCTGAGGTCGTAGTTCGTTTTGGTTTCGTGCATCCGCCAATATTGACCACCGTTGATCGTCCGTTGCGTGGCACCACCTTGTCCGACTGCCCAACCGAGCGGTGCGAATTTCATATCCACACTCGTGAGCCTATCGTTTGCAGTCGTCCGCTGCAGTGTCCATGTAGGACCCCCGTCTTTGTTGTGGATAATATCTCCGAATTGACCAACCGCCCAGCCTTCAGAAAATTTGCCGAAACTAACATCGTTTAGCGAGAAGCTGCCAGGCGCATCGCCTTCCATAAAGGGTGGACGTTCAGGGGTGTCGCCTGCTGTCCAAATATTGCCGTCCGTGGTATAGAGTACCGTGCCATCGCGTTGCATTACCCAGCCCCATTTCGGTTCTAAACTCGCAAAGTGTACACCGATGAGACGCTGACGCGTTTGACTCGGAAGCTTCCGCCATGTCTGACCACCGTCTTGCGTTTCCAGTAACACGCCACCATCGCCCGCGATCCAGCCGATCTTATCATCGTAGAAAAGAACCTCTCGGAAATCGTTGCGCTCTTGTTCACCGAGTTGACGTTCCCATGTTTTGCCACCATTTGTGGAGTAGTAAATGCTGCCTGCACTGCCAACCGCCCAAGCGTGTTCCGCATCAAGGAAATACACACTCGCGACTCGCTGTCCACCGCGTCGCCGCCGTCTCTGGGGTTCAGGTGGCGGTGGCGGCTGTTGTTGCTGTGGTGGTGGGGTCGCGCGTTCGGCATTCGGTGGAAGTTCACCTTCAGGGGCAAAACGTCCCGAACGTTGTCTCTCTGTCCGAAGCCGATTTTGTAGTGCCTCCGGTGTCTCGTCGTATGTCAACGTCGGTCCCTCCGTAACCGCTTCTTCCGATTCTTTTGCTTCGGACGTTTCAGGTGTTGATGGCTCGGTTTTTCGCATAGCGAGTATATCCGCTGTTGTGGCAACAGGAATTGACTGCCAATTTATCCCTTGATCCTCAGTGATATACGCACCACCACTGCCGATGCCCCATGCTTGTGTATCGGAGCGGAAAGTGACACGTCGCAAGCCCCGTGTGCTTTGCGAAGTGGTTCTTAATTTCCACGTCTCGCCGCCGTCTTCAGTCAATAAGGAGTTCCCGTTACCGAGAACCACCCAGCCGCGATTTTCGTCGGCAAAGTGAACAGCGATACCCGGTTGATTCGTTTTCGCCTGAATCTTCCAATAGTCACCGCCGTCAACGGTGTGGAGAATAAATCCGCCATCTCTGCGTTGCGGCGTGACCGCCCACCCGACCTGACTATTGATAAAATGAATATCGGTAATGCTTGAGGTTGTTGTTCCAGTTCTTTGGACTTTCCACGTCTGGCCGCCATCAGTTGTATGCAAGGTCTGCCCGATCGACGCACCGAGCCATCCCTCTTTAGCATTCAAGAAGTACATATTACTCGCACGAGGCAGATTTTGCTTGGTTGCTTGAAGAATCGGCTGCCATGTTTCACCACCGTTTTCAGTCTGTAGCAAGACACCAGACCCAAGAATTCTGCCATGCTTTGCGTCAACGAATTCCACTTCTCGCAAATTTTCGCTGACACCGCTATGTTGCGGTAGCCACGTCTTCCCGCCATCAGTTGTATGCGCGATGACACCACCCGACCCGACTGCCCATCCATTCTGGGCATCCACGAAATGGGTATCCGAAAAGTCGGTGCGCCATGCCGCCTGACGAATTATATCCCAATGATAGGTGACGGGTGCAACAGGTGTTTCTTCTTCGGCAGTGACGATCTCTGGTTCTTCAGCGACAGGCGGCAATTTGGCAGGCAATTGCGCCTCTTCAACCGAGTACCGCATCGCAATCCCACCCTTACCAACCGCAACAACACCGTCAGGCGAGAGTGCCAGACCGTAAAGGTCGTTGTCGGTACCACTTTCCTGCATTTCCCACTTCTTTCCACCATTCAAAGTGGTAAGCATCACACCATTATCACCAACGATTAAGCCGTGCCGAGTATCGGCAAAATAGAGTTTATTCAGATTTTCTTGTGTTCCGCTACGCTGGAAATTCCACCGCTTTCCGCCATTTTTCGTGTGTAAAATCTCGCCGAATTGCCCAACGATCCACCCAACATTTTCATCTGGAAAATAAACAGCATAGAGTTCATTGAAGGTGCCGGTCGTCTGCTGCGTCCATGTCAAACCACCGTCTTCTGTCGCGAGGCAAACGCCGGGCCATCCGATAGCCCAGCCTCTCTTTTCATCAAGGAAAAATACACCCTTTAGCATCAAGGAGAGAAAATCGCCTGTCGCAGTTTGTGGCATCCACGTTTTACCACCATCAATCGTATGTATAATCGTACCGAGATCCCCAACGATCCAGCCGACTTCAGGACTCACAAAATGAACAGAACGCAGCGTAAACGCCGAAGGACCGCGCTGACGTTCCCAGTTCGCGCCACCATCGTTGGTATGAACGATAAGCCCGCGCTCACCGACTGCCCAGCCATGTTTGTCGGTCGCGAAATAGATGTTCCAGATACCGTCCCAGATATCTGTCTCAATTTCGTTCCATGTCTGTCCGCCGTCATTGCTCATCGCCATCGTGCCGCGCCTGCCGACTGCGATCGCACGGTTGGCATCCGTGAACTGGACATTCTGGAGATCGTTCGCTGTCGTACCGCTCGTCATCTCCCACGTTGCCCCAGCATCCGTTGTGTGTAGAATCGTACCGTACCATCCAACCGCCCACGCTTCTGTCGGGGTCGTAAACTGAATGCCTGTTAAATTGTTTTCGGTGCCGCTATCCATCAATTGCCAGTTGTCGCCACCGTCTTCGGTACGCGTAATAAAACCGACATCCGCCACGGCGACCCCGTAGTTATCATCTGTGAAATGGATGCTGTTAATCGTATCTCGGACGTGTCCGTTAATCAGCGGAATACGGCTGTCTTGACGTTCCCAGTTGACACCCCCGGTCATCGTGTGAAAAATAGAACCATCACTGCCAACGATCCAGCCTTCGTTATCGCTGATGAAAAAGACCTGTTTGTTATCATTGATCATCCGGTCGCGTTCACCCTCAAAACGGTTACTCTGCTCTCGCCACGATTTACCACCGTCTTTGGTATGAAAAATTCTATCGTGCGTGCCGACAACCCAACCCTGTGAATTATTAACGAACCAGACCCCGTTCAGCATAAATTCGCTAACATACTCGTAGCGTTGCCACGTTTTTCCGCCGTTTTTGGTGTAAAGAACATCCGAATCTTCGCCAACAATCCAACCCTCTTTTGAATTCGCAAAATAGACATCAAGGAGCATCGCGGAGGTACCGCTCTTTTGCAATGTCCAGTGTCTGCCGCCATCATCGGTTGTTGCAACTAAACCTTCATCGCCGACTGCCCAGCCGTAGTTCGTGTTCGTAAAATAAACCGCCTTGAAATCTAACTTCAGATCTTCTATGCGAAACCCTGGACCTGTTGTATCGACTTCCTGTTGCTTCCACGTTTTTCCACCATCTGCCGTATGAACTATCAGACCCCCCTCCCCGACAATCCATCCCTGTTTATGGTTGACAAAGTGGAGATCTGTGAAATGCGTCTCCCAATCTGCTTTCCGAGTCGCCTCCATCTTGACGCAACCGTTAATAAGCAGCAGGATTCCAAGTATAGGCACTATGAAAAGACTATTGACAAGATGTTTCGATTTGCAAACTACACCTAAATTTATACTACGTGTCGAACTCATGTTTACCTCCAAGGTCTCTGTCCGGTACTGGAGAGGATAGATCATTGGGTCTCTTTCTCTGGGAGATGATGCTATTTATTTATGCTGAAGCAAATTTGGTGCCACTTTATGAGTAGGATCCTTTGCGGAATGTATAGAAAAAACGCACAATATCGGGCATGCCTATATCTAATTGCACGAAATGGGGCAAATTTGGTGACAGTTTCGTGCTAAAATTAGCCCGAAAGTTAGACAGGCTGCTCCAATCATTTGTTCATATATTAATAACTGCTACTTTCACCAAAAAGACCAGAGCGGGCAACAGCAATGCCTATCGCGATAACAACAGGCAGCGCGATAACACATATCTGGACAATAGCGGAACGCCTCGCACCAAGTCGCTGAATCTTTTCTATCCGTCCAACGGGTGCTAAAAACAAAGCGATTGCTAACAGAATAGCACTCGCCGCAGGGACCTCTTCATAAAAATAACCGTTCATCCAGATGCCCAAAAGTAAAAGTGCTACAACCGGTGATGCGCCGAGCGGAAAAACCTGCCATTTGTTGTTGTCGGAACGCTGTCGAACAAACGTAATAACCCAACTCGCAGCGAAAATTGCTACCAGAATGCCAGCATGCTGTGCCAACCGCAAACTCCCCGAAACCGCGAGAACCAGTGCAGTGCCACCGGAGAGTCCAAAATAGACAAACGGACTAGAACCACCAGCTGGCAAGATCGTAAAACTCTCCTGAACGATATGCCAAAAAATAAAAACCGCAACGGCGAGGCACATCCACCAGATGATCCCTTCAAACTGTCCCCACGTATACTTAAACGCTGAATTCAGCAGCAATCGCGGTATAACGATTGACAATGCTATCTGTACGATCAAACGTCCCCAGCGCGAAGAATGCCAAAAAGCACCTGAGATCAGTCCGATGATGGAGAGATAGCAGAGCCAATGAACGCCTTCCCGCGGCGGGAATGGAGGCAAACCTTCTAAACCGGTATATCCAACGGTATAACCAGCACTCAGGGCAACAGCAACCAACCATCCCGAAAGCCTGGCTTTCTTCTGCTCACTTTCTTTTTTCCAGGCGAGTGATTTTGCAAATATAAAAATTCCGCCGCCAACAACAGCCGGTAAGAGTAAGCCAAGAATCAGTTGTTTGAGTATTAACACCGCCGATATTCCTCTGTGTGTTTATGGCAACGCGGCATTAGGTATCGGGTTGTGTTTCGTCAGACGGATATACCTATTTGTGCACCGCTTCAACACTAACGGTGATTTGGATGTCGTCGCTGACGGATGCCATCCCGTAAGTCATGCCGAATTCGCTCCGCTTAATCGTAAAGGTGCTCTCAAATCCAATGAGCGATTCGCCATCTTTCCCTTTCGCGCGCCCCGTAATTTGGGCATCCACCGTAATAGACTTCTTAACACCGTGTAACTCAAGGTCGCCCGTGACCTCTAATATATCCGCTTTCCCTTCTTTCTCACTGACTTCCGTGCTTTTAAAAGTGATGAGGGGAAACTGCTTCGCGCTGAAGAAGTCGGAACTTCTGAGATGCTGATCGCGCTTTTTATTTCCTGTATCGATGCTTGCTGCCTTGACCTCAAATTCCACCGTTCTCTCAATCACACGGTCTGCGCTTATCATGATCTCGCCGGTGAATTCGTTAAATCTGCCGTAATTGTAGCTAACGCCATTATGTTTTGCGCGAAAAATTATCATTGAATGTGTGGTGTCAATTTCATAGTTCATTATACCCATAGGTTGCGTAATTCCAGCAAAACCGATGAGTAATAAGATCACAAGACTTCCAATACAAAAGCCCCGCAAATTCCGTCCTAAATCCATTTTCATTGAAAATATCTCCTTATTTATTTCTGGTTCATTAGAAAGTATGCGTCTATTAGACATAAGAAGTATACCCTGTTTTTCAAAAGGTGTCAACGAAAAACAAGGAGTTCCAGAGGTATTCAGTTTCCTGTCCGAGCAATCTTGGCTCCCTACATATCTCTTGTAAGACAGATTTTCAAGTCTTGACCCCAAGTAATAAGGACTAAAGTTTGGACAATTTGTGTCGTGTTCGTGTTGAGTTTCGCACGTAGGGTGAACTTGGAGAAAAACGACCGCCTTGGATAGGTTGGATTGAACGGGTGTGAACAAATGGGCTTCCAAGATGCCAAGACTGCTGAAACACAGGTTCGGTGAGATACCCGCAAGAATGTAGTGAAACTCAAGTACCTTACAGCCTCACCTGCATTTCAAGGCTAAAAAATGTTGGGTTTCACTCCTGCTTTTCACGTGTTAACTTTCAGCGAGTCATTTCCATTCATTGAGGGGTCTGGGGGGTGTTACCGCGAAGTTCGGCAGTCGCCAGCGGTTTCGGATGTCTACAGATGTGTGTCAATTTGAATACATCTATACGTTTACGTCCTTGTGCGTCCGTTTCAAACGACGTGTTGCATGCGTTCGATGAATGTGGACAAGGAGATGATCGTGTGTGAAGTTGGGGCGGTGTCATAGTAAACACACAGGCGGAACACTTTGCTCTGGGGAGCCTCGCGGACGCTCTGGTGTTTGCTGTGACACCGCTCCCTTCGCCATTACGAATCATAGCAAGGACAATTTACGCCATATCTGTAACTTTGCCATGAACAACTACAAGACGTGACATTCCGGACAGTGCTTGGACATCCGCATATATGGCGATATAGTGTGAGACATCTTGAGTAATTCTCTGATGCCGTATCATATTTTTCTTGTGCATCGTCTAATGCCTCTTGTGCGGCGAGCCAGTCAGTGTATAACTCATCTATCTCTTCATCGCTAGGTTGTCCTCGGTTACTACCGAATGGATCTATGTGATCGTTATAAAAGCGCTCTGACTCGGCACGCATAAAAGCGTCCTGCGCAGCCTCTTCTGCTTCTTGTGCCTCTGAAAGTGCAGTTGAAGCCTCATCGACCGCTTCTCGATAGGAATCGCAAGGACTTGCTGAGGTATTCTGGATGAATACGCCTAAAAAGAGAAAGATCGCGCCTAAGCAGATGTAATTCTTAAAAATCATAATAACCCCCTAAAAATCTTTTGAGATCGCATCCAATTCTTTTTGCTCTTTCAGTATCTGAGCACCGATCTCACTGTTTTCGCGCGCAGCTGGCATAAAATCTCCTATTTCCCGTATAACTTCGCTGATAGCCGCCTGTGCTTCTTCAGCTGGCACCTCCGTCTCAAAATCCAAGCCCAGTGCATAAAGATTCTGCTCTATCTGTGAAATCTTCGTATCCGAAACACCGGATCTACGCAATTTTGACTTCAGACTATCAATTGATTTACGACGTGCTTCTATAGGTCTCAGCATGAGAAAGTCAACAAAGCGTTTGTTCGCCTCCTGTTTGATCCCTTTAAAGTTTTCACGATGCGCTTTCCGCCTCCCTGCAAGGGCATCATTCTTTTTTTTCCACTCTATAAAGCGATCAGCTTCCTGAACAATATGGTCAGGCACAACTCTTTCTTCCGAAAGAAGTGGGGATGAGCTCTCTATTGGGTCAACGTTAGATGTATCTACCGAGAGAGGCGTGCTATCCTGAACCGATAGTTCTGATGTTGCATCAGAGACATTAGATGAGGCACAACACGGACTCCCCGGGGTTTTACAGCAGAGGGCATCACCACTCTCGCAACAAGATGGTTGTGTCGTTTCTGCAGTAGGTGGCGAAGCGGTGGTCTTCTGTGCTTCGGAGACCTTGGAATCTATCGTCTTATAGATTGTCACGGGTTCAATCGGTCCCGGACGGCGGACATACCAACTATATAACAGTGTACCGCCTACGATACCGATGAGGAAAACAAGTCCTACGAGAATCCTTCGGTTCGTGAGAATATTACTCAGCATGCTGTCACCTCTCAAGTTAAAAAAACGCAAGAAACGGCAATCTTTCCAGTTAAGCGTGCTGCTTTCATTTGATATCGTAATTATGTTATGATACAATAGAAAATCAGCACCGAACGATTTTTACGGTCTCTTGGGCAGTGATGCACGATTGCTTCGCACTGAAAATGTTCGTCGCACCGGCATCGCATCCACTAGATTTTGGAGACCCGTCGTGTTGTTGCGTTTCTCCAAAACACACGAAAAGGAATCTGCCAGTTCTTATTACAAACTAAACTTTAGACAATTTTCAGAAATTAAAGTTTGGCTACACACCTCAGGTTTAGATATCCATAAAGATCTAAGTTAAATCGCAACCAGAAATGTTAACAGTTGGATGAACACTTATATCTTATATTATACAGTATAGCATAGCAATTCTTCTTAGCATAGCAATTCTCGTGCCAATCCGATCTTCAAGAACATTTTTTTCAAAAAGCAAGCACCCATGCGTTTTACGCACGCGGTCGGAGAGGCATGGGCGGTGAGGCGTATAGGAAAAATGTGCATTTTACTATGAAAATTATTACATTATCGTGCAAATTTTGCAGACAGCACCAAGAATGGCCGCCGGAACACAAAAACAGATGGTTTTGCTCTAAATCTGTCATCATGCAAAAAATAAACTAAAAAAACACAAAAAACCTCATAAAATCGCCTATAAGTATTCTCAAAAGACCGTCCTTGTGTCTTTATTTTTCATATGGCACAGACTTTGACACAGACAGTAAGTACAGTTTTGCGGCGTACCCGTCCAAATGTGATCCGTCTTTCTAATGAAGAAAATCCCGCCCCAAAGTTCCCACCCGTTACTGGGAAATGATTACTCGGAAGAGGTGCCAGATTGTAAAAAAAGACGCGAGACCCGATAATTTCTTAAAACTGAATGCTTTTACGCTTCGCTTCAAATTTACTTGAATTTTATTATAAAATTGTGATATAATTATTAAAATAATGTATGAACAGCAACGCTTTTGGCACAATTCGCTATAGAACCGCATCATGACAAGAGGGAGGGGCTTCAACAAATATGAAAATATCGCGATTAAAGTTCACAACGCATTTAGCGATCTATCTGCTCTGTTTGGCAGTATGGATCCCGTTTGTAACAGCAGACAACCACGCTGGGGATCCACCCGTCAGCTACCACTCACAGATTGTCCCGATTCTCAAACGGAGTTGTCAAGGATGCCATCACCCAGGTGATCCAAACGGCGGCTTGATTGTCACAACCTATACCGAGCTCAAACAAGGCGGGATGGCGGGCGATGCAACAATCGTCCCGGGGAAACCCGATGACAGCCTCATCATTGAACTCATCTCCGGCGATGAACCCGCAATGCCACAAAATATGGAACCGCTCTCCGCTGAAGAGGTTGAGCTGTTTCGGCGTTGGATTCTTGAAGGCGCGACCGACGACACACCCGCCGAAGTTGATGATATGGGTGACGGAAACTACCCGACTTACATAGTACCACCAGTGGTTACCGCGCTGGTATACTCGCCCGATGGCGGCACCCTCGCCGTTTCCGGTTTCCGTGAAATTTTGTTGTATGACACAACGAATTATGAACTCAAGGGACGGTTAGTCGGCAAAGCGCATCGCATCGAATCTTTGATGTATACAGCAGACGGCAAAATCTTGGGCATGGCAGGCGGCTCACCCGCACAATTTGGCGAAGTCCAGCTATGGGATACCGCAACGAACATGCTGATCAAAGCCATGCGTTCGAGTTATGATACGATTTACGGACTCTCTTTCGCACCGGATGCAAGTCGTGTCGCTTTCGGATGCTCAGATCAAACAGTCCGCGTGTTATCCGTTGAAGACGAAAAAGAACTCATTAAATTTGATAACCACAGCGACTGGGTTTTCGGCACCATTTTTTCCACTGATGGTTCCCATTTCGTGAGTGCCGGACGGGATACCGCACTCAAATTGGTTGAGGTAGACACAGGCTCTTTTGTTGATGATATTAACTCCAGTAACAAAGGCTACGGCGAGATTAATACCATCGCACGGCATCCGACTGAAGACCAAGTTCTAAATGGTGGTGAAGATCGGATACCACGGCTCTACAAAATCTTCCGAGAAATACGGAGAGATGTAGGCAATACCGATTTTAACCTCATCCAAGCTTATGAAGCGCAATCGGGTACAATTGAAAGTGTCGCATTTTCAGCGGATGGCAGCCGGTTTGCCACTGGTAGCGCAGGCGGTGAAGCGCGTATCTATAACGTTGCCGATGGAAAGCGTTTAGCAAGTATGCAGGGTGATGCAGTCGGTGTCTTTGCGGTCTCATTCCATCCTGACGGTACACAACTCGCCACGGGGGGTTTCGACGGAAAAATTCGGATATTCGATGCCTCTGGGAAACTCCTGAATGCCTTTATGTCTGTACCGATTGAGCCCGCGGGAAGTGAGGATGTCGCTCTGGTCGTCTCAGGTATGACGTGAGGGGCTTGCGTCGCAAAAGTGCAGGCTGCACTCACACAGCACCAAAACGTTATCAGCGTTGAAGTTTCTCTACCCGATCAAGCCGTCATTAAAGTCCGAAAAAACACCGCAACTGCAGCTGACCTCGCGAACATTGTTAAAGAGACAGGGTTTAAAGCGACGACTCAATAGCACGCACGAAGAGGTTGATGGATGGCTGTTAAAGTGCCCAATATTCTCTGGGTTTGCACGGATCAGCAACGTTACGACACAATCGGTGCATTGGGCAACCCATTCGTGTCAACACCGAATATTGATAGTCTCGTAGCAGAGGGTGTCGTGTTCACGCATGCCTATTGTCAAAGTCCTATCTGTACACCGAGTCGGGCGAGTTTTCTCACAGGTATGTATCCGAGCGCAACACACGCGAATCGCAACGGAAACGATTTCTTCCCAGACGCATATCCGCTTGTAACGCGCACCCTCGCAGACATCGGTTATGATTGTGGGCTGATTGGCAAGCTCCATCTCGCGAGTGCTTACCGCCGAATAGAACCTCGCACGGATGACGGATACCGCTATTGGCAATACAGCCACGCACCAAGAGACGACTGGGAACAGGGGCACGACTACGCGGATTGGGTGCGCTCGAAAGGCTATATTTTAGGCGAGTTGAACCGAAATCCTGAAGGCGTGCCAGCAGAATTGCATCAGACGACATGGTGTGCCGAAAAGACCATCGAGTTCATCCGTGAAGAACGGGAGTGTCCGTGGCTCGCGAGCGTCAACATCTACGATCCGCATCCGCCGTTCAATCCGCCGCAGACACATCGAGAGCGGTTTAATCCTGCAGAGATGCCGGAGCCGCTTTTCCGAAATAGTGATCTTGAACAACAGACAAGGTTACAGGCAGTCGATTTTCAGTCCAAAGTACGCACGCCAGATGAATTAGACATCCGTAGTCCGATTTTACCGGGGTCCCCACCCGTTACTGAGAAGGGGCAAACACCGCGCAAAGAGGCGGAGGCAGTCGGCGCAAGGGATGCCAAAACACTCAAAGCCGCCTATTATGCGATGATCCAACTCATTGATGAGCAGTTGGGCAGGATGCTTGAAACACTTGAAGAAACAGGGCAACGCGAAAATACCGTCATCATTTTCACCAGCGACCACGGAGAGACACTCGGCGATCACGGATTGATTCAGAAAGGCTGCCGGTTCTACGAAGGTTTAGTCAGGGTGCCGCTGATTTTCGCATGGCAAGAGCAGTTTATGAGCGGGCTTAAGAGCGACGCACTCGTTGAGCTCGTCGATAAAACACCGACGCTTCTGGAATTGGCAGGCATAACACCACCTGACGGAATGCACGGCAGATCGTTGTTACCTATCCTCCGAGGTGAAGCATATCCGAACCATCACCGTGATTTCGTCCGATGCGAATATTATGACGCTGTTGATCTTCCCGACCACTCTTTCGCAACGATGTACAGGAATGAACGTTATAAATTAGCAGTCTATCACGGACACGAGGAGGGTGAACTCTACGACTTAATCGAGGATCCAGACGAGTTTAACAATCTCTGGCATACCCCCGAAAAGCAGCCCATCAAAACGGATCTGTTAAAACAGAGTTTCGACGCGTCCATGTTCGCTATGGATATAGGACCGCGGCGGGTGGGACCGATGTAAAACCTTTGTAATTTGTGAGGAATTGTGATGGAATGGGTTGCAATTTTGACGCTTGTAGTGTTTCTTGTTGGGATCGGAATAGTCGCTGGAAAAGCGATACATCACGCCAACAAAGGTTAAGCCTACTGGTGGGGTTGAGATAACAAAATTATGCTTGAACGCAACACCATTCATTGTGGCGACACGTTTACACTACTAAAAGAGGTAGAAGATGCCTCAGTAGATCTAATCGTATGCGATGGACCGTATGGTGTAACAGACGAACCGTGGGACCAGATACCCTCAATTCAGGAATTTAATCTTGCACTCATCGAAAAATTCACGCCAAAACTGAAAGGTGGCGGCGCACTCTATCTGTTCGGTAAATCCGACTGCATCGACTTTATAGACTATCGGAAATTCTTAAATCTCCGTTCAAAAATCGTATGGTATCAGCCGAGTCGGCTCGCACAAGGACGCATCAATTACACGAATAACTACGACATCATCTGCTATTTCATCAAAGGCAAGAAACCAAAATGCTATAACCTTGATGCTATCAGGGTCGCTCAACTTGTCGAATTAAAGCATCGGCTGCGTTGTGAAAACGTGCCATCTGTAACAAACGGCAAATTTGGAAAAACGAAGTTTAACACAAGAGGAAAAAACCCAGGTAATGTCTGGGGCGATATAAAACAGTTGACATATAAGTCAAAAGAGTTAGTCTGTAGAGAGGCTCTTAACACAATCCAGAAACCAGAGAAGTTAATTGAGCGAATCGTGTTAGCGAGTTCATCACCGGGTGATTTGGTCTTGGACCCCTTCGCAGGCGTAGGAACCTGTCCTGTGGTGTGTAAACGACACCAGCGAGATTTCATTGGGTTTGAAATTGAACAGCGTTTCGTAAAAATGTGCAATGAACGGCTTCACGAGTGCTATAACAACTCGGACTCGCCTTTATAGGCGAATCCAAAATCACGCCTTCTTTTGTAGGAGAGATTTGTAACCCCGATTTAGGTCTCAAATCCTATAAGGTATTTATAACATTTGACAAAAACGTTAGTGCATGATACTATTTTTAACGGTACTTTGCGTAATCGCATAAGGAGTTAGCATGCAACGGATAATTATATTTTCTTTGACATTTCTTCTCTGTTTTGGTATAAGTGTTAGCAATGCAGCAGTGGAAGTCGGGTTTGTCTATCTCGGCGATAAAGGCGACTTCACTGAACCCGCATTGAAATTTGCTGAAAAGACGTTTAAAACAAAACACCTCGCAAAGGCGGATTTGAAGGGTGATACATTCAAGCAGTTCGGTGTTATCTGGTGGCATGAAGGCGATACTGATCCCGGTGCTTTGTCCGATGCAGAAATCGACGCATTCTTAGACTACACTGAAAGCGGCGGCGCAGTGCTTTTAACAGGGTGGGCGATCCGTTATGCAACACCGATGGGATTAGAAGATGCCCAAGCACGCGCATTCGGTCCCACCGCAGCAGATGGTATCAACGTCGGTATTACCGTATTGAAAGAGACAATTGACCTCGGATTAGTAGAAGGGCTTAAAAATATTGACGGGAAAACACCAAAGGTAGACGATAGAATTCAAGTCAATTCCACAGGCTTTCCAAAGAGCGGGGACTACTACGACAAAATTTGGAAGAATTTCATCACCCTTGCCAATGCATGGGGACCTCCTGCAAACGATTGGGGCGACCGGATTGCAGCGTTCGGGTATTGGGAAGCTGGGGATGGTAAAGTCTTCAACATGAACTGGCGGCTCCCGAATTATCATAAGAATAACGAGGATATTGATCAGATAGAGAAACTTACAGAGAACGTTATCAACTGGTTAGCGAGTGAATCCGAATTCGCAGATGTTTCCGCAAGCGGTAAGTTGCCGATAGTGTGGGGACACTTGAAAAATCAGAAATAGTGCTAACAATAAAAATTCCGAAATTACGTCACATTCTCACGCACCGCTTGACATCTGCACGTCACATGTACACCTACACCCAGATGTGGGACGTTTTAATGTACTTCTTGATAATGACAACAAATTTTAGCTCGCAGACTACGCCGAAAAGGAATACTTTACGCATTGGAAACTTTAAACGCTCAAAATGACGCACAATCGAATCTGCCTAAAGGTGTCAAAGCACGACTTGATCAAGGGAACCTAACTGGAGATATAGCCTTCTCACCAGACGGCACGCAACTCGCTGTCGCATGTGACATCGGCGTTTGGGTCTATGATGTAGATACCGCTATAGGACTCAACCTACTCGTCGAACACAAAGAGTACGTCAGGTGTGTCGCGTTTTCACCGGATGGTAACGCAATCGCGAGTGGGAGTATAGACAACACAGTCGTTTTGTGGGATGCCACCAGCGGGGCTCCGACAGCAACACTCACCGGACATACAGACGCTGTCAGAAGCGTTGCTTATTCGCCTGACGGGGCAACACTTGCGAGTGGAAGTCCTGACAATACAGTACGTTTGTGGGATACAAGCACAGGCGAAATTAAAAATACACTCACAGTTGAGCAATTCTCTATTAGATCCGTTACATATTCACCGGATGGAAACACCATTGCCGCTGGCAGTGGTGGTGATACTGTACTCTTGTGGGATGCTGCCACCGGACGGCACAAGGCAACACTCACCGGACATAAACATATTGTCAATGCTGCCGTCTATGCTCCTGATGGTGAAACCATTGCCAGTGGGAGTACCGACCGCACAGTGCGTCTGTGGGATGCGGTGACGGGTGAAACCGAAAACACGCTCACAGGACATAGAGGTTATGTCTGGAGTGTCACATTTTCACCTGATGGCACAACGCTCGCAAGCAGTAGTAGTGACGGCACAGTGCGTTTGTGGGATACCAAGAGAGGCAGATCGAAAGACACACTCATAGGGCATACAGGCAGTGTCAGGAATGTCGCTTACGCGCCTGACGGTAGTTTGCTCGCAAGTGCAAGTGAAGACAACTCTGTCTTGCTTTGGGATCTCTCGTGAACTATTGACCCGGAATCAACGTAAATGATAGATTGAGGCAGGCGAACAACGATCAAATATTCATTTGACAACCGACAACCACTAAAAAGGAGGACGGCGTTCTCTCCTTCGGCTACAGTCGGAGGTTTTCACGCCGAGTTTTTGATGAAACCCAGGTTTAACTTTGTAACAACACTTCTTCTCGCATTCTCTGTCTGCGTTGCGTTTCAGCTAACAGCGCAAAGTGAAATGGCGCAACCTGCGAATGCGAAAGTTCCAACGGCGGAAGAGTGGCTTACAAGCGTTGGTATAACGGAGTTGAGGGTTCATCCAGAGTCTCTGACACTCGAGCATGCCCGTGATGGCAGACGCGTACTCGTGTCAGGTAAAACGAAGGATGGCGCATGGGTAGATGTAACACCGTGGGCTATGCTGACACCTGCTACTGATGCGGTGAAGATTCATGAAGACGGTTATATATTCCCAATGACAGTCGGCACAACGAAAATTGTCGCTACCGTTGAGGGCGTGAGTACCGAATTGCCTATAAACGTTAAAAGCATGGACGCACCGCCCGTCAGTTTCGTCCGTGATGTCATGCCCCTCCTCAGCCACGCTGGATGTAATAACGGCACATGCCACGGTGCAGCAAAAGGCAAAAATGGATTCAAACTCTCGCTACGCGGCTACGATCCAGATTTTGATTACGAACTCTTGATTGAGGATATATCCGGTAGACGATTTAACCGCGCTTTCCCCGAACAGAGCCTGATGTTGCTAAAACCGACATCCGAAGTGCCACACAAAGGTGGACAAGTTATTGTTCCAGGTTCACGGGATTACGAACTCATCCATCAGTGGATCGCAGAAGGGGCTAAGTCTGATGTCAAAACCACACAGCGTGTGGAACGGTTAGAAGTCTTACCCGATTCCGCTGAACTCGCCATGTCGGGAATGCAGCAGCAACTTATAGTGATCGCACACTATCCTGACGGCACAACGCGAGATGTCACCCGTGAAGCAAAATTCACCAGCAGCCTCAATGATGTCGCAAAAATCACTGACGACGGCATTGTAACCGCAGAACGCCGTGGCGAAACCGCGATCCTCACCCGATACGAAGGTGCCTATAGCACAAACGGCATCATCGTCATGGGCGATAGAAGCGGGTATAAGTGGGTTGAAACACCGCAATACAACTACATTGATACGCACGTCCATAATAAACTGAAGCGGATGAAAATCCTGTCTTCTGATCTCTGCACAGATGAAGAGTTTGTACGACGTATCTATTTCGATCTGACGGGACTCCCACCGACACCCGAACAGGCGCGGAATTTCCTTGCCGATACCACTGAAACTAAAGTCAAACGCGAAAAACTGATTGACACACTCGTCGAAACACCAGAGTTTATTGACCATTGGACACATAAGTGGGCGGACCTGTTGCAGTCGAATCGTAAGTTCCTCGGTGAACGCGGGGTCTGGCTCTTCCAACAGTGGATTCATCAGGCAATCGCTCAGAATCGTCCATACGATCAATTTGTGCGGGATCTGATTACGGCGACCGGAAGCACTTATGCCAATCCTGCGGCGAGTTATTTCCGTGTATCTCGTGAATATACGGCTGCAGTGGAAAACACAACGCAACTCTTCTTGGGTGTCCGTTTTTCATGCAACAAGTGCCACGACCACCCATTTGAAAAGTGGACGCAAAACCAGTACTATGAACTCGGTGCGTTCTTCGCGGATGTCAAAGTGAAGCCAGGGCAGCTCCCCGGTGATGAAGTCGTCTACGCCAGTTACACCACACAACCTGTGAAACATCCACGAACATTGGCAGTAATTGAACCCTCCGTCCCATTCGGAGAAGTTGCAGCAGAAACTGACAATAAACAGCAGATGCTCGCAACTTGGCTCACTTCCAAGGAAAATCCAATGTTTGCACGTGCCGGGGTCAACCGTATCTGGAGCTACTTCATGGGACGTGGGATTATTGAACCTGTAGACGATATTCGTACAAGCAATCCACCGAGCAACCCCGAATTGCTTGAGGCGTTGACGAAGGATTTCGTGGACAGTGGGTTTGACATAAAGCATATTATGAAAACGATCACGCGTTCCCGAACCTATCAACAGAGCATCAAGACGAACAAATGGAACAAATCGGATACGATTAACTTCTCACACGCAGTCGCCAGACGTTTGACAGCTGAACAGTTGTTAGATGCTATCGGTGTTGCGACAGGAAGCAGACCACGTTTCCAAGAGGTACCCAAAAACTTCCGAGCCGTTCAGCTACCAGATAGCAAAGTCAAGGATGACGGATTTTTGAAGCTGTTTGGCAGACCTGAACGCGAAACTTCATGTGAATGTGAACGGACAACCGAGGTGAGCCTCGCCCATGCAATGAATCTCATTAACGGACCAACAGTCGCAGAGGCACTCATCGACCCGGAAGGACGTATCGCACAACTCATCAAAACGGACAAGGATGACCGAGTTATCGTTGAAGAATTATATCTCGCAACATTTTCTCGGTTACCAGAGAAGAACGAATATGCAGTAGCGGTTGAACATATCACGAACGCTGAATCTAAGGAAGAAGGCGCACAGGACCTGTTGTGGGCGTTGATTAACAGTCCTGCCTTCTTATTCAATCGCTAACTTTCTATATTACTTTGCAGTTCGGTTCGCAGCGTTTGAAGTTTTAGCAACGTTTCCGTAGATCCGCTTTCCATTTCATTACAAGCTGCGTTTGTGTTCCTCTTTTTAGCACAAGAACCGTAGCCTGCTACAACGGACGCAGGCGGATTTAAGAAAGGTATTTGAAGTAACAACCTGCTTGATTGAACCGCAAGGTAATTTAAAAATAACGGAGGAAACAATAGATGTTATCGTTACCACAATTGCCCGGACGCTTGTGTGACGGGTTCTCACGTCGTGAATTTCTACGTGTCGGTGGTGCGGCGATGCTCGGCATTTCTCTGCCACAGGTATTGTCACTCCAAGCGAACGCGAATACGGCAGTCGACCCCGCAAAACCGCTAAACGGATGGGGGAAAGCCAACTCGGTCATCCTGCTCTTCTTGCAAGGCGGTCCTAGCCACCTCGACATCTGGGATCCAAAACCCGATGCACCCTCAAATATTCGAGGTGAATTCAATCCGATCCCAACCAATGTACCAGGGATTCAGTTATCTGAGACGATGCCACGTTTGGCACAGCAGATGGATAAAGCCTGCTTGATTCGTTCAGTCAGCTACACACCCGCAGGGCTGTTCAACCATACCGCTGCAATGTACCAGATGGTTACAGGAGAAACACCGGACAAGGTCGCACCGTCAGGGCAGCTGGATCCGCCTTCACCCGCAGACCATCCGAATGCCGCATCGCATATCTCAAATTACCGGCCACCCGATGAACCGATGCTCGCAGCAGTACAACTCCCGCGGCCGATGCAGGAGAGTAACATCATCGGCAAGGGCGGAAACGCAGGGTTCCTTGGGAGAGCCTACGATCCGTACTTCCTCTTCCAAGACCCGAATCAGGATATCAACCTCGACGACTTAAGCTTGCGTCCAGAGGTGCCACCCGTCCGCTTGAAACGCCGGAAAAATCTCCTCGAAACAATTAACGCCGGTATGCCCGAAATTGATAAGGTGGCGGATTCCTATGCATTGAACGAGTATTATGAAAAGGCATACAACCTCATCTTGTCGCAGCGGGCACGCAACGCTTTCGATCTGTCACAAGAAACCGATGAGATGCGCGATCGCTACGGGCGACACACCTTCGGACAGAGCGCACTCCTCGCACGGCGGTTGGTGGAAGCCGGCACACGGTTCGTTCAGGTGAACTGGCCCTCTGTCGCTAACGGTGATCCAAACACAACAGCGTGGGATACACATGCGACTAACTTCGGTCCGTTGAAGAACCTTCACTGCCCGAAATTAGACAGCGCAGTCTCCTCACTGCTCGAAGACTTGGATCAACGCGGCATGTTAGAGGATACACTCGTCTTGGCGATCGGTGAATTCGGACGCTCGCCACGGATGGGCATTAGTACCTCCGGTAACAGCAACGCACCTGATGGACGCGACCACTGGCCCTATTGCTACACAGGGTTAATCGCAGGCGCAGGGGTCAAAGGTGGACAGGTCTACGGGAAGTCCGATGCAACGGGTTCGACACCACTTGAGAAACCAGTGCATCCACGCGACATCCTCGCTACGGTCTATCATACACTCGGTATTGACCCGCACACCATCGTCTACAACCATTTAGATCAACCCCGCGAATTGGTCAAAGGCGAACCGATTGCCGGGATATTCTAAACGGTCTGACACATAAAGAAACAGTTGGCTATCAGCAATCAGAAACCATCAGTGAGAGGCGGTTAGATGTACCAAAACCGCTTTTCCGAAGTCTGATGGCTGACCGCTGATAGCCAACTGCTATTCTCATGAACTTGCTTCCCAACAGCAAGAGGTAATCAAAATGCCTAACAAGTTATTCCAAAGGTCGAGGGAGCGAGTCAGTTCGTCCGCTCTCCGGCTGCCAATCAAGTGTTGCCTTCTCTCCCTTTCTATTTTTCTTCTAACGATTAGTGTCGCTTATGCGCAGGTCGTACCAACACTGTCAACTGTCTCTCCGCAAGGCGCACAACAAGGACAAAATATAGAGGTTACCCTTACAGGCAAAAATCTCAATATAGCGACAGCCGTCTGGTTCAGTGGCAAAGGTATCACCGCGGAAATTAAACAAGGCACGCAGCAAGCAGCAGTTCTTTTCAACGGTGCTGGTGTCTCTGGACGTGTACCTACTGACGCGCAATTGGCTACTTCTTTTATAATTGCCCCCGACGCACCATTGGGAATACAACAGATACGCATTGTTACACCTTATGGTGTTTCTAACGCACTAAACTTCGTTGTCGGCAACCTACCGGAAACCACCGAAGATGAAGCAACCGAAAAGGCTGAAATGTCAAATTGGTTGGAACTGCCAATCACCGTGAACGGCGAGATCGCATCCATTGATGATGAGGATCGTTTCAGTTTCAACCTGAAAAAAGATGCAAGGCTCATCTGTGAAGTGACAGCGCAACGGTTAGGATCGCCACTTGATTCATATCTCGTCCTACGGGATGCTAAGGGGGCTGAAGTCGCGAACAGTGGACAGGGCAACGGGTTGGATTCCCTCTTGGATTACGCCGCAATGGAAGCAGGTAAATACACGCTCCATATTCGAGATATCCGCTACAAAGGTGGAAAGGGATTTCGCTATCGGTTGAGTATCGGTGAATTACCTTACCTTGAAACTATTTTCCCACTCGGTGGACAGCGCGGAACGGATAATGCGATCGCTGTTACCGGCGCGAACCTCGAAACCGTGAACGCTATACAGGTCGCAATAGATGCCGAAACATCGACAGGTCAACAGACACTCAGGGTGAAGACCCCTTCCGGATTGGCGAGCAACCCGCACCCCTTCTCTATCGGAAGTTTGGCAGAAATGGGAGAAACTGAACCCAACAATACGGCTGAAAAAGCGAATGCTGTGAACGCACCGATAACAATCAATGGGAAAATTGACGAATCGGGCGATGTTGATCAGTTTTCATTTGAACTAAAAGCACCTCAACTTCTCGTTTTTGAAGTGGAGGCACTCCGGCTATCATCACAACTTGATGCACTCCTTACGCTCTATGGTACGGAAAAACAGATGGAAGCCGAGACGGACATGAAAACCTACGATGCAGCGGAAGAACAGGTCTTGATGGTGAACGATGATGCCAGCGGCACCGACGCACGTATTGAATGGAATTTCACAGCAGCTGGAAAGTATTCTGTCGCTATCCGAGATCTGAACAACCAGGGCGGCAGCACCTATCCTTACCGTCTAAATATCCGTCCGTTGGAACCAGACTTCACACTCAGTGCAGTTGTACTTGACAGTCAGAATCGTCCATCGGGTTTGGATAGCCCGCGCGTCAGCCGAGGCGGTACCTTCACAATGCAGGTTAACGTTAACCGTCTCGATAGACTCATCGGTCCCATCCGCTTACACTGCCCTACCCTGCCGAAAACCTTTGGGGTCAGTCCCGCTGTCGTTGAGACCGGCCAAAACAGAGCTTTACTCACGGTAACTGCACCGTGGGACGCACCGCTTGGGTTGATGCCGTTTTCCGTCGCCGGAGTCTCTGCGGTTGGCAGTCGTCAGATAGAACGCACCACACCTTCTCCAATGCTCCTGACAGTCATGGAGGCACCGGAATACACGCTGACGCTTGCTGAGATTAGCGCAAGTGTCGCACATAACAAATCGGTCAGCCTGCATGTGACGGCGAATCGACGTGCCGACTTCACAGGTCCCATCGCACTTTCAGTAGTAGGTTTACCACCGCGAGTAACTGCAGCAGCTGTCAATATTGCCGAAGGTAAAAACGAGGCAGTCCTTTCAGTGAAAGCCGGAAGTTTTGAGCGGAGAGAGCAGTTTTCTGTCGTCCCCGTGCCGGGTATCAATTATATTTCCGTCGTTGGCACTGCGAAGGTCGGCAGAGAAACGGTCAGTCAATCAACGCCTGCTATTCCGTTGACTATTCTTGAAGCACCTTTCATTGTAACGGTAGAACCTTTGCGCTTTAGCATCGTCTTCCCCGCAACGGTAGCAGAAAATGCAGACGCAGCCGCTCTTACACAAACAGGCACCGTGGCGATTGCAGCAAACCCGACCGCAGAGACCGAGTCTTCTCTTGGCGAGGAAAGCGAAGCACCGCTGACAAAGGAAGCGATACTCACGCTAACAATAGTTCGGCAAGGCGGTTTTACAGATGAAGTCACGCTGACACCGCTCGATTTACCAGAAGGGTTCACTACGGAAGCTGTTACGATCCCTATCAACGAGACCGAGGTAAAGGTGCCACTAAAGGCTCTCAGTTCTTTAGAAGATAAGACCTATCAGTTCAAATTCCGAGGTGCAGCCACGATCAACGGCAAGGCGTTTGTACAGGATAGTCCTATCCTCAACGCGAAAATTATTCATTAAATAGTTATCAGTTATCGGTTATCGGTTATCAGTTAAAGAAGTCTGTAAAGTTACTAACTTCAACACTTTAGGCACTTTAGCACACTTCACAACTTTCTTACTGAAAACCGGTAACTGAAGACTGACAACCATACATGTCCCAGTCCCCTTATACACTTATCCATCAAGATAACGCCACTGCAGCACGGGTTGGCAAACTCCACACGACGCATGGCGTTGTGAACACACCGATATTTATGCCTGTCGGGACGCGCGGGACAGTAAAAGCCTGCACACCCGAAATACTGTCCGACCAGATTCAGGCGGAAATCATTCTCGCAAACACCTATCACCTCTACCTACGTCCCGGACACGAGATTGTCCAAGAAGCAGGCGGATTGCATCCGTTTATGGGGTGGCAGCATCCTATCTTGACCGATAGTGGTGGATTCCAAGTTTTTAGTCTCGGTCCACTGCGCACGATCACTGAGGAGGGTGTGGCGTTCCGTTCTACGATAGACGGCACCGAACACTTTATCTCTCCTGAACGTTCAATCGAAATCCAAAATGCCCTCGGCGCGGATATTATCATGGCGTTTGACGAGTGCCCAGCATTACCAAATGACTATGCATATCTTAAGGATTCCATGGAGATGACATTGCGGTGGGCAGCACGCAGTAAAGAAGCACATCAGAATCCCGATCAACTCCTCTTTGGTATTGTGCAAGGCGGTATGGAACGTGATCTACGTCAGGCGAGCGTAGACGGTACGGTCTCAGTCGGTTTTCCGGGATACGCTATTGGCGGCTTAAGTGTCGGCGAAGAAAAAGAGTTGATGTATGAAGTACTCGCATACACCGCGCCGCTGCTACCAGATGAAAAGCCGCGCTACTTAATGGGAGTCGGCACGCCTGAAGATTTGGTCTACGGTGTCCGCTGCGGGATTGACATGTTTGATTGCGTCATGCCGACCCGAAACGCACGCAACGGATCCCTGTTTACAACGACCGGTATTATCCGCATCCGCAACTCGAAATACAGACGTGACTTCAGACCGTTGGATCCAGAATGTACCTGTTATACCTGCCAAAACTTCACACGGACATATCTTCGACACCTGCATATTGAGAATGAAATCCTCGGTTCCCAGCTACACACGCTGCACAACTTGCACTTTTACATCAGTCTAATGCGTGGAATCCGACGCGCCATCTGTGATGGGAGTTTCACAAAACTCGCAGATGAACCGAATATCGGCGCGCTGGTGAAATTAGGACAGCTCGGTTAAATCAAGTGGTAAAAAGAAGAACAGAAACGCATCTTGTAATGCAGTGGAATGGTTTTTGCTTGGGGTTTTTGCTTGGGTATTTCTGCGGATTTCTTCTAGATTTACGGAGTTGAATGTGAAAATCACCAATCTACCTAACCGAACCGCAAGGAAACTTAAAAAATTATTTCCGTATTAACATCTTTCGCGTCGCCGCGAAATCCCCTGCTGTTAACGTATAGAAATAGACACCACTCGCTATAGGTTCACCGAGTTCATTGTTTCCATCCCAATACGCCGCACGGCTTCGGTTCTGATAAATACCGGCAGGTTGATGTCCTAACACCAGCGTACGAATCAATGTTCCATCTGTGGAATAGATACGCAGTGTCACTTTCGCAGACGCTGCCAATTGATACGGGATCCATGTCTCTGGATTGAATGGGTTCGGGTAGTTAGGCAATAATACTGTCTCAGTCGGGGCTAACGTCCTCAGCAGTTGTTCGAGGAAGTGAATACCTCTCTGGAACGTTGCATCCCTCAAATCTAATTGCTGCGCTTGCGTAAGCCACTGTTGCACATTTTTTACGTTAAGCATCGCAGCGGATGGTGCAGCTGCCGCATTATCCAACGCAGCGGCTACTTTGATAAGATCGGCAGCGTCAACAACACCGTCATCATTGACATCTGCAGCGTTTGGCCCCGTCTGCCCGAAGTTAGC
This sequence comes from Candidatus Poribacteria bacterium, assembly GCA_003635255.1. Lineage (GTDB taxonomy): Bacteria > Poribacteria > WGA-4E > WGA-4E > WGA-3G > WGA-3G. The sequence goes on along the minus strand of PYJC01000086.1, from coordinate 37,310 downwards.
AGCAACAAGAACCAAATCTTGAATATCTTCAACACCATCACCGTTTACATCCACTTCCAACGGCAGCGATACCACTGACGGTCCAAAACTCCACAACAGTATTATCCCACCAGCACCAGCAGTGGCGAGTGTGTTTCCATCTGGGCTGAAAACGACACTCTGTACAGTATTTGCATATACCGTGAGGGTCGATTTGAGTTCCCCATGCATAGGGTCCCACAGGCGCACTGTTCTGTCTTTCCAACCTCCGCTACTTGCGAGTGTTTTTCCATCCGGGCTGAACGCGACGCTGGTAATTCTGTCTGTATGTCCCGTGAGAGAGCGTTTATGCTCGCCAGTCTCAACATCCCATAAATATACATCTCGATCCCTACCACCACTTGCGAGTGTTTTTCCGTCCGGACTGAACGCGAGCGTCCGGATTGTGCCTGTATGCTCAGTGAGCAAGGCTTTTTGCTGTCTACTCGGAATATCCCACAGATGTATTTTGTCCGAACTTCCACTTGCGAGTGTTTTTCCATCCGGGCTGAACGCTACACTGAGTACACCTTCTTTATGACCCACCAGCGTCGCCAAGTGATTACCTGTGTCGGTATCCCACAGACACACATTTTTATCATAATTCCCTCCACAACTCGCAAGCATGCGGCCATCCGGACTAAACGCGACACTATAAACCACAGCCTTATGTCCAATGAGTGTTGTTTTATGTGTACCAGTAACAGCATCCCACAACCTTACCGTGTAATCATCTACAAACCAGCCGTTGATGATAGTTGTGCCACCACTACTGGCAACCGTTCGACCATCAGGACTGAAAGCAACGGATTTGATGGGACCAATGTGTCCAGTAAGTGTGGTTCTGTTATGACCAGTAGTCGTATTCCATAAGCGGACGGCTCGATCCCAGCTGCCACTCACAAGCGTTCGTCCATCCGGACTGAACGCTATACTTGAAAAGCCCGTCGTATGACCAATGATTGTCGCTCTCTGCTCAAAATTCGTCGCATCCCACAGCAGCACCGTGCCGTCTCGACTACTACTGGCGAAGGTCTTACCATCCGGACTAAACGCGACGCTTGATACGCTTTGAGTATGGGTCGAGAGTGTTGTCTTGTAGGCGGCATTTGCAACGTCCCATAAACACACCGTGCTATCTTCGCCCCCACTCGCAAGCACTCTACCATCCGGACTGAAGGCTACACTATGGACACTATCTACATGTCCGCTCAGGGTCGTTTTCAGTTCACCGCTGGCGACATCCCAAAGCCACACCGTGCCGCCCTCCCAATGACTACAACTTGCAAGTGTGTGGCCATCAGGGCTAAACGCAATGCTCACAACACCGTCTAAATGTCCGCTGAGTGTCGATTTGAGCGTACCGGTAGCAACATCCCAGAGCCGCACTGTCTTATCTTTCCAATGCCCACCACTCGCGAGGGTTTTTCCATCCGGACTGAACGCGACACTTGTGATACCGTCTGTATGACCAATGAAAGTGGTTCTAAGCGTGCCAGTCTCAATATCCCAGAGCCGCACTGTTTCATCTTTCCATTCGCCACCACTTGCGAGCGTTTTCCCATCAGGGCTAAACGCTACATTCGTAATGTCGGCTGTGTGCCCTGTGAGAGTGGCTTTGTGTTCGCCTGTAGCAACGTCCCACAGGTAAAACTCCTTTGAACTACTGCTGGCAAGCGTTTTGCCATCCGGACTGAAGGCTACACTTGAAATTCCACCTGTCTGCGTTGTAAGTAAATTCAGTGCTTTACCCGTGTACCCATCGTAAATCCAAATCCCAATAGCAGTCGAAACAGCGAGCAAGGTACTGTCCGGTGAAAAAACTATATTGCCTCGTAATCCGCCTTTTCCGAGTCGCATTGTGGCACCTTCAGGTAACCCCCATCGTGTATAATCCTCAGCAAACGCATCCAGAGGAAAAAAGATCGAAATAAAAAATAGCATCAAAATCGAAAGTCGCATCATTTTCATGGGTCCAATCTCCTATTCAATTGGCTATCAACAACCAGCCATCGACTTCTTATCTGACTACTGACTGCTGACTGTTGATGGCTCATTTTCGTATAACCAGCCGCCGCGTCGCTGTGGACCTCCCCGCAGACAGCGTGTAGAAATAGATGCCGCTTGCGACAGGTTCTCCAAGTTCGTTTTTACCATCCCAATACGCCGCTTGGCTACGACTTTGATAGACTCCCGCAGATTGATAGCCCAACACCAGCGTCCGCACCAATTCGCCACTCGCAGCATAGATGCGAATTTTTGCATCCGCAGCCGCTGCCAACTGATACGGGATCCACGTCTCCGGATTAAACGGGTTCGGGTAGTTTGGCAGAAGCACCGTCTCTTTCGGAGTCAGCACAGCCAAGAGGCTTTCAAGAAGGGCAATACCTCTTTGGAAGACAGGTCCCTCGTCATTAACTTCCTGTGCTTGCAGTAACCACTGTTCCACTTCCCCAGCCGTGAGTGACCCTATTGATTGAGAATACGCAGATGGAGCACCGTTGCCGGTCTCAAGGGCACCAGCGACCAACAAGATATCCGCTATATCGACTGTCCCGTCCCCGTTAACATCTGCCGCATTTTCTATGCCAGACTGTCCAAATTGTGAGGCAACAAAAACCAAATCTTGGAGGTCTACTATACCATCACCATTCGCATCCTCAGCGAGTTGTGGCGTTTTGATCTCTGCGGCTGTTCCTGGGGTCATATCCCACAAAAGTATAGTGCCATCCCAACCACAGCTCGCAAGTGTTCGACCATCCGGACTGAACGCAATATCACTGACACCGTACGTATGTGCAACAAAAGTGGCTTTCGGGTCGCCCGTGTCCACATCCCACAACTTTACAGTGGAATCATCCCGATATCCACAGCTTGCGAGCACTTTGCCATCCGGACTGAACGCGACATCATTGATACCGTTCGTATGTGCCACGATAGTAGTTCTCGGGTCGCCCGTGTCCACATCCCATAGAATTATTGTGTTGTCATCGCTACCACTCGCAAGTGTTCGACCATCCGGACTAAACGCAACACTCATAACACCCTCTGTGTGTCCCGTGAAGGTCGCTTTGTGGGTATCCGTAACAACATCCCACAGACGCACTGTGGTATCCACACTACCACTCGCAAGTGTTCGACTATCGGAACTGAAGGCGACTGAAGTGACATCACCCGTATGGCCAGCAAGTGTCTTTTTATAGGTCCGTCCCGCATACCAGACTCCCACGCTGTTACTCGCGCTACGAGCAAGAAACCTGCCATCGGGACTGAAAGCAATTGATCTGTATCTGACATAACCGCTTGTTGTTTGCCAATATCTTCTGATGGTTACCCTGTGTGTTCTACTCTTAACGTCCCACAGATGGATCTGGGAACCAGCTTCACTCGCAAGCATATTGCCATCGGGACTGAAAGCCAAACTGGCATTAGTTGCCCAGTCTCCTACAAACAGTGTCGATACCTGTTCACTTGTGGCGATATCCCACAAATGAATTTGTTCAGAACTCCCGCTTGCAAGCACTTTACTATCTGGACTGAAGACAATCGAATAAACACCATCCGTATGACCGGTAATTGATAATTTTCGTGCCCCACTATCAATGTCCCATAGATACAGTTTGTCCTGACCACCGCTTGCAAGCACTTTACCATCCGGGCTGAATGTAACGGAAGGAATATTTGACGGATGCCCTAAGAATTCCAATTTGTGGGTTCCATTGGCGGCATCCCATAGGTGTAATTCACCCCACCAACTTCCCGTCGCAAGCGTGCTGCTGTCAGGACTGAAAGCGAAACAATTGATATCCGTATTAAGAGCTGCTTTTTGCTGCCAAGTGCCGACATCCCATAGGATCACCTTATCTTCGTTGAAACTTGAACTCGCAAAGGTACGGCCATCCGGACTGAACGCAATATCAGAGATGCCTTCGGTGTGTTCCGTGAGCGTCGTTTTGTGCGCGCCAGTCGTAACATCCCATAAACGCACCGTCTCATCCCAACTGCCACTCGCAAGCGTCCTCCCATCCGGACTAAAGGCAATCGAACTTATAGAACGTGTATGTCCGAGCAGCGTTGCTATGTGCACACCGGTGTCAGCCTCCCAGAGAAGGACCTCCTCGCTCAAAGTCCCACCAGCAATGATGCTGCCATCCGGGCTGAAAGTCATCCTATAAACTTTCGAGGTATCCCCGCTAAGTGATACGCTGTCTTCGCTATCGGCTACGTTCCACACGTATACCTTATCGCCTGGTCCCCAACTGGCAGCTGTGCTACCATCCGGACTCAAAGCCAGACTTTCTGAGAAATTTTCTGTGATTAAATCCAATTCTACACCGCTGTGTGCATCATAGACCCAAATCCCAACGGAATTTTGTACCATCAGACGATTGCCATCAGTGGAAAACTTTAAACCGCCTACATATCCCTTACCGAGACGCGCCCTAACGCCTTTCGGCAAACCCCATTGCGCATAATTTTCGGCAAAAGCGTTCGGTAAAAATAGACTTGAAACCGTAAAGAGCGTTAAAATCAGTGCTCCAATAAGAAAACGGGTACGACCCAGTATATTTTGAAATTGCATCCTTTTCATTGGTTCGCCCTCCTCTCTGGCTCGATTTTCTAACAGCAAGTCTTTTGTTAGCGTTATAGCAAATATGATGCCAATTGTGAGTAAGCAACGCCAACGACATTGCCTTGCGTTGACTGCTATGCACGCAAAAAAGCCGAGCATTGTTCGTAATTTGAACACTCTCGGCATTTATACGCTGAGGTCCGAAGTCGCTAACTATGTCGGGGTTCTGAACGCAAGGGGACTAATCTGCACAAAAATGGGCAGTCCTTATTTCAAAGTGGACAATATGGGGCATTCGGAGAGGGCGGGATTAAAATTTTTTATATAAAATTCCAAAGTATTTGAACACCCTTTGTAAGCGCAGTTTAAAATCGCTGCCGTGACGGATAGACTACCCAACCAAGTATTTAAACACAGAAGAGAGATTATCATCAGGAGAGTAGAGTTGGGAAACGTTCAATTCGTTTTCGATGAGGAGTTCAGGGAGTCGGGCATAGAAAGCATCTGGCTTGGCGGTTTCGATAATAATGTCGCCTGCTTCATTTGCTGATACTTCTTCTGCGGTATCAGCACCATTGACAAAAGTTACGCTCAGGATATCCGAAAAAGGGAGACAGACTTGCGCCAAACGGCGCGGTTCGTCGGTGCTTAAGTAGACTTTATGCGGATGTTCATCAATCAGTTCACGGATATCGGAGATGGTGCCTTCTGCAAGGATACGGCCTTGATGGATGAGCAAAATCGTCTCTGTTAACGCTTCGATCTCATAGAGGATATGGCTTGAAACGACGATACTAATACCTTTGTCGGCAAGATCTTTCAATAGGGCGAGAACATGCCGTCTCCCATTCGGATCTAAGCCTGTGAGCGGTTCATCAAGAAATAGGAGTTCCGGTTGGTGGACCAACGCCTGCGCGAGTTTGATACGTTGCCGCATCCCTTTGCTATAGGAGCCAATCGGACGATCCTTTGCCGGTAGCATATCTACCGTTTCCAGGACCTGTAGACTCCGAGATTCTACTTCTGATGGGTCGTATCCGCTTAACGTCGCGAAAAAAGTAACAAACTCATGACCACTCATAAATTGATACGCCAATTCTATATCCGGACAGTAGCCTACCCGCCGTGTCAGTATGGGATTATTCCATACCGGTTGATTCAGAACCTTCACCTCACCTTGATTAGGTTTCAGTTGCCCGGTCATAAGTTTGATTAAACTGGTTTTTCCCGCACCATTTGGACCCAATAAACCAGTTATTCCGGGGTGAATCGTAAGCGTTACATTGTTCACCCCCATGACTTCACCATACCATTTGGATAGATTTTCTGTTTGAACAATTGCTGTGTTATTCATATCTTTATAGTTGTCGGTTGTCAATACGGTTCTTAACCGATGACTGATGACTGAAAGATTTTTTAAAAAAAATCGTACTGAAAACTAATTCCTCTGACGGCTGACTGCCGATTGCTGACGGCTAATCTTCAATGTCTCTTCAAGATTTTGGATACCAGCAGTTGTACCGATAGCGGTGACGCATGCTGCCCCAGTCGCGGATGCCAATTCCGCAGTCGCTTTTAAATCCCAACCCATAATCGTTCCTGCGAGAAAGCCTGCAACGTATGCGTCCCCTGCGCCTGTTGCATCAACAACATTGACAGAATAGGCAGGCACGGAAAGTTCGGTTTCTGGTGTAGAGACGTAGCTGCCATTTTCACCCATTTTAATGGCGATCGTCTCGATATTGTAGTTGCTACGTAAAAATTGAACAATTTCACGACACTCAGATCTACCTGTGAGATGTTGCGCTTCAACAATGCTTGGCATAAAAATGTCTACATGATGCAAACACGGTTCTAATGTCTCCAACCACTTTCCTGTGGCATCATACGCTGTGTCGAGCGAGGTCGTTATCCCCAACGCTTTTACCTCTCGGAGGACGTTCGCCATCGGGACACCGTCGAAACTGGGCATGACGAGGGCACCGGCGATGTGTAAAATCTTGGCAGTTTTAATGAGTTCCCAATTCAGATCTGTCTCACGGAGTTCGCCGTTCGCGCCGATATAATGATAAAAGGTACGTTCGCCATCAGAGGCGATCGCGACAAACGTGAATGAAGTGCTAACGTCAGCATCTTGTTGTATACCTACCGTGTTAACGTTATTGTCCGTAAGCGTTTGCAGAATCAGATCACCAAAAGCGTCGGTGCCGATCTTACCCATCGCACCAGCAGAGACACCCAGGCGCGTCAGCGCAAGAGCCGTGTTGTTCGCACAACCACCCGTATGGATTTCGAGTTCATCAAAGAGTACTAATTTTCCCTTTTCAGGGAACTGATCTATCGGTCGTCCAAGCACATCAACAACATAAATACCGAGCGATAGCACATCCATGGTTCACCTTTTTTTGATAAGCACTGTCTGGTGCTTCCAACCCTTCGCGAACGTTGTCCTTTAAAGCCCTGTAGTGGGTCGAAAAATTACTAAAGTTTCATCATTTGTGTTAACATTTCCGTCTATTGCTGTATCGGTCAAGTCTTGAGAAGTCCACCCGATCAAGTAAGGCAGTAAATTTGTATCTACCTCTTCCGCCAAATGCCGTAACACCCGTTCCCGTCCTAAGATTTGCGCAAACTTCTCCCGCATACCGCCCAGTTCTTCATCCGGCGGCATTTCTGATGTCACTGGTAGCCGAAGCGATGTTTTTGACGGTTCAGGTTTAGTATCAAGTGCGATGTCTCCTAAGTAAGTCATCTCTTTACCTACAACATACCACGCGTTTTCAAGCATACGCGGGAGTTGTTGGGTATCCAAAAAGGTCTCTTTCACATAAGTCGTAGGATGCCACGGCCCCACGAACAGGTCTCGTAATTGTGTACGTGAATTTTGAACCAATGTTCCAATTTTTTGAGGGAATTCGGTCCCTGAGTCCTTGATTTCCTGTTGGCGAATGAAGGTCCCTTTTGTAAAGTCAATAGACATTTCGGCGCGTGCTGTAGCCCTAAGCGAAACATAACTCTGCAAGTGTGCACGATCCTGTTCACGATAGACTGACAAAATCGAGAATCGGTCTGCTGTAACACTATTCGGCAGAACATCTCGCGTTATTGCAATCGCACCTACCGAAACCAGAACGAAAAGGCATCCGCATATCCAATAAGTGCCTGCCTTTTGCTTCGACTTCCCAAAATAGAACAAAAAACCGCCAAAACTCAACAGGTATACCGGTAGAACTATAGATAGCAGTCTAATGAGCGGCACTTGCGTCGGCATTTTTAGTAAAAACTGTTTGTGGATTTTCTCCTCATGTTGGAGAGCGAGTGCATACTTATCTACGAAATGTCGAGGAGATTTACCATGTCTGCTTAAAAATTCGCGCCAGAATGTCGCACCCACCTTCTGTTCTGAAAATGGTGATGCATTGTAATCAAACGCAAGGCAAAGGATCTGTCCATCTCCAAATTTCCGTTTCGCAACGTAATCCTGTTCCTCTGTACCGATCAATATTTCGCATCCGGCTCTCGGCACGAACTCAATACATTCAAATAAGGTTCCGTTACTATCCGAAGACTGAAAACCGAGTTGTTCGGGCAAAGCATCCGAGCGTATATCTATTTTCTTTAGACCTTTCAATTCGACAGGAAGGAAAGACGCTACAAAACTACCTCGCAAAGTGCTAAGGCTGCTACCGCCAGACATAATAAGCGTGCCACCCCGCTGTAACCAATCAAGTAGGGCAGTCTGTTGGGCTTTGGAGATGCTTCTTTCTGTCAAGACTGTCTCACGAATCACCAAGACATCGACTGCGCTATAACCTATCCAGTCGCGTGGAAGCCGGTTCGAGTTCGGAAGATATTCAACATGTACTTGTGCGTTATCGGAAGCCCCTAACTTTTTTTTGTCAATAAGTTGTTTTAGTTTATCACCGCTCCGTGCCAACACCAGCACAAAATAGTCTTTTCGGGACAGAGGCGTTGGTAATGGAACTTCTTGTATCACGCTCGCTGGCGTGCTACGCAACGTTGTGTTCCCTGAAGATGTTCTCGGCACAAACTCAACGACGAGTTGGGTCGCATTTTTCGGACAGTAAACATAGAAATCTTTCCATAGTGTCTCAATAGTGCTGAGATGCAGCGCAGAGGCGTACCGTTCAATAGGTATGTCTGAAGAGAAACTTCGGACCTCGACTGCCAATTCTCCAACAAGCGTTGTAGGTTGTCCCTGACTTCGGACGTTGACACGCAAGGGTGCCCACGTGCCTGTCTTGTAACCTCCATTAAACCCAAAGGTCACATCCTCAATCTCAACTGCACCAAAAGCAATAGACACTGTAGAAAAAATCAGAAGTATTAAGATTAAAGGATTCACAGGATTATCGATCTTCCCGTCAAGACCCCATGCTTTAGCTTGGGGATGTAGACGGGCGTTGGATTTTGTAGTAAGTAAGAATACATTTGACATATACCTAAGAATGTCGTATAATTATAGTATCAAGTTGGCAGGTATAATCAGCGTTACCACTTGGTAATGTGCCTGCCTACCCACTGATTAGGGGATAAATACTTGGTACTTGATATACCATGAAAACCTATAAATATCCGCTTTATGACCAGTCTAATACGATCCGCATTGGTAACTTGCTTGACGATATGTGGCAAGTGCATGTGTATTTCCACGAGTGGCAGCGTCAACGGTATAAAGACGGGCTGCCCTATGCGAACTATAATGCTATGGATAGCCATTTTAGGGAACTGAAGAAAACGACGCACCCGCATTGGAAAATGTTGCCGAGTCAAGCGGTGCAACAAGAACTTATACGTATTGATAACGCATACGATCGTTTTTTTAAGAAACTTGGCGGCAGACCCCATATTAAGCCGAGACACAAGTTTAAGTCTATGACGTATCCTGGAAGTGCGGGTTGGTCTTTGTTTAATAACCGTATCACGTTGACTTTTCGCAAGTGGAATCCAAAGACGCGTAAATGGCAGTTTGATAGAATACCTTATACATTTCACAAACACCGTCAATGGCACGGAACGATTAGCACTCTCACAATTAAGCGTGATACTTGTGGGCGATATTGGGTCTGTATAACGACAACCTACACCGATTTTAGACCGCTGCCGACAACAGGTAAAAGCGTTGGGGCAGACTTCGGCATGAAAGACGCATATTTGACGCTTAGCACGGGTGAAAAGATCCAACACCCACAACCTTTGAAACACTCCTTGAACAAACTTCGGTCTCTCAACAAGGCACTTAGCCGTAAGGTTAAAGGTTCTAATCGTTGGTGGCAATGTGTTAGGCAAATCGCACGTCTCTATCGGAAAATCAGCAATCAACGCAAAGACTTCCATTGGCAACTCGGGTCTAAACTTTGTAAGAAGTTTGATACAATTGTCCTTGAGACGCTGAACCTTGACGGCATGAAACGCTTGTGGGGGCGTAAAGTCTCCGATCTTGCCTTCTACCAGTTCGTTGAGATATTGAGATATAAGTGTCAAAAACATAAGCGTGACTTCCGAGAAATCAATCAATGGACGGCTACAACAAAACCTTGTAGCGACTGTGGTTTTCGCAACGAAAGCCTAACATTGAATGATAGGCAGTGGAGATGTCCCGAATGTGGCAATCACCACGACCGAGACATCAACGCTGCGCTAAACATATTGCGGGCAGGGATAGCCGTCACCTGACGATATGCCTTATGTTCATTCAATTCACTTTGAGAACACAAGGGAAACGCCCGCTGGTGGAGCGAAAATAAGACGGTGGACTCTATGAGAAAACCGCATGCCTCGCAGTGAGAGTATGAAGCCGAAGCCCCACGCTTTAGCGTGTGGGTGCTATCACCAGTTTTGAGTTGTCAATTCTTAGTAGGATGCCTCTCGGAACCACACCCAATTGAGAGTCTTCAGAGAGAGGTGAATTGTTACCAAAACCCTCTTAACTGAAAGCTGAAAACCGATAACTGACAACTACTTGAGACGTGCCGGATTATGAACAAGTCTGGTCTTTACTGCATCCTCAAAAGGGTGTGTGCTAAAGACACCGTTCCCTAACATAATCATTGATGCCACACCGCCTTCTGCCTCAATACTTGCGATTGTGTCTATCACCCTCGCATCGCTAAGTAACCCACTCTCCACCGAGAACTGTTTTGAAACCGCAAAACACGCGTTAAAAAGTTCGTTACTCGGTTCAGCATCGGTAAGCATTTGCAAGGTATTCAAGGCAACATCCGCAGCACGATTGATACGAGTCGTCTGTTCTCTGTTTCCGAGTACCTCGCTTGTCTGGATCGGTCCAAAGTAGCGGTAATAAATCGGCTGCTCCGCAATCGGTAACCTATCTGCAGTTAAAGGGAATCCTTCCTTCAACTTGACAAGACAACCACCGTGATACTGTGAACAGACATCACCCAACCCTGTCCTATTCTCAACTTCTGCTACGTGTGCTATCATTGCGAGTGTTTCACTGTCTTTGTGCATGGACAGGAGTTCATTGAGCGCATAAGCGGTTGCAAGTGCTGCTGCACCACTGAGTCCAAAACCGCAGCCGAGCGGCAATGGAGAGGTAATGTCTACCTTTATATCTACAACGCTACTATTTTCAGTAAGCCTATTAACAACAGCACAGACCGTCGGAAAATTGATACGTTCTCCATTAAATAGCACTTCCGTCTCCTGATGTTCAGAGACGGTGACCTCTACACCTTCTGTAACCGTGAAACCCATACCGAGCGAGTGCATACGGGCAGCATCGGCGTGCGGAATAACCTTGAAAACACACGAAATGTTACCAGGGGCAAATGCTCTCGCCATTTCGTTCCTTTCAACAGTGATAGACCCAAGTCTAAAAACTTGGGCTTCCGCAAAGTTATGCGAAAGCACTTGTGGAATTCAGAGCCAGACTGGATGACTCAACAGTGCAGCCTACTAAAGTCTTATCAACAATTGTAGGTCTTACATCACCTAACCCCAGAGAAGCTAACCCTTCTCGTAAAATATTAACAGCAGCGTTATGGTCACGATCAAGAAGTGTTTCACAATCAGGACACATCCAATGCCGATCCGAAAGTGTCAAATGATTATTCTTATACCCACAAACCGAACAAGGTTTGGTGGTTGGTATCCAACGACCTATTTTATGAAAAATACGGTTCCGTTTGTTGGTTTGATGCTTCAGTTTATTCAAAAAACTGGTAAAAGAAAGATCCGAGACTTGCTTGCCCCAGAGTGCTTTCATCGCAGCAATATTCAAGTTTTCAAAAATCATCACATCAAACGAACGACACAATTTGACAGCAAGTTTCCAGTGATGTTCAGACCTTTGGTTAGCTGTTTTTATATGGATACGACCAACAACTTTTCTTTGGCGTTCATAGTTGTTTGAACCTTTGACTTTTCTTGACAAACAACGCTGCTCTTTCGCAAGTTTTTTCTCCTGCTGCTTGTAAAACATTGGAGATTTATATTTTTTACCATTAGAGCCAGTCAGGAAATCTTTGATGCCAATATCGAACCCTTCCGCTTTACCAGTCTTAGGTTCTGGCACAGATTCCACAAAATCTTCAGTAAGCGTCAAATATATTTCGCCAATAGCGTCACGCGTAAATGCAACTTGCTTTATTTCACCTACGATTGGACGATGCATAGAAAATCTATAAGTCATACCCCCTGCTATCAACTCATAAACAGAATATTTACGTTGACCTTTCTGTTTAGGCAAGACGTGACGGAGTTCGATTTGAGAACCATCAAATCTAATCCCCCGATGATTTTTGGCTTTCTTAAACCGTGGGCGACCCCGACCAAGCGTTTTTATTTCTCGGTAAGAACGTGCCAAGTCTCTAATAACTTGTTGAAGGCTCCACGCATAAGGAATATTCCAATGCTTATACTGCTCGAGTTTCTTCAACTTCGTCAAATGGGCACTCATCTGTTTATACGAAAGCCCTTCCCCATACATTCGGTAATAGCGTCGAGACAAGGCGATGAAATGATTACGCACAATGCCACAAATATCCATTTGTTGATGGAGTAATGCGAGGATAGGATCAAAAAAAGGTTTATACTTTGTGTTTCTCATGGGATCTCAAGTCTGAAGTCTTTAACCCCTGAACAGTGGGCAGGCAGACACGCCACTAAGCAGCGACGCTGTTCATGTCTGCCAACTTGATATTTATGTTATACTATATTTTTAGGCGATTGTCAAGTTTTTTTCTTCACATAACCGCTTAACCGCTACGACATCCCAAACCTGAAGGATTAGGTTTTGTAGCGGAAGATTAGATAAAATACTTAAAGTTAGAAATAGGACTTACACAGTGCGTCTGCGGAGGGATCAAGGCATATCTGTAAATTTGACGCGTCTATAGATGTGCCCCAGAGGCAGTTCGCAGCGAATGGAGTCCAGTGGCAGTACGTTCGCAAGTGCCTGAAATTCGATTGCTTTCCACTGCGTTCCTAAACGAAAGTGACGTTCAATGTTTACCCTAGTAACATCCGGATAGAAGTAAGATGTTATTGGCCTCGCCTTCACGCGCATTTTGCTAATGTATGCCTCACAATCTCGATTCACTAGTTGGTTGTAAAGGCCATTAAATATATTTCCTGTGATGAGATTATGCGCGCGACTTGCCCCGGACATCGCGAGTATCTGTCCGGCGAGATATTCATTTTTGAAAGGTGCTTTGCGTTCCCAAGCGAGGTATTCCTCAGGTGTCAGTTGGGTTTGCACAGCAATAGCCGTCATGGTATTCTCCTTAACGGACGGAAAATCTGTGTCTTTGTAGTTTCAGCTACTGTTACATAGCATACACGAAGTCTGTTCTAATGTCAACGTAGAAAACTGGAAACGAAACGACTTAGAAAACTGGGCCCGTCCTGTTTTTTGCTAAATCCAGATGCAGCTGCTTAACTCTTTTGAAAGTTGATCCTTACTTATTCAAGCCGCTCAAGTGCTTCCTTTACCAGTTTCAGATTGTGGGAAGCGCGAGGCCAAATGGGATCCGACTTAAGAGCTTCATTCAGGTCTTTATCTGGAGGCAATGACTGACGAGTTCTATTCCAAATTAACCGAAGAGCTTCATCCAAGTCTTGATCTGCAGCTTGATATTGATTCTGTGCAGCTTCATTTTTTTCGCGTGCTTCTTCAAGTTTCCCCCACTCGTACCTCGCCGTTCCCCGATTGTAATAGGCATGGGCATTGTTTGGAATTAACTTAATAGCTTTTCCAAAGTCAACGACTGCTTCCTCATAACGCTTAAGTTTCAGTTTAGAATCACCCATAAGCATATAAGAAAGAGCATCAGCTGGGATTAGCGCAATAGCTTCTTCAAAGTCAGCTATCGCTTTTTCATAGAGATGGCGTTTCCATTTTGCGACACCCCGAAAATGATAGGCCCCAGCAAAATCCGGTTTTAGTTTGATGCATTCAGTATAGTCGTCAATTGCCTTTTGATATTCTTTAAGTTTTTCATACACATTTCCTCGTAGGAGATGGGATTTGTGGCTTTGGTACCGTTCAATGGCTTTACCCAACAATTCGATCGCTCTCTGAAAAAATAAATGTGTGTTTTTCATGTCCAATTTACCTTCCTTGAACCTATTCTGAGCGTCCTTGAACCTATTCTGAGCCAACGAATGATAGTCATAAGCAAGTATAGCCCTTTCCTGTTGCCATTTCTCCAAATCCAAAGGTTTTGCAGTATCGGCTTTTTCCAGCAATTCCTTAAGCGTATTTGAGGGGATAGCGTAACTGATAAAACCGTATGAAGAACTTGCAGTTTGAACAGCAATCCCGATAACTCCTTTGCTGCTTAGAATGGGCCCACCACTATTTCCTGGAAGCAGCTTAGCTTTCAGTCGAAACCATTCATCGCTATGACGTCTGTTATATACTTTTCCTTGTATAATTTCGCCCTCAATCCCTCCTCCGGAACTGCCTATGGCAGCAATCGGTTCTCCTATCTGAACTGCATCACTGTTGCCAAGGGCAAGGGGTTTTGGACCTTTACTTGCAACTTTTAGAATAACTAAATCGTTTTCTGGATCCGATGCAGTGACTCCTTCTATGTCATAAAATGTTTCGGTGCCAACCAGTTTTGCAAAAATCTTTGTTTTACCTGCGACGCAGTGAATGTTGGTAGCAATCTGATCATGATCTACAAAGAATCCGCTCCCTAGTCCTCTGGGGTATAAAATTGGAAAGGAATGTCCATCATCAAACTTAATTTGCCTTTTGGGTTCTGCCGTAATTAAGCGAACCGTGGCGTGTCTCACTTTTTCGGCAATCTGCTCATCAACAAGTTGAGCGGACAACTGTTTCCAAGCAAAAAAAATTCCTAAAGCCAGTAAGATTATTAAAAAGTGTCGGTAATGTTTCACAATTATGCTCCTTTTAAACTAAATCGCCGGTTTATTTGCGGTTATATACTTGTTTCCTTTTACAATTTGGTAGTCTTGAGTTCCAATTCTTTTACAACAATTAGTTGGAGCATAAAATTAGTTATCAAATTCGCCTAAGCAGCTTTTCATATTCTCCATGCGGACCAATCCAAAACTAAATTATATCGTTTCCATCTATTTCACCTACGGCTCGATAGTCAATATTTATGCGAACCGAATAAATTGGTCGCGTATTATGGACTTTTTTGAACTGTAAGCTCGGATGATTAGGATTTAGATTAAAAAGCGTATAAGTTTCCCGCGCGCTCTGCCGAATCTGACGAGGCAAGGTTGCAAGCATATCCCGGAAATTACTTGTTGTTTTTGAATTCAAATTTGCTCCGGATCTAATTCTTGTGTTTTGCCTTTTTGATGTTCATCAAGGGCTTTTTGTCCCAATGTAGCTAAAATATCTTGTGAATTGGCAAAAAGTTTGGACCAGCGTTCTTCTGATGCCAATTCAGCAAGCAACCACTCTGCAAGAATATTTTGTTCCTCCGAGGAGAGTTTAGATGCTTCTGTGAATGCACGTTCAAGTTTCGTAGTCATAAATATCTCCATCTTGATTTTTCTTAATACAATTACATAGATTTGAGTCAGAAACGCCTATCTGTTTTGTTGATGCCTTGTATCCCTTGGATTGAAGGCATCTTCACCGTATACCCCGTCTCCAATTTTTGCCTTTTGTCCTCTGCCGGTAACTGCACATCTTGTGCCATCCAATCGTGGGTCTACGTATCGTTCAAACCATGCACCCATCTGTCGCCGCATATCGCTTATCAATGCTTTCTGAGATTTGTCGTCTATTAGATTTTTACGTTCTCTTGGGTCTTTCGCTAAGTCGTACAACTCATGGGGTCCGTAAGGATAGCGGTGAACATATTTCCACGCTTGCGTTCGGATCATACGGACAGGACCGTATTCATCAAATACAACGACCTCATCTTGAGCATCGTTTGTTTTTCTGGTAAGGGCTGGGACAAAACTTCTGCCAGGGGACATATCGTCGTTCGGATCCGGTAAACCGAGATAATCGAGAAGTGTCGGCATGAAATCGTATTGGCTCACCATCGCTTCGCTGACGCGTCCCTCTGGTATCTTACCGGGGTGGCTCATAATAAAAGGCACTTTAACCGAATTCTCATACATATTCAGTGGGAATGTACCGTTGCCTTTGTGCCAAAATCCGTGATGTCCACACGAATATCCATTATCGCTACTGAAAACGATGAGCGTATTTTCGCGGATACCTAACTCAGAAAGGCGTTCTAAAATCCTGCCAACGTTTAAATCAAGGGCTGTTATCGCTGCAAAATAACCTTTCAACGACTCTCGATTTCCCATGTGAGGGAGTGTGCCTCGGCCCGCCCACGGGTGCAATGCTTCCTGCGGACACGTCTTGAACGGGCAATCATCATAAGAATCCACAATGTCTTGCGGATGCCCATTAAACGGGGTATGCGGGGCGTTATAATTGACGCTGAGATAAAACGGACCTTTGCGATTCGCTGAAATAAAATCTAATGCGTCATCGGTAATTACGTCAGTAAGGTAGCCGGGTTGTACCTCGACCTTCCCATCTCTAATCATGTTAGCGTTGTTGTATTTGCTTCCACCTAAAGGCATAGCGAACCAGTGACTAAACCCGTGTTGTGGCGAGAGGCTATCGCCGAGGTGCCATTTACCACTTAACCCGACAGTGTAGCCATTGTCAGCGAGTACATCGGTATAGCAGGTTAAACCTTCAAGATACCGTTCAGCATTGGGTGGCATGCTGCCGTCACGGCAAAAATCGTGTACGCCGTGTGCAGAAGGGATACGTCCGGTCATCAGGCTCGCCCGTGCCGGTGAACATACCGGAGTCGTGCAGAAAAAATTGGGAAAACGTGTCCCCTCTGAAGCAAGTTGGTCAACAAAAGGGGTGCGGACTTCATCATTACCGCAACAACCCGCAGCCCAGGGGCCTTGGTCATCCGTCAGAATAAAAATGACATTGGGTCGGTTTTGCATCTGATGCCCTCCCGTTTTCTCTGCACCGATAAAGACCACTGGCGTAACTGCTGCAACAACAGTACCAGTGCCTACGTTCTTAAAAAAACGCCGGCGCGAAATATTCGGGCTCTGGTTTTTCGCCTGATCTGACATGTATTCTTCCATTTGATGTTACCAAATCATAGCATTCGACATATCTGATTCAGATGAAGATATGTTGTCTACACATTTCGTCGAGGAGGCGCATATCTTGGATGGAAGGAATTTTCACCGTAATTTCCTTCTCCTAACTTTGCGGCTTGTCCGCCACCCGTAACGGAACATCTCGCACCATCCAATTCTGGAAGAACGTACCGTTCAAACCATGCACCCATCTGTTGACGCATGTCACCGACACGAGCGTTCTGAGACTTGTCGTCTATCAGGTTCTTCCGTTCATCCGGATCGTTCACCAGATCATATAACTCATGCGGACCGTAAGGATACCGATGGACATATTTCCACTCCTGCGTCCGAATCATGCGGACAGGACCGTACTCATCATAAATGACAATTTCATTTTTGGCATCGTTCGTCTCTCCAGAGAGTGCGGGAACAAAACTTCTACCGGGCGACATATCGTCGTTCGGATCCGGTAAACCGAGATAATCGAGGAGGGTCGGCATGAAATCATACTGACTCACCATTGCCTCACTGACACGTCCCTCTGGAATGCTACCGGGATGGCTCACAATGAACGGAACCTTAACCGAGTTTTCATACATATTCAGCGGGAACGTGCCGTTGCCTTTATGCCAAAATCCGTGATGTCCACACGAGTACCCGTTATCACTGCTAAAGACGACGAGCGTATTCTCACGGATACCGAGTTCTGCAAGCCGGTCCAGGATCCGCCCGACATTCAAATCGAGTGCTGTTATCGCTGCGAAATAGCCTTTCAACGATTCGCGGTTGCCCATGTGAGCCGCTGCACCCTGCACAGCCCACGGATGCAATGCCTCTTGTGGACACGTTTTGAACGGACAATCGTCATAAGAGTCAACAATGTCCTGCGGATGTCCTGTGAAAGGCGTATGCGGCGCGTTATAGTTGACGCTGAGATAGAAAGGACCATCTTTATTCGCCGAGATAAAATTCAATGCATCATCGGTAATTACGTCAGTAAGGTAGCCGGGTTGCATCTCTACCTGTCCATCCCGAATCATATCCGCATCGTTATACTGACTGCCGCCGGTGAGCAAAGTAAACCAGTGACTGAACCCGTGTTGAGGGGTCAAACTATCACCGAGGTGCCACTTACCACTAATCCCAACAGTGTAATTATTGTCCGCTAAAACATCTGTATAACACGTCAGCCCTTCAAGGTATCGGGCAGGATCTGGCGGCATATTTCCGTCGCGGATCCAGTCGTGTACACCGTGCGCTGACGGGATACGTCCCGTCATCAGACTCGCGCGTGCCGGCGAGCAGACAGGACTTGTGCAGAAGAAGTTCGGAAAGCGAGTACCTTCCGAAGCCAACTGATCGAGATAAGGTGTCCGCACCTCATCATTACCGCAGCACCCCGCAGCCCAAGGTCCCTGATCATCTGTTAAAACAAAGATGACATTTGGTTTTTGTTGTTCCATATTGAATCCTCCGTTTCACTGATAAAGTTAATGCGATAGATTATATTTTTTCTTAATAGGACTTACGCATTTCGCCTTAAAGTCCCCCTAATAAGGGGGTGTTTTTGCTTGGGTGTTTCTTCTATAGGGGGTTTAATGAACGGGAATTCCAACTTTTTGCGTAAGTTCTGCTTAAGTTTGTTCACTGGTTTGATTGTTTGCTTTTCGCAACTCTTCAAGGAGACGAACAATCTCTCTATAGCACTTGTCAAACGAATCCGCTTGACGCGCTTGTTCTATATCAAAAAGTGCTGCAAGTGCAGGTTGGTCCTGCGTTTCACGGTACGTTCTGCTGGCCTCCATTCTCTGGCTCAACCACTCCTTTGCCCCACGGATTGCCTCTGGATTGTCTGGAGCATTAAGATCGTTTTTTAACCCTCTTCGTCCACGGATCGACTCAGCTGCTGCAAGGAACCATGCCTCAAATTCATGTTTAGCGAACACAACGGCGATCGGCAAATCACTACGGACTTGTGATGCCCGGTGAAGCAGGGCCGGTCCCAACTCTGCTGGACAGTCTTTTTCACTATCAAGGATGATAAATATAGCACCTTGCCCACCAATCTGCTGAGCCACGAATTCAACTGCTCTTTCAAGTTCGTTCTCTTTAACAATCTTATTCCGAGGACGGCGAATAGGGGGTGGCACAACAATCGGCAACTCTGGATAAAGATTCGCAGCGATGCGGCGAATCAGAAGAGGGACAGTTGCTACCTCGCTTTCCCCTTCGACAATGCAACCGATTTTGACTGTCATTCGTGCTTTCCTTTACTCCTACTTCGACTTATCAAAATCAAGCAGAGACAGTTGTTTCTCCTTTGCGGCAGAAAGAGCTGCTGGATCCGGTTGCAATTGATTACTGCGTAAAAGTTCTCCGATTGTAAATAACCGATCTCGCACCACAGATTTGCTTGCATCATCCACTGAGGCGATCATTGTATTGCCATCATCTGCTTCAACTGCAAGAATTGACTCCACATCCAGATGCTTGTCCTCAAGCAGCTCTGGACTGTGAGTAGTGACGATGACCTGCGTTCTGTGGGCAGCATCCCGAAGACCGTCAAGCAGCACCGCTACCGCCCCTGGATGAAGTGCTATCTCTGGCTCCTCAATTCCTACGAGTGTCACGCGTTTTTGCGGGTCGTCATCTCCTTGGAACAGTGCTACCAAAATTCCCAGGGCACGGAGCGTACCATCAGACATATTATTCGCGAGAAAACGCCCCGGGTATCTGTCCGCCCCGACCTTCTGTCTGAACGCTAATATCTGCTTGGATCCAAACGCTCTGACATCGACCTCACGAATATCCGGAACAACTAATGCTAAATACTCCTCAATATCTGTTTTCACAGTGGGCGGAAGTTGGGTTAGAATACTGGTTAGGTTGCTGCCATCTCCCATAAGGATGTCCGCAGGATCAGGATCTTGGAAATCTCGGATTTTGTCCAAATTGAAGTTGTAAAATCCCATCCGAGAGAAGGCATCATAAACAGGGCGAAATTCGGGCAGCCCAGACGCATTTACCAAGTAGAGCCTATCGGGTGCAGCCGCCGGTGCGACTTCCACACTCGTGTCGGTTACAGTGCCACTCTCAACACGGAAGTATGCTTCCGATGTTGGGCACAACTTGTTTTGAACGCTACACTCTTCAATCTGAACCTCGTAACCGCCTGGTGGACGCTTCCTAATTTGGAGAGCATAGTGCCCCGTAAAACCTTCAGGCAATGCGAATTCAAGGCGAATACTAAAATGGTTCGGATGCCCGCGAGAACGACGACAAACATCATTGATACCACCACGATCGCGTATCGCATGACCCAGCGATGTATTCAACGCATTGGCAACGAATCGCAGCGCATCAAGAAAATTGCTCTTGCCTGATCCATTACGACCTACAAGAAACGTCAACGGCCCCAGCTGCACATCACACGCCGCGATACTCTTGTAGTTTTTCAGAGTGACTCTTGTAATAAACGTTGAATCTTTCATGTCTCTGGACCTCTGCTGTAGGAGGGGTTTGTAACCCCGATTCCATACAGCGTTACGCTACCGGGAACCCATCACCGACGAGTGGTTCACCATCCGCAACCTCAATGGTTGAAACGAGGATGTGCCCCGGTGCCTGCGCGTTGTTATAGCAGACATCCTGCGCCATGAAAATCATGACAAATGCTCTACGTTGATAATCCGTAATATTCGGCGGCGTGCCGTGCCAGTTGAGACAGTGATGAAACATACACTCGCCTGCTTTCAATTCTACTGGGATACCGTAACTGATGTCCAAGTCCCGTCTCTCTGTCCATGGGTTCGGCGGTGGTTCGCGCCCTTCTTCGTTTGCCTTTGCAGATGCCGCATTGAATGCCGCTCTCGCTTCAACAGAAAACCGTTCATCTTTATGGCTTTTCGGCATAACATGCATACAACCGCTATCGACCGTCGCATCGTCCAAAGCGAGCCAGCAGCTCACAATGTTCGGCGGACTCAGGGGCCAGAAGAAAAAATCGTGATGGTACCCGAAATGCCCGTTATCGTGCGGTGGTTTGGAGATAACCTGATCGTGCCAGAGTCGGACTTCGGGCGTATCCAGCAGCGCACGTGCCGTTCCAGCAATGAGCGGATGATGAATCGCTGCTTCATAATGCGGCTCCCGCTTCCACATGTTCACGTATTGATGAATCGCACGTGGATGACCGCTACCTCGGTTGAGACGATCCGCCTTACGATCATGTCCATACTTAAACTCCGGTGAAGAATCGTCGCCTTCAGTGAGTTCCAGTTCAATAACAGCATCCAACCCTGATCGCATGGCTTCAACGCCGTCGCTATCTAAAACTCTACCAAATTTGACATACCCGTTTTCCTGAAAAAAATCGATTTGTTCTTGTGTTACCATTGTATTTCTCCGTATGTTAAATCTCTCCGATACTTTCTTCTCTATGTTTTCAAATCGGAAACTGGTGATTGCCTGCTGTCAAGCCACCATCAATAACGAAGACCGCACCTGTTGCGAAACTGGCTTCATCAGACGCGAGGAAAAGTGCAGCGTTTGCTATGTCAACGGGTTGTCCAATCCGTCCTAACGGATACCACGGCGTTATTTCGTCCAATATTTGAGGGTTCCGTTCAATCATCGGTTCCCACACTTCGGTCTGGATCGTTCCGGGACAGATACAGTTGACCCGTATATTATCCTTACCGTGTGCGACTGCCATAGAACGGGTTAAAGCGATAACGCCACCTTTCGCAGCAGAATAGGCGTGAATCGCCTGCAACCCGATGAGTCCGTTGACAGAGGCAACATTAACAATACTTCCACCGCCGTCCTGCTGCATCAGCGGAATGACAGCATTGGAACAGTGACTGGTACCTCGGAGCGCGACCGCTAAGTTCGCCTCCCAGTTGTTGTTCAGCACATCGGCTGTCGAGCAGATAGCATTGTTCACCAAAATATCAACCGTGCCGTAGGCATCAGTAGCCTCAGCAGTAAGCCGCTCAGCATCAGCAGCATTGGAGACATCAGCATTGACAAACATCGCCTCACCGCCTGCCTCAGTGATCGCAGCAACGGTCTCAGTACCAATAGCATCATTCACGTCATCAACGACGACTTTAGCACCTTCCTCCGCAAACCGAAGCGCAACTGCTCTGCCGATACCGCGCCCTGCTCCTGTAACAATAGCAATTTTGTCATTCAATCGCATCTTTTGTCCTACATCTTTTCCATCAGCGTTAGAGATATTAAAAACGGCTTTTGGGTTATAGAATTTACCACGTTCACCTTTAGAGAAATCATATTTTGCTTTCATCTATTTTGTATGGTATAATAAGAAGTAGATTGCAAGTTAGCGTTTAAAGACCTAAAGAGGAAATACATGACTCCAATTGGTATACGTTGGAAAATCCATGACCGGTATGGAAACGAGATTTATCTAACGCATGAACGGTGGCAACATATTACTGCCTCAATTAATCATCCAGATATGGCAAACTGTGAAGAACAACTAAAGGCTACAATTCAGTATGGTAGGCGAAAACAAGATTCGTTGAACCCGCAAAAGTACCGATATACTAATGCTTTCGTCAATTTGCCAGCAGATAATACACATATTACAGCAATTGTCCTTTTCCGGTTTCGCGAAAGTTCAAATGGCGATCCTATCTCAAATAACTATATTGTTACAGCTTATCAGAAAAGGATTGGATAAAAAATTATGACGCAATCAATTTCTAACTACGATGAAGTAAGCGATACGCTTTACGTCTCGTTTGCACCCAGTGAACAGGCAACAGGCGTTGAATTAACGCCTCATATCTTGCTACGATTCAACAAACCGGAACGCAAAGCTGTTGGACTGACCCTTCTGGAATACTCTTTACTTGCCCAGAAGACAGACATGGGACCCCGAAGTTTTCCACTCACAGGCTTAACCGAATTATCCGAGGAGCTCCGAGACCTTGTGCTGGATATTCTTCAACGCCCACCAGTTAGCGACATCCTCCTGATTTCATCATATACGCCTTCAATCTCCGAAACGATTCCGATTACGCTTTTGCAAACCGCGCAACGGACCTGATCTGTGGAAAATACGCAATTTTGCCATAATCTCCTAATGCTGCAGCGTCTGTGAGATAAAAAGTTTCGTGCGTTCGTGCTGCGGGTTATCAAAGAAATCTGCGGGTGCTGCTTCCTCTATAACCACACCTTCATCGAAGAACATGACGCGATCTGCCACTTCTCGTGCAAATCCCATTTCATGCGTAACAACCAGCATTGTCATACCGGAATGTGCAAGTTCACGCATCACATCTAACACTTCTGAGATCATTTCGGGGTCAAGTGCACTTGTCGGCTCATCAAAAAGCATAATCTTCGGCTCCATTGCCAACGCTCGTGCGATAGCAACGCGTTGCTGCTGTCCACCCGAAATTTCTGCGGGATACTTGTACGCCTGATCCGCGATATCCACCCGTTCTAAAAGCGATAAAGCGACCTCTTCTGCCTCAGTTCTCGTCAACTTTCTGACCCGGATCGGACCTAAGGTGATATTTTCCAAGTTCGTCAGATGCGGAAACAAGTTAAACTGTTGGAACACCATACCGACCTCTTGACGGATGAGATTAATATTACGGAGATCATCGGTGAGTTCTACCCCATCAATGATAATCGTGCCGCGCTGATGCTCCTCCAGACGGTTCAAGGTCCGAATAAACGTAGATTTGCCTGACCCTGAGGGACCGCATATTACCGCCCTTTCGCCTTTCTGGAACGAAGTCGTAATCCCTTTGAGGACATGGAAATCGTCGAACCATTTATGTACATCTTCGCACATAATAATCGGATCGTTCAGCGCGTTTTCTTGTGCTGCCATTTTTTCCCTTCCTAAATATTCCCGAATTGCTCCAGCCTGAACCTCTAAACTTTAGTGCTTTCCAACGCCCAAGTCTGTCTCAATGTCCTGGCTGGCATAGGACATCGCATAACAAAAAACAAAATAGATAAATGCGACGAACAGATAGACCTCCGCTTGCAGTCCGAGCCACTTCGGATTGGCAAGAATGCTTCTCGCGACACCCAAGAGGTCAATGAGTCCGATGACAGAGACGAGGGATGTGTCCTTAAACAACGCAATGAATTGTCCAACAATCGCTGGAATGACGGATCGAAGTGCTTGCGGTAAGACGATAAATAACGTCGTCTGTACATAGTTAAGTCCTACGGCTTGCGCAGCTTCGTGTTGCCCCCTTGGCACCCCTTGAAGGCCACCACGAACATTTTCTGCCATGTAAGCAGCGGAAAAGAAGATTAGGCAGAGCATCATCCGTAAAACTTGGTTAATATCAAAACCCGGCATGAATATCGGTATGAGGACGTTGCCCATGAATAAGATTGTTATCAACGGCACCCCGCGAACCATCTCAATGTAAGTCGTTGAAACCCATCGGATAACAGGAAGCTTGCTCTGGCGACAGAGGGCTAAAAATACGCCAAGCGGGAAAGAAACGACGATACCTGAGATCGCTAAGATCAATGTGAGAAGCAGTCCGCCCCAACGGCTCGTCAGAACGCCATTCTCCCCGAACCCACGTAACACCACCATGATTACGGGGAAAGAGAGTATCCACCCCCCCAAAATCCAAGATCGCAAACTTGTTCTGTCACGTCCAAGGAAAAACGAAACCGCTATCATAGCGATAGCGCCTAAACACCATCCCCGCGTTGAGAGTTCAAAATCAAAAGGGAGAAGCGCGCTGATAAACCAAACACCACTGAGAACAACAACAAATCGGAGTATCAAACCGCCCCAGAGCCCAGCACTCAAACCCATAAGCACACTTAAGATATAAATCGCGGTCCATACGCGCCATATCTGTTCTTGGGGATAAGACCCGACCATAAAGAGCCGAAAATTCGCTGGGATCACACCCCATTCCGCCTCAGTGAACGCCCATGTTAGAAACCCTTTAAAAGCAAAGAATAAGAACACAAGGGCCAAACAGGTCAAGATCGTGTTGTACCAAGTGTTAAATAAATTCTCCTTAAGCCATCGCCCAGGCCCCTTTGTGCTAACCGGAGGTTTAATTTCTTGCGTGAGTCCTTGTTCTTCCACTGTGTAATATGCCTTCCTAATGGGTTATCAGTTAAAACGAGTCGTAATACTATTCTTCTTCAAGGCCCCCTGATAGGCGGGATTTATTCTTCTTCAAGGCCCCCTGATAAGGGGGATTTAGGGGGTTAAAAATACCTATAACTGAAAACTATCCCTCTCTCATCGACCAATGCGGGTAATCCAACGGTTATACCAATTCATGGCAGCTGATGTCGTTAAACTCATGATCAGATAACTTACCATAATCATCGCGATAACGGGAATTGCTTGTCCCGTCTGAGTCAACATGGTATTTCCCACACTAACCAGATCGGGGAAAGCGATTGCAACTGCTAAACTTGAATTTTTCGCGAGGTTCAAGTACTGACTTGTAAGCGGCGGCACGATAATAGGAACAGCCTGCGGGAGAATGACCAAGCGTAAGGTCTGCCCCTCCTTCAAACCGACGGCTCTTGCAGCTTCCCGTTGTCCCTTGACGACTGATTGTATACCGCTTCTCACGATTTCGGCAATAAATGCGCTTGTATATATGGAAAGTCCAACTAAAAGTGCAGAAAACTCCGGTGAAAAGCGCATCCCACCTTGGTAGTTGAAGCCTTGCAGTGCTGGTAAATCCAGCGTAAAGGGTCTACCGGGGGTCAAAAACCATCCGCAGAGTGCTACGATAAGGAACGCAGGCAGGGCCCACTTCGCACGAAAACCGGGGCGATCTAACTGTTGAAGTTGCCGCCACCGCGCAATATAGAGAATCACCGCAAGGAGTAAACCCCCACTGAGAAACCATAGCCAAATTGTCAGACTTGAAGTCGGTTCAGGCGAAGGGAGGTATACCCCTCGGTTATTGATGAACACACCTCCGAAAAGTGAAATACTCTCCCTGACATTCGGGAGTTGTGCGACTACGGCAGTATACCAAAATATAATCTGGAGAAGAAGCGGAATGTTACGGAAACATTCCACATAAGCAGCTGCTATCGTTCGGATTAACCAGTTGCTTGACAAGCGAGCGATGCCGAAAAGGAGTCCGATAAGTGTTGCACAGACAATCCCTATGATACTAACTTTGAGAGTGTTCAGAACCCCAACCCAGAACGCCTTCAAATAGGTATCTGAAGGATCATAAGAGATGCCCTCTGAAATGTCAAACCCAGCTTCGTCCTGAAGAAAATTGAAGTTCAGTGCCAGCCCAAGACTGTCGAGTCCCCTTAACATGTTTGTGTAAAGAATAGCTAACAATAGAATCACACCGAGCAGGAAGAGAACCTGAAACAAGGCCCCCAAAACTCGGACATCTCGCCAAAAGGGGATTTTTCCCGATGCAGCTGTAAGTGAATTATTTTCCATATTTTTACTGTCGAAACTTCGTTGGGAAACGCCCCTTAAATCTCGTGGTTTCAGGTATACCGGAGCAATATTGTTTGTAATAAAGTGGGTTTGATATGCAACATCTAAGGGGACCTGACCCAACACCCCAAACGCTGATGGTGTAGCGAGGTATAGAACCTCGCTATGCAGCAATACAAAATGTGCAGTCTGTCATTGGTGTGTAATGCAGACGCCCGGAGGCTACCTAACGGAACGGTATCGCATAAAGTAAACCGCCCTGCGTCCACGGTTTGTTGACCCCACGCGGCAGCCCCAGCGGTGTCAGGTTGCGTTCAAAAATCTCGCCATAGTTGCCTACAGCCGCAATAACTTGGCGCGCCCAGTCTTTCGGCAGACCGAGTTTTCCACCCATACCCGTACCATCATCTGTACCCAAGAAACGCTTGATTTCGGGGTTCTCTGTTTCAAAGGTGTTGACGTTGGATTGCGTGATGCCGTGCTCTTCGGCAAAGAACGTGGCGTAAACAACCCAACTCACAACATCATTCCACTTGTTATCTCCGTGGACGGTAACAGGCCCCAAAGGTTCCTTTGAAATGGTTACGTCAAGAATAACATGGTCATCTGGATTTTTTAGTGATTGGCGGCGGGAGACTAATTGCGACTTATCGCTTGTCACCGCATCGCAACGCCCCTGATCGTAACTCTGGTAAAGCGTCTCAGTTTCTTCAAAAACAATAGGTTCAACTTCGATCCCTAAAGCGCGGGTGGTATCGGCGAGGTTTAACTCTGTAGTGCTACCAGCAGTGACACCAATAGTGGCACCTGCCAACTCCTTGAGCGAAGTTATACCGAGATCCTTACGGAGCATAAAACCCTGACCGTCATAAAAGGTTGGCGGCGCGAAGTCAGCACCTAAGTCGGTATCACGGGTCAGCGTCCAAGTGGTGTTGCGGATTAAAACATCTATTTCACCTGTCTGAAGGGCGGGAAAACGGTCAGCAGCCTTTAAGGGACGGAACTCAACTTTGTCTGGGTCACCTAACACAGCAGCAGCAATCGCTCTGCCGTAGTCTACGTCGAAACCTTTCCATTTACCATCTTGACCGAGGAAACCGAAACCAGGCAACTCTTTGTTCACCCCACAGATCAGCCGCCCTCTATTTTTCACTTTGTCCAATATACTCTCTTCGCCACTTGCGAGGAGAGGTATTACCAATGAAATCGCTAAAACTAACGCGGAAACGCGGAACAAAAATTTACGCACAAAGAATCCTCTCTTTATAAAGGTTACCTTTATCGAAAAGGTCGTTGCAACGAGGCAACTTGATTAGGTTCTATTATTGTTAATTATTTTATCAAAAACCGAGTTTATGCCTTTCTGGTAAGCAGAAATGTACATATCATCTTTTACTCATTGTACCAAACTATCTTTATGTTGTCAAGGAATTAATCGGAAGCGAGCCATCCGATAACACGAATCGTTTGTTAAATCTGCCCCATTTCGTGCAACAGGATGCTACAATATGCCCTATTTTGTGCAGGATTTTTGGGTGTTTTATAAAGAATCTTATCAGCGCGGTGTTGTTCGGATTCGGCACGAAATTTGCTACAGTAAACTGAAAAAAATCGGCAAGCGTATCTCACAAGTAACGTGTACTCATAACTGATCGCTATTCCTATGATAACTGAATATCTCTGCTTGTGGAAACCGCGCTTGACATATTTTAACACTCTTGTTAACATACTTGGCATCAATACTTCGTAAGGAGAAGAAACTTCGTAAGGAGAAGAAAGATGAAGAAGTTCATAATCGCAGAGATCTGCGTGCTGATCGCGCTCGCGGGTGGGTTTTGGCTGGGGCGTATCACCGGAAACAACACCAGCTACGAGCACTACTACGACAACGCAGACAAAGCGTGGACAGCAGTAAAACAAATCGATGAACCACCGGTGGAACTTGATAGTCCCGACAAAAACCATTTGCGCGAAGTCCGAGCTGCATACCGTGAGGTCTTCGAGAACTATCCTGATAGCATGTGGGCAGATGATGCGATCTATCAACTCGCCTCACGCCTGCCACGCACCGATGAAGAGGCGTTCGCACTCTTCCGCCGACTCATCAATAATTATCCCGACAGTGAGTGGGCGGACGATTCGATGTACGCCATCGCTTTCGCTTCTTATAAGATCGCAGAAGATCTAAAAAAGACGGGTACACTTGAATCGCTTGACGCGTACTATGACCGCGCCATCGCACTTTACAACCAATTAATAACAATATACCCCGGCAGTGAACTGTCGGACCAAGCACAGTTTAATACAGCAATGTGCTACTATGGGAAAGGTGAATTGAACAACGCGCTCGTGCAGTTTGATACACTTCGAGAACCCTTCAGCGACAGCCCGATACTCTATCAGATTTTATACGTTACAGGCGAAATCTATCTCAACATGCAGGAATACGAAAACGCGCGCGTGGAGTTCACAAACGTCGTTGATTCGGGGGATCCTGATCTCGCACCCTTGGCGAGTTTCGGTATCCCGCAGGCGTATCTCGCAGAGGGGAAATATCAGGAGGCACTTGAAGGCTACCAAAAGGTCATCGATCTCTATCCAGACACCAAAGTCGGGCAGGATGCATATTTCTACATGGGATGGGCTTATGGAAGGCTTGAGAAGTACGATGAAGCCATCGCCGAGCTTGAGAAAGGGATTGATCTGTTCCCACGCAACGAAAATGTCGCCAGCGCACAAATCTACATCGCACGCATCGCCCTTGCGAACGAGGATATAACAACTGCTGTTGATGCGTTTCAAAAAGTGGCGGATAATGCTACCTACGATTATGACACTCGACGGATGGCGCAATATTCGGTCGGAAAAATTTATGAGGACAATAGTGAAACGGATTTAGCAGTAGCGGCGTATCAGAAGCTGCTCACAGAGTTCCCAGAACCACATCGCGAGGCAACGCACAAGTCAAACAATATCAACGAAAATTATATACGAACGCTACGGAGCACAGGACTCTAAAGCCTGTTCGAGGTCAGCGAGGATATCTTCAACATCCTCTAAGCCAACAGAGATTCTGACCAAACCATCTGCGATGCCGATCTGCTGACGGATTTCTGCTGGAACATGTGAGTGCGTCGTTGATGCCGGATGGCAAATTAGGGTCCGTACGTCTCCCAAACTAACCGCAAGCGCGCACCGTTGGAGCCGATCAACGAGGTGTTCACCCGCTGCGCGTCCACCTTTCAGTTCCAGCGTTATCATACCCCCGAAAGCATCCATTTGGTGTTTGGCGAGTTCATGTTGTGGATGACTCGGCAAACCGGGATAACGAACCCACGCCACTGCCGGATGTGCTTCGAGAAACGCCGCCACTCGCACCGCATTTTCGCAGTGCCGCGCAAATCGTAGCGGCAGCGTTGTGATCCCTTGTAATGTTAGCCAGGCATTAAACGGGCTAATAACTGCCCCGAAGTTGCGCAGTGCTCCTTCTTTGGCGCGTGTAACGAATGCCTTCTGCCCGATAATTGCTCCCGCAATGACCGCACCGGTACCACTCAAATATTTCGTCATACTGTGGACAACGACATCGATACCGAGCGTAATCGGTTGCTGCCCGCACGGGGTCGCAAAGGTGTTATCAATGATCGAGATCATATCGTGCGCTTTTGCTATCTCGGCAGATGCCCGCAAATCTATCAGTTTAAGGAGCGGGTTCGTTGGGCTTTCAAGATAGAGCACCTTCGTATCAGGTCTGATGGCGCGTTCGATTTGTGAAGGGTCTGTAGCATCGACGAATGTCGTCTCAATTCCGAAGCGTGGGAGTTCTTCACTGAGGATTTGGAACGTCGCGGAATAGAGGTTTTCCATAGCGACGACGTGTCCACCGTCGGCTAAAGCGGTAAGCAGTGCGGTACTCACCGCTCCCATCCCCGATGCCGTCGCAAGTGCGGCTTCGCCTGCCTCAAGCACGGCAAGTTTCTTCTCTAATACCTCTTGTGTCGGGTTCCCCCAACGGGTATAGACATAACCGCTCTCTTCGTCTCGGAATGCTTCCGCACATTCCGCAGCTGTCGTAAAACGGAAAGTACTGTTCTGATAGATAGGCGGTAGAAGCGGTATCCCGCTTTTTTGGGTCGGAGACGATTGCCTTTCACCCGCATGGATGGCTTGGGTGGATTTTCCTAATTTTTTTTCTGATGTCATTTAAAGCTCCCAGAGGTCTGTTAAAATTATCTTATGGAAAAGCACTTTACTTAAATTTTTCAATATCGTGTCCCTCAAGTGCTAACAGTTGGCGTTTCCGCTCTAATCCGCCACCATAGCCGCCTAATGCACCATTGCTCCTGATAACACGATGGCACGGAATGAGAATAGAGACAGGGTTCGCACCAACGGCGTTACCAACCGCACGAACAGCCTTCGGTTTTCCTATCTGGTCCGCAATCCATTGATAACTCTGCACTTCTCCATAAGGAATCTGCCGAATGGCGTTCCAGACTTGCTGCTGGAAGTCTGTCGTATATGCTAATTGTACCGATATCTCAACAAAATCAATCGGGCCTCCAGCAAAATAGAGGTCTAACAATTTAATCGTTCTGGTGAGAACAGGGAGAGTTGGGGGGAAAGTAGGTCCAGACGAAGGTGTTTCTTCACTAAAGGAAGCACGCAAAATACGGTTCTCCTCCGCGATGATGTCTATCCATCCTATAGGGGACTTATAGCAGAAACTCGGGATACCGAAGACGTTTCTTAACCGCCTCAAGCCTTGCTCACCGCCTAATGCATCGGAGATACGTTCTAAAGCACTTGATCTTTTCATTTTATAACTCCTAAAATTTTCTTAAAAAGTTACTTGACTTCATAAGCGTTGCTACGGTATGCTATATCGCAAACTATGGCTATATTTGAAACATCTGAACAACTCTATGGTTATATCAGTGAACTGTTTGCAGAAATTGCAACGTTACCGGAAGCACAAGAGGCACTCAAATCCTTGACGCTGAGCGTCCAGTTTAACTATACCTCGCCGGATTGTACGATGACGTTAACTGCAGCAAATGGCAAATATAGTATCGTCTGCGGTGTATGTGATAACGCGAATCCAGACGTTGAACTCACTATGACAGGCGATGTCGCCTACAGATTTTGGACAGGCGAACTCAACGTTATCGGTGCCATTACAACACGCGAGATTGGCATCAACGGCTCCCTCGGCAAGGTGATGCGTCTTGCGCCGCTGATTAAGACTGCAGTTCGCTATAACCGCGAACGAGAAACCGATTGCGATTCATGACAGACAAGGAGGCTGCAATGGCAGACAACTTATTGGAAACCGTCGAACCTTATGTTACGCAATTGCGGGAAGAAGGCTGGTGCGTCTTGGAAGACGTTGTTCCTGCGAGGGTCGTTGACGAGGTCCGTGAAGAGGTCGAAACCTCAGAAGTAGACTATAATGAATTCAGCAAAGAGCACGGCAGATGGGAACGTAATGTTATCAGTTTCATGCCAAAATTTGCCGCACATCTCGCGAATGAGCGACTTCTCGCCACTATCCGTCAAGTGTTAGGACCCCAGGTCCGTATCTCGCAAACCGAGTATAAGATTCGTCCCCCACATTATGAATTAGTGCGGGCATACCACTCCGATTTTCCCTACGACTTAAACCAGAAGTGGCACATCACTCAACCGTTCCCGAGTGCTGTTATCGGTATTACAACCCTCTGGATGCTCTCTGAATTTACCACTGAGAACGGCGGCACTTGGATTGTGCCTAAGACCCATGTAGACCTTCGCAACCCCAGAGGCAAAGAGGACGGTATCGGCGACCGAAACCCGCTTGACGGTGAAATGCAAGCCATCGGAAGTGCTGGCAGTGTCCTTATCATGGACAGCCGAATTTGGCACTCCAACGCAGAAAACCCGAGCGCCGGTAAACGCACTGCAGTTGTCGTCAGATACGCACCGTGGTGGCTGAATTTAGAACTCTTCGGTGTTAATACTGCCACAATTCCGGGTGAAACATTCGATGGGTTACCCGATGATGTCAAAGTCCTCTACGAGCACCGCGCAGAAAACCGCGAACCAACCGTCTGGATTTAAAGTGCAACTATACGAATATCATTCAGACAGAATTTACATAATTATGGACTTTCTGGAACTGACACCTACCTTTTACTGGGTCAGAGAAACTCTTTAGCCCCGTAGGGGCGGCATGTTTATAGAAAGGCACGCGCTGTGTGCCGTAACAAAAGGAAATCTCTTATGTCAACAACACTCGTACACATCGGTGTCCGAACGACCGATCTGGAGAAGAGCATCCGTTTCTGGCGCGATGCGCTCGGATTACGCGTCTTCTCAACGATGAACGGCTGCTACGATCTCACCGATGGTTATCACAATTTCCGTGTATTTCAACACCGCGGTCCCGAACGTCCCGAACACGTCGGCGGAATGTTAGACTATCTCCACATCGGTGTCCGGGTCCCAAATTTACGAGAAGCCGCACAGCGGTGTGAAGACCTCGGCTTTGAGATCACTTGGGAAGGCTTAGATGGCAGCAAACCTTACGATCCCAATTCGGACGAACTGCTTTCAGTCGCTTTCAAAGTGGAAGATCCCGACGGTATCGTCGTCGACATTACCGAGCAAGACGATCAGTGGCCCGGTGTCGATATCGAAAACAAGGCGTAAGCCCGTAATTCCCCTATCGGCGCGGTTCCGTGCCGCGCCACTATTCTATTATTCATCACCACCCAACACCCCCAGCCGTATCAGGTAATAGACCAGTGTGAGGACGCTTGTCACCGCTGCAGCAAGATAGGTTAAAAACGCCGCGTTCAACACCTTACTCGCGTGTCGATTCTCTTCCGGTGAGAGCATCCCCGCTTCATCTATTGCGACTTTCGCACGTCTGCTGGCATCCCATTCAACAGGAAGCGTTATCAACGAAAAAACGACACCCACTGAAAATAGGCATACGCCGAGGAATATCAAGCCTGTGAACTGGAGAAAGACGCCTGCTATCAGCAAAATATACGCAAAGGTTGAACTGAAATTGGTCGCAGGAACAAGCGCAGTACGCAGACCCAACATGCCGTAACCCTGCGCATCCTGCATCGCGTGCCCCGCTTCATGACAGGCGACACCTATTGCGGAGAGCGACTGACTCGAATAGACATCCTCAGACAACCGTAATGCCTTCTTAGACGGATCGTAGTGGTCGCTTAACCACCCACCTGAACGTTCAATCCGGACACCGCTCACACCGTGCCTTTTAAGCATCAGTTCGGCAGCCGCTGCTCCAGTGAGCCCGCTGCGCGACCCGACTTTCGAGTATTTTGAGAATGTCGATTTTGTGCGAAATGTTGCGTATAGAGACAATGCAAGTCCCGGCGCAAGGATTATGAGATAGAGCGGATCAAATAAAGCCCAAAGCATAATAAACGCCTCCAAATTCTGTTTTTATTCTTTTTCTTAAATATCTCTTAGGTTAAAAAATTATACGAGATATTTCTGTAAAATTCAAATCATTTTTCAGTAATGCTTGCCACAAGGGATAGTGCTGATAACTGAAAACCCCGAATTTGACGGTATTCCAATACCGTGCTATACTTTCAGGCAAAAACATGCCTAACCCCTAAAAATGAGGAAATATAGATGCTCAAAATAATTGATACCCACCAACACCTCTGGGATACTGAAAACTTGGAATATCCTTGGCTCGAAGGCTTTGATCTGTTGGGAAAGCGGTATACACCGGAAGACTATCGTGAAGCGATCGGTGACCTTAACGTCATCAAATCCGTACACGTTGAGGGAGATCCCGCTGAAACGGATGTCGTCAAGGAGGTAGAGTGGTTAACAGAAATCGCTGAGACAGATGGCATGATAGGCGCAATCGCGGCAGCAGCACCGTTGGAGAAACCGAACGCCGAGGCTATTCTTGAACAGCTTGTAGGGTTCGGACTCGTCGTTGGGGTACGTCGGATGGCGTGGCACCATCCCGATCCACAGTTCTATGCCGCTCCTGAACTGATTAACGGCGTGAAATTGCTGACAAAATTTGATCTCTCCTTTGAACTCTGTGCGAACAGCACGCAGCTGCCGGCGGCAATCGAATTAGTCAAGGCGACACCAGATGTGCGGCACGCTCTTAATCACTGCGGGGGACCAGACATAAAAGGTAGGCAATTTGAGCCGTGGGCATCGCATATCCGGGAACTCGCCGATTTCGAGAATGTCCACTGCAAAGTATCCGGGATCGTGACAACCGCAAGCGAGAATTGGACGCGTGAAGAACTCAAGCCGTATATCCAGCATCTGATAGAAGCATTCGGCTATGAGCGACTCATGTTCGGGAGTGATTGGCCCGTGTGTACCCTGGCGGCAACATATCAGGAATGGGTAGACGCACTCCTATGGGCTGTCGAAGATGCGTCAGATGCAGAGAAAAACAGACTCTTTTACGAAAACGCTTCGGAATTCTATTCGATATAAAATGATGTTCTCAACTCGGTAGGTTCGGTTTCCTAACCGAACCATAAGTGTCAATTTTAGAAAAATGGTGGCATTGATCCCCAAGTCCGGTAGGTTCGGTTTGCAACCCCACCATAAGTGTCAATTTTAAAAATAATAACCGTCTCAGACCCAGGCCCGGTAGGTTCGGTTTCCTAACCGAACCGGACCTTAGACATAAACCTTGGATACTTCAACGCCCTCTTTAGTCCCGTAGGGACGGCATCTGTGTAGAAATGTGCCTCTGCCAAAAACCAAGCCCCGTAGGGGCGGCATTTGTAGAAAGGCTGTTACTCCCTAAATTGACACCTATGGTTCGGTTTCCTAACCGCACCAGATCCATAACCATCGAAAACAACCCTAAGGAAATATTATGCCGAACCAACGCGAAACAACAATCACGAACGAATTGGTGAACATCCTGCGAAACATGCGCCACGGATGGGAACTCGAAACGGCTGTACATGCGTTTATCAAGGGCAACAGTGAACTTGATGCACTCGTGATTGAGCGAGGCAGAGAACCAGTAGGAATTGAAGCCAAATTTGCTACCACTACCAACGCCAAAAATCTTATTGAACAAGCGGAAACAAGACTTGTGCTTGAACTTGAAACGGAATACCACGTCGTTGGAAAAACCCTGAACAACGTCATGGCGATCCTTTATCCTGACCGTTTTAAGACGATGGCAGGAGCAGATATCAATCCACAACTGCGCAAGGCAGATGATCTTCAGTACAAACTTGTCAATACGGTCGGTGATACCGTTGCACACTTTCCAACAAACGGATGGGCAACAGGCACTGTAGGTGACATCGCAAATGCACTTCACATCGGTGCAATGCCGAATTCCCAACTTGAAGAGGCTGCTGAAGAGATGGAGAAAAGTATCAACAAAGCAGCATATCTACTTGAAGATGCTATCGTTGAGCATCCTGCTATTGGCACAAAAATTGAGGCAATTTTGCACCAAGAGGTCTTCTCTAAAGAGAAAAATGACACAGAAGAAAAACCGAATACACAAACGCTCCGTATGGCAGCCCTGATTATCACCGATGCTTTTGTATTTCAGAGTTCCCTCGCTGGCAAAACAGAAATGGAATCTGTCCGCTCGCTCCGTCAACTTCTGCCTACAATTGATTATGCTGATGTTATTGAGGACTGGAATGCAATTCTCAAGGTTAATTACCGTCCAATCTTTGAAGATGCCCGTGACCTTGTTGAAGCACTTGCAACGGACGACAGACTGGTTAAACATATCTTGAAACTTCTATGTGAAGCAGCCAAGGACCTCGTTGATACCGGCATAGCACAAATCCATGAACTCGCCGGGATAGTGTTTCAAAAGTTAATTACCGATCGGAAATATGTCAAGGCAAACTATACTCTTCCAGAAAGTGCCGTGCTGCTTTCTACGCTTGTGATGCCTGAACTCCCGAGAGGTAAACTCCCAAAAATTGCAGACTTTGCATGCGGCACAGGGGCACTGCTGAACGGTGTCTATCAACGCGTCTTGGCTCTCTATGAACAATCTGGTGGAAACGGTAGGGACATCCATCAGCGGATGTTGGAAAAGAACATTGGTGGTGTAGATATTATGCCGAACGCGACACATCTTACCGCTGCAGCACTTGCGAGTAGGTATGCTAATATGAAACTTGGCGGCACGCGTATTCTTACTGCCCCTTATGGTAAATTAGACAATGGTGATTACGCGGTAGGTTCACTTGAATTGCTTGATGATCTGAAGTTATTTGATAGGGAAGCTAAACAGGTTGGAGGGAAAGAAAATAGGATAGTTGATCTCCAAAAGGAATTTCCTTACAAAACGTTTGATGTTGTTATTCAGAACCCTCCTTTCACGAAACCCGGTGCAGATCCTGCTGGCATAGATGGTGCCAAATCCCCGTTCCAAGGTAGTGACAGACCTCAAGAGTATACGAAAACAATGCAAACAATACTCAAGAAAAAGATAACTCATGTAGCCGATGGACAAGCAGGCCTCAGTTCATACTTTGAAGTGCCAACGTTTATTCAGACCACAATTTCGCAAAGTTAAGAGAAGGTTTGTCGTTGAAATTCCATAGGTGTCAGATACCCTAACGCCGAATGTGGGCGTTTCTGGTGATACACCTGTGTGAT